>NZ_JAOPXI010000172.1 GCF_025965215.1 Marmoricola sp.
GCCTCGATGTCGAACCTGGCCTCGGCGCTGGGCTGGGCGCTGGTCGACCTGGTCGAGCACCCCGACGCCCAGGCCGCCGTCGTCGCCGGTGATCGGGAGCTGGCGGACCGATGCGCGCTCGAGTCGACGCGACTGGCCCAGCGCTCGATCATGGGGCGAACGGTGCTCGCCGAGGTCGCCTTCGACGACGGTGACCAGACCTACCTGGTCTCCCCCGGCGCGACCATCGCGACGCTGCTGCCCCTGACCAACACCACGGCCGGTCCGGGACTTGCCGAGTGGCGACCCGAGCGCTGGAACCGCAACCGCCTCGCGGACACCAGCACACTTGCCTCACCGGCCCTGGTCACGGCGTTCGGCCACGGCAAGCACTCCTGTCCGGCCCAGCCGTTCTCGCTCGCCGCGATGAGCACGGCGGTCATCGACCTGCTCGCGACCTACGAGCTGCGTGCCGGATGGACGTCGTACCCGCAACCGGTCCCGGCGCAGATCGGCGGCGTCGCACGCGCCGACGGCCCGTGCCCGCTGGACTACGCACTGCGCCGCTGAGGCCCCAAAGCGGGATGAATCACCGGGACTGCAGACAGCGACATGCGCCCGGGTCTAGGTTGCCTGCCATGAGGTTGCACCGCGACGCCAAGGCCGAGCTGATCCGGTCTCTCCCGCTGTTCGCCGACTGCACGTCGGCCGAGGTCACCCAGGTGGCCGGCATCGCCACCGAGATCGACCTGCGCGAGGGCCGCGTCCTGGCCACCGAAGGTGCCGACGGCCAGGAGTTCGTGGTGATGATCGAGGGCTCCGCCACGGTCACCCAGGGGGACGAGGTCATCGCCACCATGAAGGCCGGCGACTTCTTCGGGGAGATCGCCCTGCTCAAGGGCATCCCGCGGACCGCAAGCGTCGTGGCCACCTCGGCCGTGCACGCGCTGGTGATCGAGGGGCACGCGTTCCGTCACCTGATCCTCGACGCACCGGACATCCGCGACAAGGTCGAGCGCGCCCTGGCTGACCGGACCGACGACCCCGTCGGCTGATCGCGGGGCCGGTTCACGGCCACGTCACGATGTGAGGCGCGACGTCACGCCTGAGGGATGACCGATCCGTCATCAACCCAGGAGGACATCATGCCCAGCGCCAACCGTATCTCCACCCCCGTCGCCGTGGACGAGGAGGTCATCGAGGGCCGCTACGCGGCACTCGATGAGTACACCGTCGCCTTCGAGACCTACAAGGCGGACGTCGACCCGGCGCCCCTGTTCACCGGCCTGCCCGACGACCGGTGCCAGTGCCCCCACTGGGGCTTCGTCACCAGCGGCCAGATCACGTTCCGCTGGCCCGATCACGAGGAGACCTACTGCGCCGGGGACGCCTACTACGCGCCGGCCGGGCACCTTCCGCTGGTCACCGGCGGGAGCACGATCGTGGAGTTCAGCCCGACCACCGAGCTCGAGGCGACGATGGCTGTCATCGGCGCCAACATGGCCCAAGCCGGTGCATCGGCATGACCACGACGACCAGCCGCCCGGACGCGACCACCGCGGTCGCCAACCTGATCACCTACCTGGAGACGGGTGTCGCACCCGACGGGCTCTTCGCCCCGGACGTCTTCCTCGACGCGACCTTGCCGCTGTGGCGGCTCCAGGCCGACAACGCCACCGACGCGATGAGCATCCGGCGCCACGGTCACCCGTGCCCGGGCACCGTCCACGTCGAACGGGTCGACCCGACCGACCGGGGTTTCACGATCGAGTTCGAGGAGCGCTGGGAGGACGCCGGCCAGCGCTGGTACTGCCGGGAGATGATCCGGGCCGATGTCGTCGGCTCGACGATCGTCGAGTTCGCGGTGTACTGCACCGGGGACTGGGACGAGGACCAGCAGAAGCGGCACGCCGAGACCGTCACCCTGCTCCGGCCGTGAACCTACGATGGCGTCGTGCCTGACCCGCTCAGCCCCGACGTGACGAGCACCGTCGAGCTCCTCGACCGCGCGGACACCGAACGCGCCGCCGGTCGGGGAGCCGAGGCTGCTCGGCTCTACGGCGAGGCAGCGCTGCTGGCGCGGGAGGCAGCTGACCTGATCCTTTGGACCCGGGCGGCCCTCGGAGCGGCCTCGGTCCAGATCTTCGGCCCGGAACCAGGCCGCCTGCCGGCCCTGCTGTACGACGTCCTGGTCCGCACCACCGATCGCGCCGACCGCTGCCGTCTCGCCGCCGCCCTGGCCCGGTGCTGGGTCTACGCCGGCCAGGCAGCTCGCGGGGCCGGGTTCGCCGACGAGGCGGTCGCCGCCGCCAGGGAGTCGGGCGACCCCGTCCTCCTGGCCGACGCCCTGGACGCCTCGCTCGCCGCGCACTGGGGGCCCGGCGACCTGGACGTCCGGGTCCGCCTCGCCGCCGAGCTGGACGAGGTCGCGGCGCACGTCGTGCAGCCTGATGCGCGACTTCAGGCCCATCTCTGGGGGCTGCAGGTGGCATGCGAGCAGCTCGACGTGACCGGCATGAACCGCCAGCTTCGCGCCCTCGAGCTCCTTGGCGAGGAGTCCGCGAAGGCGATGTTCTTCGCCGCTTCGCGCCGGCTCATGCACGACATCCTGCTCGGCCGGAGCGACACCGCCACCCGGCTGATCGCGGTCGCGACCGACGCCGCCCAACGCGCGTTCGTCCCCGACGCGTGGATGGTGCTCCAGGCCATGGCCGCGTACGCCGTCGTGATCGCCGGTGACGAACCGCTGGCCGAGCAGCAGGCCCAGGAGTGCGAGACACTGGCGCTGGCCGAAGGCACGATCGCCCTGTACGCCGAGGCGGCGTACCTGTGGATCGGCGCCGGACGGCCGGACCGCGCCGGCGCACTGGTCGCGGCATTCGGTGGCACTGCGCTCGACGAGCTGCCGCAGGACGTGAACTGGCTGCTGATCCTCCAGTGCGTCCTGGAGGTCGCGCTGGCCCTTGATGATCGCGACCTGATCGAGACCGCCTCCCGGCTCCTGTCCCCGTACGCCGACCGCGCCGTCATCAACGGCGGCGCGGTGATGTTCCATGGCACCACCGACGACACGCTGTCCCGGGCCTGGGCGGTCCTGGGTCGTGACGACGAAGCGGCGCAGGCGCGTGATCGGGCGCTGCACACCTACGAACGAATCGGCGCGGCGCGATGGCGCGACCGCCTCCTTCGCGCCCGGCGTCCCGCCGAGGCAGCCGTCGGTTCGGGATCAGCGCATTTGCACCAGGAGCCGGGTGGACTCTGGCGGATCGGATCGCAGGCCACGGCGGTGCCCGCACTGCGCGGCTTCGGCTACCTGCGCGAGCTGGTCCGGCGGCCGCGCTGCGAGATCAGTGCGCTCGACCTGGCCGGTGGCGGCGGCCCGGTCGTGGTCGAGAGCGGACTGGGTGAGCTCACAGACCGGCGCGCGCTCGCCGCCTACCGCGAGCGGCTTCGTGACCTGGACGACGAGCTGGCCGAGGCGGAGGCCTGGGCGGACGAGGGCCGGGCCACAGCGACGCGGGCTGAACGCCAGGCCCTGCTCGACGAGCTCGGCCGAGCCGCAGGCCTGGGGGGACGACCGCGCACGACCGGGTCGAGCGAGGAGCGAGCCCGGGTCGCGGTCAAGAAGGCGATCACCGCCGCGATCGACCGGATCGCGACGATCGACGCAGACCTGGCTGCTCACCTGCGCAGCGCCGTGCGTACCGGCCTCGCGTGCAGCTACGAACCCGATCCGGCGGTGCGTCTGACCTGGGTGCTCGACTAACGCGCTTCGAGGGCAGCGGTGAGCAGCGCGACCAGCGCCTCGAGCTGCAGGTCGACCGAGGAGACGACGTCGGTGTCCGAGCCGTCCAGCGCACGTGCCGCCAGCCCGGCCTTGCTGTCGATGAGCTCGGCGATCCGGGTGTCGACGGTCTGGGCGGCGATCACCCGCCAGGCGGTCACCGGGTCGCTCTGGCCGATCCGGTGCACCCGGTCGATCGCCTGGGTCTGCTCGGCAGCCGTCCAGGACAGCTCGGCCAGGACGACGTTCGAGGCGACCTGGAGGTTCAGACCGACCCCGGCGGCGGTCAGCGAGCACACCACGACCGCGACGTCGGGGTCGTTGATGAACGCGTCGATGTTCTTCTCGCGCACCTTCGGCGTCTGGTCGCCACGGATCGAGGAGTACCGGATCCCCTGCTTCGCAAACGTCTTCTCGGCGGTGTCCATCACGTCGATGTGCTTGGCGAAGAAGACGACCTTGCCGACGTTGCGCGCGAGCTGGGCTGTGTAGTCCGCCGCCAGGCCTGCCTTGGCCTGACCGATCCGGCGCATCAGGCCGAACACGTTCTCGGTGCTCTCGTCGGTGTCCTCGCGCTCCCAGCCGGCAACCCGGCGTACGAGCTCGTGGTCGATGCCCTCGACGGTCTGCCCGGAGTGGCGAGTAGCCAGGGCGCTGTCGTAGCGGGCGACCAGGCGCCGGGCGAGCTCGGCCTCGGCCTCGCGGATCGAGCGTCCGGCCTCGCCGTCGAGCTCGACCGGGATGTCGGCGATCCGGCGCGCCGGGATGTCCGCAGCCACGTCGACCTTGCGGCGCCGGACGATGCCGAGGTCGATCACCGAACGACGTGCTGCCGGGAAGAAGCCCGGGTCCAGCGGGGTCAGGCCGTTCTCCTCGAGGCTGTCCATCAGGGTGGCCATCGGCTTCTTGTCGTCGATCCAGCCCAGGAACTGCCAGATCGCCCGGAAGTCGTCGATGTCGTTGATCAGCGGCGTTCCCGTCAGGGCCATCAGCAGCGGTCGGGCGGTCCGCTTGCGGATGCTCTCGGCGACCTCGAGGACGTGCTGGGAGCGCTGGGAGCTCTTGTTCTTGATGAAGTGCGCCTCGTCCACGACCATGCCGCGGAACCCCAGGGCCTGGAGCCAGCCCACGTGCCGGTCGAGCACCTCGTAGTTCACGATGATGATGTCGGCGAAGCCGTCGATCGACTCACCGTCACCGTGGATCACGGTCGCCGGGTGCTTCGGGGTCCACCGTTCGGCCTCGCGGGCCCAGTTGGTCTTCACGACATTGGGCACGACGACGAGCAGCGGGTAGGCCTTGGCCGCCTGGGCTGCCAGCAGGGCTTGCGCTGTCTTGCCGAGACCGGGCTCGTCGGCCAGCAGGAACGTGCGGTGGCCGGCGGCCGCCGAGGCGATCAGCTTGGCCTGGTGCGGCATCAGCTCGAGGTCGCCCGGGGCCTGCAGCGAGACCGCTTCGGGCAGTGGCATGCAGGCCGGGGTCCCGCCGTCGGCCTGCTCGAAGGCGCGGAACAGCGGGCCGAGCAGCTCCCAGCGGGCGAGCTCGCTGCCGCGAGGCTTGTTGGCACGGGCAGCGGAGAAGTCCGGAGCCAGGAACGGGTTGGCCAGCTGGCGGGCCACGACAGCCTGCGGCACGACGCGGCGTTCACTCTCGACCGCAGCCACCGGAGCTGCCGGGGGCTCCTCGGCCTCGGGCTCGACCTCCAGGTTCGCGGCCTCCCGGATGCTGCGCAGCAGCGCGCGGGCGTCGTCGTCGATGCGGGCGTCCTCGGCGAGCAGCTGGAAGAACGAGCTGTCCCGGGCTGCCGTGGTAGCCAGGATGGTCGCGATGCCGTCGAGGCGGCGCAGCTGGTCGGCGCGACGGCTGTCATTGAGGGACTCGTCGGTCTTGATCCGGCTCCGCTCCTCACGCACGAGGAGGGCCACGACCTGGTACTTGGTGCGGGTCGACGCGGCGATGCGGCCGCGCTCGACCGCTGCTTCGACCTCGCGCACGGCGCGAGCCAGCTGCGGGATGAGACCGCCCTCGGAGCGGTTGTTGCGGGGACGCCCCTGGGTAGCGGGACGACGGGCACCTTGACGGCGCTGGCTCGATCGAGCCACAGGCTCCTCCTCAGGAGTGCTGTTCGGACGTCCGATGAGAGCGGGTAGGAAGCCTGCTCCGGACGCGACTCAGTCCGCAGGATCCACGAGGGATCCACGCAACGAGCCCCGACGGCTCGTCGACTGGTAATGCGCCCAGTGTACGCCCGGGGAGGCGCTCAGAGCACCTTGGTGCCGTACATCTCCCCCAGCGGGTCCGCGATGAGCTCGAGTCGGGCGCCGTTGGGGTCGCGGAAGTAGATCGAGGTCCCGCTCTCGCTCTGGTACTCCACACCGGCCTCGCTCAGGCGGTCCTTGAGCTCGGCCCACCGCTCTGGCTCGACCGAGATCGCGACGTGGTGCAGCCCACCGAGGACTTCGGCGTACGGGCCGACGTCCAGGCCCGGGAAGTCGAAGAAGGCGATCAGGTTGTCGTTGCCGATGTCGAAGAAGAAGTGGTTCGACCCCTGGTAGTCACGGTTCTCGAAGATGTCGGTCAGCGGGAACCCGAGCAGCCCCTGGTAGAAGCGCACGGTCTCCTCGACGTCGCGGGCGACGATCGCGAAGTGGTGCAGGCCGCGGGCGGTCGAGGGTGGGCGGGACGCGGGATCGTTCAGGTACTCCTCGCGGATCCGCGCTCGTTCGGCGTCCACCGTTGCCAGGTCGATCTCGGTCATGACAGGGGTCCTCCGGTCCAGTTCTCGAGCCGTGCGAGGTCGTCGACCGCGGCCCGGGTCAGCTTCGTCAGCTGACGAACAGGCTTGCCCATCGGTACGACGCACGCAACCGCGTAGTGGTCCGGGATCCCGAGGAGCGTCCTGATCGCCGGCTCCTCGGCGACCGCCATCGTGGTGATCGTCCCGCCGAACCCCTCGTTGCGCGCCGCCAGCAGGATGTTCCAGACCAGCGGGTAGACCGACGCGCCGCTGATCAGGCCGATCCGGTCGAGCTCCTGGTCGATGGCGGCGACCGCCGACAGGTCGACGCACACCACGAGCACGACCGCGGCCCGGAGCAGCGGCTCGGTGAACCTGTCCGGGACCTCAGTCGCCGCGATCTGCTCCTTGCTCAGGCCCGTCGGCCGGACCGGGTTCCAGGGGACCTCGCCGGCCAGGACCTGCGCCGTGTACCGGCGGGCACCCGGAACGGTGAGCCCGACCAGGGCCTCGCGGGTGCCACGATCGCGGATCACCAGGATCTGGGCACCCTGGCGGTTGCCGCCGCTGGGTGCGAACCGTGCGTTGTCGAGGATGGTCCGCAGGACCTCGTCGGGCAGCGGGTCGTCGGTGAACTCCCGGACGGCGGCCGTGGTCCTCATGACGTCGTACAGCTCCATCGTGGTCCTCTCGGTACGTGCGTTCGCCTCGCCCCTGGAGCGCCGCGAAAAGAGTAACGTCGAAGCGAAGCGCACCAACGAGCCGATGGCCAAAAAACGGAAGCGTCATCGCGAGCCAGACCAGCCTTCGCTACACCCTGCTGATCGCGGTCAGTGTCCGTGCTTCTTCTGCTTGCCCTGCTTGCCGGCATCCGGTCCGTGCTTGCGCCCGTGGCCGGTGAGCATGACAGGCGTCGAGTACGTCCGTCTCGGGGCGGGCTTCGGTGACCGTGACCGTGTCGGCGTCGGGGTGGGCGTCAGGCTGGCAGCACCGGTCGGGAGGGCAGGCGTGCCGGCGGCTACCTTGTCAGGCCCGGTGAGGACCAACCCGGCACCGCCGAGGATCACTGCGAGGACCGCCGCCGCGCCCACGAGTGCTCCCCACCTCTGCCTGCGCGGCAGCCGGGCCTCGTCGAGCCGAGGCACCAGCACAGCAGTGCGCTCGGACGCTGTGCCGTCCAGCGTGGCCAGGACCTCGCGCGCGCTCGGGCGCTCGGTCGGCTCGCGCCGGGTCATCCGGGTGAGGAGGTCACGCCAGAACACCTCCAGTGACCCGGGGATGACCGGTGGGGTCGTGAGTCGCGCCAGGGCAGCCTCGATGGGCGGCCCCGAGTAGGAGCGCAGCCCGGTGAGGGCTTCGAGCAGGACCAGTCCGAGGGAGTAGACGTCGACGGCGGGGGTCGGGGCCGCGCCGGTCACCTGCTCGGGCGAGAGGTACGCCGGCGAGCCGATCGTGTCGCCCGGGTTGGTGTGCTGGTCGGCGCTGTCGAGCAGGCGCGCGATCCCGAAGTCGGTCAGTACCGCGCTCCCGTCGGCACGCACCAGGATGTTGCTCGGCTTGACGTCGCGATGGACGATCCCGGCGGCATGCGCACACGCGAGTGCGTCGGCCAGCTGGGCACCGATGACCGCCACCTCGGCCGGAGGCATCGGACCGTCCTCCTGGATCCGGCGCGCCAGCGTCGGGCCCTCGATGAGCTCCATGACCAGGAACGGCTGGTCATCGTCGAAGCCGGCGTCCAGCAGGGTCACCAGTCCGGGGTGGTTCAGCACCGCCAGTGTGCGAGCCTCGCCGGCGAAGCGGGCTCGTTCGGTCTCGCTGGTCGAGGTGGGCCGCAGGACCTTGACCGCTACCTCACGATGGAGCAGCCGGTCGGTGGCTCGGTGCACGTCGGCCATCCCGCCCCTACCGATGACGGGTCCCAGCACGTACCGGTCTGTGGGCATCTCACCGCGATGCCCGGATCACCGCACTCCAAACATCCACCAGCCGCTCGGCGCCTCGATCCGCGCTGCGCTGGTGACGCTGCTCACAACGCCGCCCGGGCCGGGACCGCATGATCTGGCCGTTGCCCGTCCGGGTGTGGGCTTCCTAGAAGTTCGTCGGGATGTGCATGACGGTGCCCCCGTCGACGACGAACTCGGATCCCGTGGAGAACGACGACTCGTCGCTGGCCAGGAAGACGACGAAGGCCGCGACCTCCTCGGGCAGTCCCGGTCGGCCCAGCGGGATCGGGATCAGCCCCTCGGGCATCTGGTCGGTGGCCGGCGTACTGATCCGGCCGGGGTGGATCGAGTTGACCCGGACACCCTGGGGCGCGAGCTCCATCGCCGCCGACTTGGTCAGGCCGGTCAGGCCCCACTTGGAGGCTACGTAGCCATGTGCCCACGGGGTGCCGCGCAGGCCCTCGATCGAGGAGGTGTTGATGATCGAGCCGCCTCCGGCGGCGATGATCGCGTCGGCCGCCGCCCGCATCCCGAGGAAGGCGCCGGTCAGGTTCACGTCGAGCATCTGCTGCCACTGCTCGGTCTTGTAGCGCTGGAGCTGGCCACCGTTGAAGATGCCGGCGTTGTTGAAGAGCACGGTGAGCGAGCCGAACTCCGCGACGGCGAACGCGACGGCGCTGCGCCAGTCCTCGTCCGAGGTGACGTCGAGGTGGACGTAGCGAGCAGCGTCGCCCAGCTCCTCGGCCAGCGCTGCACCCTCGTGATCGAGCAGGTCACCGATCACGACCTTGGCGCCTTCGGCCACCAGCATCCGGGCGCTGGCCGCACCGATGTTGCGTGCGCCGCCGCTGATCAGGGCGACCTTTCCGTCTACACGTCCCATGCCGGGCAGGGTAACGTGATTTTCGCCAAAGTAGAACACGTTCCAATTCAGGAGACTCCATGACGATCCGCGTCGCCCAGGTCGGTACCGGCAACGCCGGCAGGCTCACCCTGCGCCAGCTCATCGCCGACCCGCGCTTCGACCTCGTGGCCGTCTCCACCTCGAACCCGGGGAAGGTCGGCAAGGATGCCGGCGAGCTCGCCGGAGTCGAGATCGTCACCGGCATCACCGCCGTCGCCGACCTGGACGCCCTGATCGCAGCCGGACCCGAGTGCGCCGTCTACTGCGCCATGGGCGACACCCGCCCGGTCGAGGCCACCAACGACGTGCGCGCCCTGCTCGAAGCCGGCATCGACGTGGTCGGCTCCGCGCCCGGCACCCTGCAGTTCCCCTGGGGCACCATGCCGGAGAAGGTCATCGACAAGGTCGAGGCCTCCGCCCTCGCCGGGAACGCGAGCGTCTACATCACCGGGGTCGATCCGGGTTTCGCCAGCGACCTGGTGCCGCTGGCGCTCGCGAGCACCTGCCAGCGCATCGAGCAGATCACCTGTTACGAGCTCGCCGACTACGCGACGTACGACGGCACCGAGGTGATGTTCGACCTGATGGGCTTCGGCCACCCGGTCGATTCGGTTCCGCTGCTGTTCCTGCCCGGCGTACTGGCCCTGGCTTGGGGCACCGCGATCCGGATGATGGCCGCGGCACTGGGCATCGAGGTCGACGAGATCGTGGAGTTCTGGGAGGCCGAACCGGCCCCGGAGACCTACGAGATCGCTGCCGGCACCATCGAGAAGGGCACCATCGCGGCGCTGCACTTCTCGATCAGCGGGATGGCGGCCGGGCACCCTGCGATCGTCGTCGAGCACGTCACCCGGACCCGCGACGACCTGCGTCCGGACTGGGCCCGACCCTCAGCCGGCGGCGGCTCGTACCGAGTCGAGATCACCGGTGAGCCCAACTACGTCGTGGACATCGTCCCCAGCAGCGAGCACGGCGACCACAACCACGCCGCGATCGTGGCCGCGTGCGGACGGATCGTGAACGCGATCCCGGACGTTCGCGTCGCGGCGCCCGGCATCCGCACGACGCTCGACCTGCCGTTGCCGACCGGCCGCGGCACCTACGTGGGCCCTCAGCCGTAGGTGAAGAACCCGCGCCCGGTCTTGCGGCCCAGCAGCCCGGCGTCGACCATCCGCTGGAGCAGTGGAGGCGCCGTGTAGAGCGGCTCCTTGAACTCCTGGTAGAGCGAGTCGGCGATCGCCTTGGTGGTGTCCAGCCCGATGAGGTCGGCCAGGGCCAGCGGTCCCTGCGGATGCGCGGCGCCGCGCACCAGGCCCTCGTCGAGGTCCTCGGCCGAGGCGAACCCCGACTCGAGCATCCGGATCGCCGAGAGGACGAACGGGATCAG
The DNA here is from genome assembly GCF_025965215.1 of Marmoricola sp. Taxonomy (GTDB): domain Bacteria; phylum Actinomycetota; class Actinomycetes; order Propionibacteriales; family Nocardioidaceae; genus Marmoricola. Next base: position 10,738 of record NZ_JAOPXI010000172.1, read on the forward strand.
CAGCGCGTTCACGACGAACCCTGCCCGGTCCTGGCAGTCGATGGCCCGTTTGCCGAGGTCGTCCTGCACGAACGACCGGGCTCGCTCGGTCACCTCCGGCGCCGTCAGCAGCGACGGCACCAGCTCGACCAGCGACAGCACCGGTACGGGGTTGAAGAAGTGCACGCCCAGGACGTGGGTGGGCCGCGCGGTGCTGACGGCCAGCTTCATGATCGGGATCGAGGAGGTGTTCGACGCCAGGATCGCGTCCGGGGAGGTGACGATCTGGTCGAGGCGGGTGAACAGCTCGCACTTCGGTCGCTCGGCCTCGATGATCGCCTCCACGACGAGATCCCGGTCGGCGACCGCCTCGAGGTCGGTGACCACCTGGATCCGGGAGAGCACGTCGGCGGCACTCGCGATCTTGCCGCGCGTCTCGGCGCGCTCGAGCGACGCCTGCAAGCGCTGCCGACCGGCCTCCGCGCGGTCCGCATCGGCTTCGACGACGAGGACCTCCTTGCCGGCCCGGGCGCTCACCTCGGCGATGCCCGCGCCCATCAGCCCGCAGCCGATGACCCCGACCTTGACGATGTCACTCATCGTGCTCCTCCCCTGTCCCTCGGCAACCTGGCGGGGCACTCGACTCCCCATCGTCGCCGTCCTCGTCACGATGGCACACGATGCCGGTCGGTTCCCAGCCGTCGCCGGGCACGAAGAGCATCGGTTCGAACTGGTTTGGCAAGACGACCCGGGTGAGGTCCACTGGTCGCCATGAGCGAGACGGACGAACCAGCACTGCCCTCCCTGTACGACTGGGCCGGTGGCCTTGTCCCGCTGCGCCGGATGATCGATGAGTTCTACGACCGCGTCGAGGCCGACGACGCCCTCTCGGGCTTCTTCCCCGGCGGCGTCTCGGAGGACCATCGCGCCCATGTCGCGGACTGGTGGGCCGAGGTGCTCGGGGGACCGGAGACGTACACCGCCGCCCACGGTGGGTACGAGTCGATGCTGCGGCACCACCTCGGACTCGCGATCACACCGGCCCAGCGGCAGCGGTTCGCGTCCACGATGAGCCTGGCCGCCGACGACGCCGGCCTTCCGGCCGACCCCGAGTTCCGGGCAGCGATCATCGGCTACCTCGAGTGGGGCACACGACTGGCGATGGAGAACTCCCAGCCGGACGCGACCCCGGTCGCCCACGCGCCCACGCCGCGATGGGGCTGGGGCGTCGCGCCGCCCTACCTGGGCTGATCCTGCGCGATCGGCAGCTGCATCGTGAACACGGTGCCCTCGCCCTGAACGCTGCGGACCGACAGGCCCCCGCCGTGGGAGGTCGCGATGCTGCGGGCGATCGCCAGCCCGAGGCCGCTGCTGCCGTGGGCGCGCGAGCGGGAGGTGTCGCCCCGGCTGAACCGGTCGAAGATCGTCGGCTGGAGACTGGCCGGGATCCCGGGGCCGTCGTCGGTGACCGACACCTCCGCGAACCCCGGAACCACCCGGACCTGCGCGGTCACCGTCGTGCCGGCCGGGGTGTGCGTGCGCGCGTTCGCCAGCAGGTTCGCCAGCACCTGGTGCAGCCGCTCGCCGTCTCCGTCCACCATGACGGACTCCTCGGGCAGATCGAGCTTCCAGACGTGGTCCTGTGCTGCCGCGTGCGCATCAGCCACGGCATCGAGGACCAGCCGGGTCAGGTCGACGGGCTCGCGGGCGAGCGGGCGCCCGGCATCAAGTCGGGCCAGCAGCAACAGGTCGGCCACCAAGGTGGACATCCGCCCGGTCGCGGCCGTGATGCGGGCGAGGGCATTGACGGTGGCTTCCGGGAGCTGGTCGTGGTCGGTGGTCGAGGCGTACTCGGCATGAGCACGGATCGTCGACAACGGCGTCCGCAGCTCGTGGCTCGCGTCGGCGACGAACCGGCGCAGGCGGGCCTCGGTGAGGTCGCGCTCGTTCAGCGCCTGCTGGATCCGGTCGAGCATCCGGTGGAAGGCGATGTTCAGCTGGTCCACCTCGCTGCCGGACCCTCCCATCGGCATCGCCGTGGGGAACGACGTCTCGGCCTCGGTCAGCTCCTGCTCGGAGACGTCGAGTGCCGTGCGGGTCAGCTGCTGGAGCGGCCGCAGGTTTCGTCGTACGACGAGAGCGGCGGCTCCACCCCCGAACGCCAGCAGCAGCGCGAACAGGACGGCGTCCAAGGTGAACAGCTCGGCGACGGTCTCGTTGATCGGATGCAACGGGAGGCCGGTGATCTGGACGTCGCCGTCGCGACCCTGGACGGCCCGCAACCGATAGTCGCCGACCCCGGTGACATCCCCGCTGATCGGGGAAGCCCCGGGCCGAACGCTGCGGATCACCGCCGTCGCCTCGGGGCTCAGGGTCAGGCTGCGGTTGGTGCCGGCATCGGTGACAACTGCCGCCTCGGTGACCTTGCCCTTCACGACGCGGACGCCCAGGGTGCCGACCGACTGGCCCGGGATCGAGTCGTCGGCGTCGTGCTGGGGCGCCGAGCCTGTCCCCGCCGCGCCCGCGTCGCCGGGATGTTCGAGGCTCACCGAGTACCGGCTTCCCGCGGCGACCAGCTGGGCGTCCAGCTGTCGGAGCAGGACCCCGCGCACGAAGAGCTCGCTGGTGACGCCGAGGACGGCACACGCCACCAGGAGGACGATGACCATCCCCACCGTCAGGCGTCCGCGCAGGGTGGCGGCCCGCCACCAGCGGGGGACCCCGGTACGCCCGGAAGTTCCTGCCTCGACCATCCCGATCAGGCCTGCGCCCGCAGGACGTAGCCGGCACCGCGGACCGTGTGGATCAGCGGTTCCCTGCCGGCATCGACCTTCTTGCGCAGGTAGCTGATGTAGAGCTCGACGATGTGCGCCTGACCGCCGAAGTCGTAGTTCCACACCCGGTCGAGGATCTGGGCCTTGGACAGGACCCGTCGCGGGTTGCGCATCAGGAACCGCAGCAGCTCGAACTCGGTCGCCGTCAGCTCGATCCGGTCCCCGTCGCGGAACACCTCGTGCGCGTCCTCGTCCATCGTCAGGCCACCGAAGCTGAGCGTCGGCAGACCGTCGTCCGGCGCGTTCGCGGTCCGGCGGAGCAACCCGCGCACCCGGGCGAGCACCTCCTCGAGGCTGAAGGGTTTGGTCACGTAGTCGTCACCGCCCGCGGTGATGCCGGCAACCCGGTCCTCGACGGTGTCGCGCGCGGTCAGGAACAGGACGAGCACTCCCGGATCGACTGCCCGGATCCGGGCCAGCACCTCGAGGCCGTCGACATCGGGGAGCATCATGTCGAGCACGACGGCGTCGGGACGGAAGTCCCGGGCTTCGGAGATCGCCGTCGACCCGTCGTACGCGGTGCGGGTGAGCCAGCCTTCGCGCTGCAGCACGCTGGCCAGGACCTCGGCCAGGCTCTGTTCGTCGTCGACGACCAGGACCCGGGGCGGGGTGCCGTCAGGACGCAGGAGTTGTGGGCCTTGACTCATCGGGCCAGCATGCCCGTGTTCGGTACGAACGTGAGAGGGGTTGGCTCTGATCTTTCTCTGAATCGTGTCAGGAACCGTGCGAGACCACGGTCGGCGGCGCGGTGCTGGGCGCGACCGGCGGCGGTGCGGGCGCAGGCTTCGGCGCCGCGGCCGTCGGCTTCGGAGCCGGCTTGGGGGCCGGTCTCGGAGTCGATCGCACGGCGGGAGCCGCGGCCTGCGCCGACGCGGCAGGATGCGACGTACTGGACCGCACGACGGGCGGAGTCTTCTGGACGGAGGTGCGAGCGGCGTGCGAGGTGCGGTGGCGTGTGACCGCGTGCCTCTTCGGAGCGCCCTTGGCTGCGCTGGTCGCAGCGGGCTGCGCCACGTCCGTCGGCGACGATGCCGCCGCACTGGGCGAGGCGACCGCGGCGTTGTGGCTGATCGCCAGGCCGATGGACACTGCCAGCGTCCCGGCGCCGCTGAGGACCGTGATGGCGCGGCTCGCTCCGGACGCCCGGTCGGCTCCGCGGCGTCGGATCTCCCGGGGAGCCCAGTCGTCAGTCATGGTTCCCAATGTACGCAAATCCCCCAGTTCGGCCCGCTGTTTCGGGCAAAGTCATACCTCTGAATCAGCTCTCAAACCACCGTCTCTGAGCCGTTTCAGAGGTTGGCCCGAGGTTCTCCACATGCCCGGCAGGCACGGTGGACACTGCTTGCGCACGACCATCAGCCACCACGTCCAGGAGCCCATCGTGAGACACCCCGACCGACACACCGCTCGCGACCGCATCGGGGTCGCGACCACGGGGCTCGCGGTCGGCGGCACCCTCGGCGTGGTGGCGGTAGCAGGCGGTCTGGCCGTGCACGCCCGCAGTGCCGCCTCGCCGGTTACCGTGAGTGTTCACACGTCGGCACCCCGCACGACAGCCCCGACGCCATCGCGGCCGCATGCTCAGCCGACGCGCCGGACAGTGACCCGGACAGTGACGCGGAGGAGCGGGAGTGTGAGTGCTGGCGGAGGCCAACCCCAGGCGCAGTCGAGCGGCTCGTGAGTACGCCCGCGGCTCTCGACGGTCTGGCCGTTGCCGAGTGGAGCGTCTGGACGACGACAGCACGGCTCGTGGTGACCGACCCCGCCCTGCTGGCGTCCGCGCGCCGGATGGTCGAGGAGTACCTCGCGGCGGTCGACGTCGCGGCGAGCCGGTTCCGGCCCGATTCGGAGATCTCGGCGCTCGCCCGGTCCCGGGTGACGACGCACACCGTCAGCCCGCTGCTGGGCACGCTGGTCGCGGTTGCCCTCGAGGCCGCCGACGCGACCGACGGGGCCGTCGATCCGACGCTGGGCACGGTCCTGACGCAGCTCGGGTACGGCGCCGGGGGCCTCGACGTTCCCGACCTCGAGCAGCCCCGGCCCCAGATCACCAGCCAGCGGTACGCCACCTGGCGCGACGTCGCTCTCGACGGCGACCGGCTCGTGATGCCCGCCGGGACGATCCTCGACCTCGGCGCCACTGCCAAGGCCTACGCCGCGGATCACTGCGCCGTCATGATCGCTCGCGATCTCCGCTGCGGCGTCCTGCTCAGCCTCGGCGGTGACCTCCGGGTGGCGGGTCCTGAACCGGAGGACGGCTGGAACGTCCTGGTCAAGGACGGCGACGACGAGCCCTCCAGCCAGATCCTGCTCTCGGGGGCGCAGGCGGTCGCGACGTCCTCGACGCTGCATCGCACCTGGTACCGCAACGGGCAGCTGATGCACCACGTGATCGACCCGCTCACGGGCACCCCCGCGGCCCCGTTCTGGCGCACGGTGAGCGTGGCGGCATCGTCATGCTTGCTGGCCAACACGCTGTCGACCCAGGCGATCGTGGTCGGCCACCCCGCCGTCGCGATCCTGGAGGGTCAGGGCGTTGCCGCACGGCTGGTCGACGCCGATCGCCACGTCCAGTTGATCGGGGGCTGGCCCGCATGAGCAGCTCCCTGTGGTACGCTGGCCGTGGATTCGGTGTCAGCGCGCTGTGCCTCTTCAGCCTGGTGATGATCCTCGGGATCCTCACCCGTGCCGGTCGACCGGCCCCGGGCCTGACCCGCTTCGCGGTCGCCGCGATCCACCGCACCACCAGCCTCACGGGCCTGCTGTTCGTCTCCCTGCACGTGCTGACCCTCACCCTCGACCCCTACGCCCAGCTGCGTCTGCTCGACTGGGTCGTACCGTTCGTCGGGAACTACCGGCCGGTGTGGCAGGGCCTCGGAACGGTCGCGGTCGACCTGACCCTGGTGGTGATCGTGTCCAGCCTCCTGCGTCGGCACATCGGACTGCGGACCTGGCGGGTGCTGCACAGCGCGGCGTACCTCGGCTGGCCCGTGGCGATCCTGCACGCGTTCGGCAACGGGACCGACGGCCACAGCGAATGGCTGCTGATCGTGCTCGCGGTCTGCGTGGTCTCGGTAGGCGCCGCGATGGGATGGCGCGCCGTCGGTTCAGCCTTCGCCGTCGAGGGAACCAGCCCTGCCGTCGCTCCCCCGACCGACCTGGCCGGCCTGTCATGACCGAGCTGATCGCTCCGGTGCACGGCCTGCTGAGCGCCGCCGTCGACACCTACGTCGCCCACCAGGCCCTCCTCGGTCCGCTGCCCGGCCTGCATGCCGATGACCTGCGCAGTCGCATCGCAGACTCCGGCCTCACCGGTCGCGGAGGTGCTGGCTTCCCCGCAGCCCGCAAACTTGCTGCGGTGGCCGAACGCGGAGGCGGGGTCGTCGTCGCCAACGGCGCCGAGGGTGAGCCGGCCAGCAGCAAGGACCGCATCCTGCTCATGGCTGCCCCGCACCTCGTGCTGGACGGGCTGGCGCTGGCTGCCCGCGCGGTCGGTGCGAAGTCCGCCTACCTCTACGCGCCGCAGGACGTGCTGGCAGCCTCGATCGGGCCTGCCCTCAGGGAGCGACGTGACCGGATCAAGGTGACTGCGGTGGCGTCGGCCGACACCTTCATCTCCGGACAGGAAACTGCCGTCGTCGCGGCGATCCACGGGCTTCGGGCGGTCCCGATGCAGACCCCGCCGCCGATGTACGTCAAGGGCGTCCGGGGCAAGCCGACCCTGGTCCAGAACGTCGAGACCCTGGCACAGATCGCGCTGATCGCCCGGTACGGCGCCGGGTGGTTCCGCAACCACGGCACGTCCGACGAGCCCGGATCGCGTCTGCTCACCATCTCCGGCGCGGTCCAGGTCCCCGACGTGTACGAGGTCCCCGGCGGTACGACGCTGGACGACGTTCTGAGCTGGGCAGGCGGAGCCAGCGAACCGCTCCAGGCGGTCCTCGTCGGGGGGTATCACGGTCGATGGATTCCGTGGACCTCGGCGACGACGAGCCTGGCCTTGAGCAAGGCCGCCCTGGCGCCGTACGACGCGAGCCCGGGCGCCGGCGTGGTCATCGCCCTGCCCCAGCGGCGTTGCGGCCTCGAGGCGGCGGCCTCGATCGCGAGCTACCTGGCGGGCCAGAACGCCGGCCAGTGCGGTCCGTGCCGCAACGGCCTGCCCACCATCGCCGACCACCTCAACGACCTGGCCCGTGGCCGCAACGCCGTCAAGGCACACAACGAGGCGCTCCGCCTGATCGGAAGCGTCGACGGTCGTGGCGCCTGCCACCACCCGGGCGGCAGCGCGCGGATGGTCCGCAGCGCGCTGGGGACGTTCCGCCAGGAGGTCGAGCTGCACGTCAAGGGAAAGTGCACCGGCCGGCACGGTCCCGGCCGGACCACGGCATGAACGCCCGACTCCTGATCGACTGGACCCGGTGCGAAGCGCGCGGCCTGTGCATCGAGCTCGTGCCCGAGGTCCTCACCGCGGACGACTGGGGCTATCCGCTGTCGCGCCACGGCGATGTCACCCTGCCGATTCCCGCCCACGCCGTCCGGTACGCCGAAGAAGCGGTCCGGGAATGCCCGCGGCTCGCCCTGCGACTGATCGAGGACTGACACCATGACCGCCACCACGGAGCACCGCTCCGGCCTGATCGCCTCAGTCCTCGACGAGGCCACCGGCGCACAGCTGCGCGAGGACCCCGTGCTGCCGCGGACCGGCGGCCCTGCCGGGAACGCCCTTCTCACGGCGTGGACCGGGTTGGTGCTGCTGGTCCTGTCCGTCGCCGAGCTGCTGACCCTGTTCAACGTGCGCGGTCTGATCACCTGGCACGTCGTCATCGGAGCGCTGCTGGTGCCTCCCGCGGTCCTCAAGACGGCGAGCACCGGCTGGCGGATGGTGCGCTACTACTCCGGGAACGCGCCGTACCGACAGGCCGGCCCACCACCGATGCTGCTCCGCCTCCTCGGGCCCGTCGTCGTCGTGTCCACCCTCGGCCTGCTCACCAGCGGCACTGTGCTCGTCCTGATCGGACAGTCGCGCAGCCACCAGGTGCTGCTGACGCCCGCCGGTTTCCGGATCAGCTGGATCACCCTGCACCAGGGCGCATTCATCGTGTGGGGTGGTGCCACCGGCGCACACCTGCTGGGCCGGATCGTGCCGGCGCTCCGGATCGCACTCCGACCCGGCGCCAGGCCCACGATCCCGGGCACCCTCACCCGACTGACGATGTTCGGCCTTGTCCTGGTGACCGCGACGGTCCTGGCCATCCTGCTGGCGCGTCTCGACGGCAGCTGGCACGGGCACCTCTTCTTCGACCACCACGACCGGGGTTAGCTCGTTCCGCGTAGCCGTGGTGGCCTGCAGGTCAGCGAGCCGGGTAGCCCGGTGACCGGCGCGTTGATGCTCGCCTGCGGAGATGGGCCCGGTGACGCCGTCGCCGAGCCCCTCGACGTTCCCGACTCCCTCGTGGCCGGGAACGAAGAGGGCAGCGGCTCGACCCGGCCAGTCGGCGTGGGCGGCATGGATGTCGATTTGGCACAGGCGACTGGTGCTCCGGGTTCGAGGTGGTCGACGCACCCTCAGCCTCGCCGTGGACCCCTCGGGCGGGCAGGGCCACAGGTCCTCTGAAACCCCGTCGTTGGTCACGTCAACGGCATCCTCCGGGGCACTGCCCGTGAGGACTGGTACTACGACCAGAGCGGGCCGGACCGGGACCTTTGGCCTCTTGGACAGCTGCTCCGCGGGCCCAACACTGGAACGACACCATCGGCGACGGGAACCTCCGTCCGACTCAGACAGGCACACATCATGCGTCGTCCCGTCATCGCAGCACTGTCGATCACAGCACTGGCCTGTCTGCATCTCGCCGCGGCATCCTCGTCCGAGGCTGCCGGGGTTCCGACCTGTGCGGGACATCGCGCAACGATGGTCGTGACGGCGCACTCGCGCCACATCGTGCACGGCACCAGCCATCGCGACGTGATCGTGGTCCAATCCCCGGGTCACGTGATCCTGGCAGGCGCGGGTGCAGACATCGTCTGCGGGAGCAGCGGCAAGGACACCATCGTCGGTGGCGCAGGCAACGACGCCGTGTTCGGTCGTGGTGGCGACGACCAGATCTCGGGGGGAACCGGCAACGACGACCTGTTCGGCGGACCGGGCAATGACACCGTTCACGGCGGCAGCGGCGACGACTCGGTCCACGGTGGGAGCGGCGACGACGACCTCTTCGGCGACATCGGAACTGATGACGTCATCGGCGGCACGGGCACCGACACCTGCGACGGCGGTGGTCAACCCGGCGACACCGCGGACGGTGAGCACGAGTCCGGGTCCGACGGAACCAGCGGCAGCGGTTCGGGGTCGACGGACGGCCGGACCGCTGCGTGACCTAGAGAGGACGTGCTGCCGACCGCTCCGGCTCGCTGCGGCAGCGACCGCTCAGCTTGGTCATCGGTCGCCTCGCTCGTCAGGTTCTTCGAGCGTGCCACCCAGCGCCGAGGTGGTTCAGAGCCATCCGGCCCGGAACTGACTGCCGTTCGGCCCTGCCGACACCTCGCCGGCACCAGCACGCTGGACGGGTGAACCCAGAACTCGCACCGCGACCGATCGTCGTCGGCGTCGACGACAGCGCCGGCGCACGTGCGGCACTTCGGTTCGCGTTCGACGAGGGTCTCAAGCTCGACGCGCCGGTGATCGTCGTGACGACGTGGCTGCTGGGGTTCGCCCGGCGCACCATCACGACCCGACGGGTTCACGATGAGGCGCTCGAGGCTCGCCACGTCCAGGACGAACAGATCTCGCTCGTGCTCGACAGTCTCGACGGCGTACCTGAGTTCACGCAGGTCGTGGTCAACGACGTGGGCGGTCCGACGCTCATTGACGTGGCGCGCGAGGCCATGCTCCTGGTCGTCGGACGCGGTCGCCAGGACCCTCTCTCGCGTGCGTTCCTCGGCTCTGTCAGCGAGTTCTGCGTCCGTCACTCGCCGGTGCCGGTCGTCATCGTGCCCGATCCGTCGCGACGTGACGAAGCGTCAGCGGAGTCGCGGACCAGCCTGGCGGAGTCCGGTTCGTGGTAGCGGGTCAACCCAGCGCGGGCGCAGCCCAGAGTAGGACCGTACCGGTGCCCACCCGCTGATCGGCCGTGCTGAACACGCCGTCGCGCCCGGCCGCCCGGCGAGCCATGTTGTCGAGCCCGCTGCGGTGGTCCGGCGCGCCCATACCCTGACCGTTGTCAGCCACCCGGAGCTCGACCCTCTCGGTGGACGCGGTGAGCGAGATCTCGACCATGGATGCCCGGGCATGGCGAGTCACGTTCGTCAAGGCCTCACGGACGACCGCGATGATGTCCTCGGCCAGCCCAGGGCTGACGATCGTGTCGACCGGACCCGCGAACCTCACCTCCGGGTCGAAGCCCAGCAGGCCGCTGATCTCACCCACGATGTCGAGCACGGCGGCGCGGACCCCGGGCCCCTGGGGGCCGACGTGGTCGCGCAGTTCGAAGATCGAGTTGCGGATCTGCTGGATCGAGTTGTCGAGGCTGTCGACGACCGCCGAGATCCGGCTGGAGTGGACCGACTCCCCCAGGCCCATCGCCACGCCCTGCAGGGTCATCCCGGCTGCGAACAGCTGCTGGATGACGTGGTCGTGGAGGTCACGGGCGATCCGGTCCCGTTCCTCGAACAGGTCCATGCGTTGCTGCTTCTCGCGTGATTCGGCCAGTTCGAGTGCCAGTGCTGCCTGGTTGGCGAACGTCGTCGCCATCTCCATCTCGGAATCGGAGAAGGCGCGACCGGTGGACAGCCGTCCGACGACGAGAGCCCCGCGGATCCCGTCCGGTCCTGCCAGCGCCAGGACCATGGCAGGACCGATCGGCAGCAACTCGCGCACATGCAGCGACCCGTCTGCAGCCTCTTGCCCGGTGACCATCGTGGACACGCCGGAGGCCAGGACCTGCTCGGTCAACGTCCCGGCCACCGGATACGTCGAACCGGTCAGTCGATCCGCTTCCAGGCCCACGGCGACAGCAACGGCGAGGCGTCCGTTCGCACCGTCCGGAAGCACGACGGTGACGACGTCGGCGCGGGCGAGCCGGTGCACCTGCTCGGCAATGCTCCGCAACGGCTCGGTGCCGTTGGCGGTTGCGATCTCGACCGAGACGCCGGTCGAGGCCGACAGCCACTCCTGTCGGCGGCGCGCCTCCTCGAACAGTCTGGCGTTCTCGATCGCCACGGCCGCCGTAGCCGCCAGGGCCGAGGCGAGCTCGACGTCCTGCGCGGTGAAGTCGCCGTTGATCTTCTCGGTGAGGTACAGGTTGCCGAACACGTCGCCGCGGATCGTGATCGGGACGCCGAGGAAGGTGCCCATGGGCGGATGGTTGTCGGGGAACCCCACCGACCGGAGGTCGTCGCTCAGCTCGTGCAGCCGGATGGGCACCGGGTCGTCGATGAGAGCCCCCAGGACTCCCTTGCCCTGCGGCAGGTCGCCGATCAGGTCGACGACGTCCTGGTCGATCCCGACGTGGATGAACTGTTCAAGACCGTGACCGTCCGAGCTCACGACGCCGATCGCGCCGAAACGCGCGTCCAGTAACTCGCAGGCTGCTTCGACGATGCGGCGCAGCACGACCTCGATGGCAAGGTCGCTGATAATGCTCTGGTTCGCCTTGAGCAGTCCCCGCATCCGGCCCTGAGCCGATCGCACGTCCTGCGCGCGGGCGATGAGCTGCGAGAGGAGCTCATCGAGTTCGAGGGTCGGAGCACTGCGGTCACCGTCGTCGTGCGAAGGATGGACCGACTTGCTCATCCGGTCAACGTACTGCTCCGTCACTGCTCCCGGACCGGAATCGAGGCGGGGCCTCTGTGCGTCAGCTGAGCACCTCGGGCAGGAGGCGTGCGAACGGTCAGGACGATTCAGTCCAGATCGCCGAGATCGACGTCCGAGAGGCACAGCACGCTTCCGTCGACGTCAACGACCGCGTCAACTCCCTGAGCCGCCGCTGATGAGAGGCACTCCGGGCACGGCGCGTGTGCGAACGACACCGGAGTGCCGCGTCCGGCCGCGGCACCGCAGAGCGCGACCGGCTCCGGCGAACGGCGTATCTCGCGCAGGGTTGCCAGGTGCTGGCGCGGGCCGCCGGCACCGGTGACGACCCAGAGGTCGGCGAACTGCATCTGGGCTCCACCTCGGATCGGCTCGAAGCAAACTGCCCGCTCGTCGGGGCACAGGTCTCGGTCGATCGTAGGACGCCACGCCCACGCCCGCCACGCCCTGGGAGACCTGCCCCGTGGCACGCGTCGCTGAGGTGAGCGGCGGCGTACTGGTCAGCCGGCGTCGAGCAGCTTGGCTGCGATCACGGCAGCCTGGGTACGGCGTTCGACCCCCAGCTTGGCCAGGACGCTCGACACGTAGTTCTTGACCGTCTTCTCGGCCAGGAACATGCGTTCGCCGATCTCCTTGTTGGTGAGGCCCTCGGTGATGAACTCGAGCAGCTTCATCTCCTGCTCGGTCAGGTCGGCGAACTCCGGAGCCGTCGTCGTCGGGTTGCGCACCCGGTCGAGGACGCGTGCCGTCAGCGCGGGGTCGATCAGCGAATGGCCCGCGGCGACGTGCCTGATCGCGTTGAGGAGATCAGAGCTCTTGATCTCCTTCAGGACGTAGCCCGCCGCCCCGGCCATGATGGCCGAGAACAACGCTTCGTCGTCGTCGTACGAGGTCAGGATCAGCGCGTTGATGCTGGCGTCGAGGGCACGCACCGTTCGACAAACCTCGATCCCGGTCCCGTCCGGAAGTCGGGCGTCCAGGATCGCGACGTCGGGCCGCAGGGCCGGGATCCGGTTGGCGGCATCGACGGCCGACCCGGATTCACCGACCACCTCGATGTCGCCGGCTGCTTCCAAGAACGTTCTGATGCCCTGCCGCACGATTTCGTGGTCGTCGAGCAGGTAGACGCGGATCTTGTCGCTCTCAGCCATGGTTCAACAGTGACACGTCCCGCGCGGATGTACAGCCGCCGAGGCCAGGCTGGAGCAACGCCACGGGAGCGCGGGGCTCGGGTCCGAGCTCGACCGCGCACTCGCTGATGTTCATCAGGACCTGGGCCAGGCCCGAACGGCGCATCACCGGACCGTGGTGGATCGATCGCCCCAGCAGGCGCCCGGCGTTCATGACCTCGTCGCCCAGGCGAGGTGGGATCTGACGGTGGCTGGCGACGACGTGCACGATGGGTACCTGTGCCTCCTGAAGCTCAGCCAGCCGCAGTGCGTACTCGATGGCAGCGGCAGCAGCCGCGGAGCCGTCGGTGCCCACCAGGATCTCCGGGTCGGAGGTCCACTGGCACCGACGACCGATGCTGCGGAGTTGCTGGTTGATCACGCCGGAGCCTCGAAGATGACGGCGACCGGGCACTTCGCGTGCTCGATGACGATGGGGGCGTACGAAGCCGCACCCACGACGTCACCGAACCCCGACGTACGGTGATGGCCGACGACAATGAGATCCGTCGAATCCGACTGGCTGGTGAGCCACGTGTCAGGGAACCCCGAGCCGAGGCAGGAACGTACATGCACGTCGGGGAACTTCTCCCCCATCCCTGCAACTGCTTCGGCGAGCTGGAGGCGTTGCTCATCCAGGCCGGCGACGGTGCGGTCCAGCGCCTCGATCGCGCCGTCGAACCGGAGTCCGGGCACGGAGTACAGGACGGTCAGCGGCAGGCCCCGCAGGGATGCTTCGCGGTAGGCGAACTCGAGGGTGGGTCGCGTGATCTCGGTGCAGTCGGTGGCCACCAAGACTCCCTTGCGCACCTTGCCGGGGTGGTGAGGCCGTACGACGATCACCGGGCAGGTGGCCGCCCGCGCGACGGCGACGCCGACGGACCCGAGGAACACCGACGCGATGCGCCCGCGTCCGCGGGAGCCGACCACGATGGCCGACGCCGTGCCGGCACGATCCAGGAGAACCTGATCAGCCCGGCCCCGGGAGAGGAACGTCACGACGGCCAAGCTCGGGAATCGTGCGAGAACGGCGTCACGACCTTCGGCGAGGAGCTTGCCGCCGCCCAGCTCGAGAGCATCGGTGATGTCGTCCGGGACCATGTAGGCACCGGCCATGGCTCCGAATTCGTACCCGGTCACGGGTTCGAGGGCGTGGACCAGAGTCAAGGTCAGGTTCTCGAGTACTGCCCGCTCGGCTGCCCACTTGACGGCATGGTCGGCATCCTGAGACCCGGCGTAGCCGACGACGATGGTGCCCGGGGTGATCGTTTCGCTGGTCATGGATCCAGCCTCGCCGGTGCGGCCCCTCGACAACATGGGCGAAGGGCCCGACCTGAAGGGCCGGATGGCCTCTCAGCGAACGACCACGACGGGGCACTCCCCGCGGTGCAGGACTTCCCGTGCGACAGAGCCGAGGAGCATCTCCTTGAACGCGTTGCGTCCGCGCGAGCCCACGACGACGAGACAGGCGTCGTCCGACAGCCTGGCCAACACCCGGGCCGGTCGTCCCACCACGGCGGTGCTACGGAGCGCGACGTCGGGGTAGTCGATGCGCACGCCGGCAACCAGGTCGGAGGCGAGGCGCTCCGCCGAGTCGACGAGGGTCGTATCGACGTCCTCCGGGAGAACGGCGAGTCCGGGCGAGTAGAAGGTGGGGTACCGGTAGGCGTAGACCGCGACGACCTCCTCGCCGCTGAGCGCCGCGCGGTCGCAGGCGAACCCGACAGCGCGGAGCGACGCCGGCGACCCGTCGATCCCTACCAGGATCGTCCTGGAGCGCGGGTTGTGCGCAGCCCTGATCACTGCGACCGGGGCGGCCGCGTGACCGGCCAGGTGCTGGCTGACGGATCCGAGCCAGTGGCTCTCGATGACTCCGCGGCCCCGGCTTCCGACCACCATGAGCGCTGCGCCCGCGGCCTCCTCCAGAAGCACCGGTACGGTCAGGCCGCGCTTCACGTCCACGGAGCCTCGACCGGCGTGGCTGTGCTTGACGATGTCGCGGGCCAGGGCTGCGGCGCTGTCGGCGAACTCCTCCTCGTACTGCCGGACCGGCGGGGCGACGGCGTTCGGGTCCATCGCAGCAACAACGGCGCGTACTTCCTGGTGCGTGCGCCCGGCGGTGTCGACCGCCCAGTGGAGCGCGAGCGTGGATTCGTCGGATCCGTCGAAGGCGACGACGATCGGAAGACTGGTGGGCTTCATGTCTCCAGACTGGTCGGCGCGACC
Source organism: Marmoricola sp. (assembly GCF_025965215.1). Classification (GTDB taxonomy): domain Bacteria; phylum Actinomycetota; class Actinomycetes; order Propionibacteriales; family Nocardioidaceae; genus Marmoricola. Next base: position 25,755 of record NZ_JAOPXI010000172.1, read on the forward strand.
CCTCGATGTGCAGAGCCGAACGGGCACCGAAAGGTGCCGGTCGGGCCGGTCGGGTCGGTCAGGCTGTCCTGCGTCGCAGGGTGAGCGCGCCCAGCACCAGCGCCGCGACCGTGAAGCCCGCTACCACCGCCAGATCGGCGCCAACGCGAGGATTCGTTCTCGTGCTCACGGCCGTCATGGCGTCCACCGCATAGGACAGCGGCAGGCAGTTCGAGATCGCGTGCAGGAAGCCGGGCAGCCGATGGCGATGGATGAACAGCCCACACAGCAGCATCTGCGGGATCACCAGCGCCGGCATGAACTGGACGGCCTGGAACTCGGTCCTTGCGAACGCGGAGACCAGCAGCCCCAGGGCAGTGCCGAGGACCGCGTCGAGGACTGCGACCACCAGCAGCAGCCAGGTCGGGCCGGAGACGTCGAGCCCCAGCCACCAGATCGAGACACCGACGGCCAGCGCTGACTGGACGGCTGCGACAGCACCGAAGGCGAGCGCGTAACCGAACAGGAAGTCGGCCTTGCCCAGCGGCATCGCGAGGAGTCGTTCCAGGGTCCCCGACGTGCGCTCACGGAGCGTGGTGACCGAGGTGACCAGGAACATCACCACGAATGGGATCAGCGCCAGGAGCGCCGGGGCCAGGCCCTGGAAGCCGGTTCCGGTCTGGGCCGAGAACATCCACCGGAGCAGGGCGATGATCGCGCACGGCAGGACCAGCAACATGGCGAGCGTCCGGCGGTCCCTGCGCAGCTGGAGCAGGACCCTGCGCGCGACCGCGAGGGTGATACGGGGCGAGATTTCGGTGGTCATGAGGCGGCCTCGACGACTGCGAGGAATGCAGTTTCGACGTCGTGCGCCCCGGTGCTCTCGAGCAGCGCAGCCGGAGTCTGGTCGACGATCAGTCTTCCGTCCCGCAGCACGAGCAACCGGTCGCACCGGGTGGCTTCGTCCATCACATGGCTCGAGACGAGGACCGTGGCGCCCGCGTCAGCGAGTCGGTGGAAGGTCGCCCACAGCTCCCGCCGAAGCACCGGGTCCAGGCCGACCGTCGGCTCGTCGAGAACCAGCACCGTCGGGTCGCCCAGGAGGGCCACGGCGAGGGACACGCGCGAACGCTGCCCTCCGGAGAGCCGGCCCACCAGCTGGGTCCGCTGCCGGGCCAGGTCCACGAGCGCGACGCACTCCTCGACGCGCTGGGCCGAGACGCCGAGGACGGCGGCGAAGAAGCGCAGGTTCTCCCCGACCGTCAGGTCCTCGTACACACTGGGGGCCTGGGTGACGTAGCCGATGCGCGAGCGCAGCGACGCCGAGCCCGCTGGTTCACCGAGGACCGAGACGCTGCCCCTGGTGAACTTCTGAACTCCCACGATCGATCGCATCAAGGTCGACTTGCCGCACCCCGACGGCCCGAGAAGGCCGATGACCTGGCCCGCCGGAACCTCGAAGGACACGTCGTCGAGGGCGGTGACCCTCCCCCGGACCACACCGAGTCCGGCCACAGCGATCGGGGACGTGGTCATGCGATGACTGTAGGCACCACAACGACCTCCCGGCAGCCCTGAGGCCTCCGGGAGGTCGCTGCTGTGGGGTATCAGGCCGGCTGCGCGACTCGCGCGCCGACGATCGACTCGACCGTGAGCTCGACCCGGCGAGCGTGCCAGAACCCGAGCAGCACCAGCCCGAGCAGCGCAATGGCTGCTGCGAACGACACGTACGCGGCGATCCCGGCGATAGTGCCGATCGTGGCGAACGCGTAGCCGTACAGGAGGAGACCCCGCAGGGTGTCACCCATGAAAAGGTTCTGGCGCAGGGCGGCCAGCTTCTGGCCGGCCGGGCTCGCCTTCTGAGCATCGGACATGGTGACGAACTGCCCGCTGATTTGCGAGTAGGTCTGACCGTTCGCCATCTCGTTGAGGTGCACGAGGATGTAGTGGTTGGCGTACGCGTTCGCCTCGGGACCGGTGTCCAGCGGGCTGCCCGCGTACGGCCGCAGCGCGTTCGCGTCTGCCTTCGGCAGGGCGGCGAGGCCGGCAGCCGTCGGCATCGTGATGCTCTGCATGGTGAGCTGGTCATGAACCTGGTTGCCGATGAAGACATGTGCCCAGGTGAGCAGCCCTCCGGCCGCAATCAGGGCGACAGCCAGTGCGAGCCCCGCCCCAGAGATGAGCTTGTCGAATGCTGATCGCATGATGGTTCATTCCTTCCGTGTGGCGGAGAATGCTTCTCCGGACACCCTCACGCTAGGGAGGACGGCGAGGCTGCGAGCAGGGCCACGTGGGCTCCGCGAACCGGCAAAGGTCCCCACTCCGACGGGACCTCTCGGCAGCTCTCCGATGTGCTCCTGCCTCGTCGCGCTCCCGCTAACCTCAGAGGCCAGCCCCGGGCCGCCGCCTCGAAGGAGCCGTCCATGCCACGCCTGATCCGACCCGCCGCCGCGCTCCTGTGCGTGGCGGCCGTCGCGAACCTGGTCAGCGGGTGCTCGTCGGGTCAACCAGCGATCTCAACCCCACCGTCTGCGGTGACCAGCGCACCGAGCCTGACAGCCGGCGTCGCGAGCAACGGCACGACGGTGTCGCTGCAGCGGGGTGAGCGCCTGAGGGTGACCCTGTCGAGCACCTACTGGCGATTCGGTTCGGTCGCCGGTGGTGTCCTGGCTGCGTCGGGCCAGCGGACAACCCCGTCCACGACGCAGTCCGGATCCACCTGCGTGCCGGGACAGGGATGCGGGACTGCGTCCGAGACGTTCACCGCCACCAGGTCCGGACGTGCGCGGATCACCGCCTCGCGCACAAGCTGCGGCGAAGCCATGGCCTGTGTCGGCTCGGCCGGCTCCTACGAACTCCTCGTGGTCGTGCGCTGAGGCGCGTCCCACCAGTCCCACCGGTCTAGTCCACTCGAACTGTCGGGGTTCGCTCCAGCCCGTAGCAGGGCGCGCCCGAAGTGCTCACCTGCGGGGTGAGATGGTCTGCGAATTCGCGAGACATATTGTTTTGCCTGAGTTTACCTCTGTATGTCAAATCTGTCCGACGAGGGCCGATGTCAGCAGAACGAGAGGGAGCCGACGATGAAGAAGAACCTGGTACGCATGGGTCTGGTCCTGGCGATCACCGCAGGGGCGAGCGGAATGGCCACCGCGGCGAGCAGCGCGCACGACCTGCCGCAACCGAACACCAAGCAGTACTGCTGCTGATCGCGTTCTCCCTGCCGTCAGTCGGCCCGTGACCCGACGACGCGCCGTGAAACGGCGAGACCTGTCGAAGCTGCCGCGCTCTTGAAAGCGGTCAGAGCAGCCTCGGCCTCACCGAGTCCGTCCAGGAGCGTGCCGAGGTCGACCCACATCTGTGCTGCTGCCCGGTCTGCCCCGACCCCGGAGAGAATTCGGACGGCATCGAGATACGCCTCGCGTGCACGTTCACCGTCCCCGCGAATACCGGCTACCTGGCCGCGCAGGAGCGCACACTCGGCTAGGAGCAGCGGCGCCGAGTCGACCGAGGAGACGATGCCCTCGACGAGACGCTCCGCGTCGTCCATCTCGCCGAGCATCACCAGGGAGCGCGCCAGGGCAGCGCTGTTGTAACCGCGTTCGACCACCGAGGATGACGACCACTCGAGCTGGGTCGCCGCCCGCTCCAGGCTCTGCTTCGCCGCGGCTGGATCCGGCGAGTCGCCGGAGAGGAGGAACATGCCGAGCTGCGAGTGCAGCTTGGCCAGGTTGCGGTTGTCGTCGTCGCTCTCGAGGAGTGCGAGCGCATGCTTCGCGAGCGGGATGGCAGCACCGACCCGGCCCTGCTCGGACTCCATGATCGAGGCGTTCCAGTACGCCGCCGCCTTGGCCTTCGGCGAGTCCAGTTCCTCAGCCTTGTCGGCTGCGACGCGACACAACCGGATGGCGTGTCGTGCGTCGCCGCGCTCGTTGTAGACCGACGCGAGCGTCACGGTCAGCTGGATGCCTTCGTCGGAGGCGTCCAGCGACACCTCCCGGAGGCGAGCCAGTGCCTGCTCGCCGCAGTCGGTGGCTCGTACGAGGTCACCCGACTCCCGGTAGCAGCGGGTGAGCGCGATCGCGGCGCGGACCCACTGCGCCGAGGTCTCGTCGCGGGCGACGAGCTTCTCGAATTCGATGATGGCGTCATCCAGGTGCCCGAGCGCCTCGAGTGCCCGGGCCTTGACCATGGCCGACTCCCGGATCAGGTCGGCGTCCGAGGTCCCCGATGCCGCCTCGACCACGTCGGCCGACTTCGCCAGGGCGTCGCCGGCGTTGCCTGAGGCCAGCGACAGCTCGGCATAGTCGAGCGACAGGCGAAGCTCGGCAATCCTGTCGCGACTGACTCCCAGGAGGAGTTCCTCGAGGGACGTGTCGAGCCTGGCGGCCAACGTGCCCAGCAGGGCCAGCTCGGGACGACGCTTCCCGGCCTCGATGCGCGAGACATAGGCGATCGAGGCTTCAGCTCCGGCGAGATCACCCTGGGTCATCCCGGCCGCGATCCGGAGGTTCCGGATCCGCTGCCCGAGAAGAGCAGGATCGATCGAACGGCTTGCCGCCGCCAGGTTCGCATCCACTGCGTACGGTCCTTCCTGTTCCTTCATCTGCGGGCCGCCCATCAACGAACGTACTGTCGACTCGGCACGGGCGACTGCTCGTCGCTCGGATCGTCCTTGAGTGCGGCATATTCCGTGAGCAGGTCGACGTTCGCCATCAGCTCGCCGAACTGCACCGTCGCCACCGCCCTTTCGATGTCGCCCACGGCCTGGTCGAAGGTCCGGTACGACAGCGCAAGAGCAGCGGCCCCCGAATCCGGGGCGTCCGGCCACGGCATCTCGGTCCCTGCTGGCAGGCCTTTCAGGGCACGGCGCGCGTAACGACCGGCAGCACCGTGGTGGCCGGTCAACCGCTGCGCCTCGCACACGGTGACGGCCAGCTGTGCCCTTTCGGAGACCGAGAGCTGTTCCGCCAGCGCGATCCGCTCAGCGATGCGGTGGGCGATGACGATCGCGCGACGGAAGTTCGAGAGCACCAGGTGCGTACGGGCCGCCGCGACCATCGCCGGCAGGCCGATCGGCGTGTGGGCCAGCGGGCGAAGGATCCTGAGCGCCTCTCGACCCTGCCCGATCAACGTCATGGCAGATGCCTGGACAACCCGCGCTGCGTTGGCGACCTCCACGGACCCGACCGTCGTCGCGACCTCGGCCAGATCGCCGGCGAGCATGGCCGCATTGCGGCAACTCCCCGAGGACAGCAGCAGGTCGACGTGGGCGAGCTCGAACCGGAGTCCCTCGATCACGGGTGGTCCTCCGACAGTCAGGGCATCGGGGTCCACCCGGAGGCGGTGAGCAAGATCGGTCAGCAGCTGCGAGCTCGGCCACCGCTCCGTCGTCTCGAGGCGCGACAGGTAGGCCAGCGACGTCAGCCCGCCGGCCAGCTCTGCCTGGGTCATCCCGGCCGCCACGCGAGCGTTCGTGATCCGGGCGCCGAGTGCGACCCGGTGGGTCCAGCGCGCTCGGGCGGGGAGCGGGGCGCCGACCACAACGGGCACCGACGACAACAGACGTTCGCCCATGAGAACCGGTCCTCCCTAGTGTGCTCGAGATGCTTACCAGTCCAGTTTGACCTGAATTGCAGCGTCTTGACAAGATTTTCGGAAATCTTCTGAGCAGCCGAGCGTGTCGCGACCGCGTCCTCGACGCATCGAGCGGTACATTCCGCCTTTGCCGCCCCTGGCGAACGCTCTGGCATCGCCGCCAGTTCCTAGGGTGGATCAATGACGGTGAGTACGACCTGGCGCTCTTCGACGAGCTGAACCCGGCCGCCGTCATGCTGGATTACCGGATGCCCCTGTCGGCGTGACGGCCTGCGTGTCCCAAACAGAGATCCGGCACCTCGCCGACCTCTCCGCGAACTGATGCTGCGGCCTGACGGCCGGTGGGCTTGCCTAGGCGTCCGGACCCTGCTGGTCCTGTAGGCGCTTGGCCCGTAGTCGAACAAGGATCGCGTCGATGGTCCGCTGCGTCGCCGAGCACGAGATCACCGGTGCCACCGTGTGCTCTGTGACCTGTGGTGCCTCTGATGGCATCTGCGGTGTCTGGGAGGTGTCCCTCATGGACGATATCTACCCATTTTGGGCATTTTGCAAACCTGGGGAGGCGTGGCCCTTCGTCTTTACAGCGCCGCGAGCAGGACAGGCAGGATGGCGAGCAGGTTGGGCACTGCAGCCAAGGGGTTCGGCAGGGTGACAAGAGGATAGGTCCCGAGATCCGGGTCCTGCAGCGTCACAGACAGTCCGGTAGGTACCTGCTGGCCGACGTACAACGCGTTCAGATGTGCGAGCGCCGTGCTCATCACGATCGCGCTGACGTGCCCCGAGAACGGGGACACGTAGGCCGGGAGCATGCCCATCAAGGCCTGGGTGCTGACCGCGGCGAGCGCGCCGCCGAGCGTGTCACCATCGAGCGTGGCCCCGTTCGAGCCGCCGGGAGTGTTGAACACCGACGTGTACACGTTGGTCGGTACTCCGGCTACGGCAAGCGCCGCGGCCATCTGCACCGACTGATCCGCTGTTACTTCTCCGTCATCGACACCGTGGAAGATCTCGACGCCCTGGATCCCCGATGCCCGCATCAACCCGGCGCGGGTGACCGGGCTGTCCGCCAGGTACGTCCCTGGAACAGTCAGCGCAGTGCCACCGAATTCGGCGCTCATCGCCGCGAGCGCGCTGGTACCGGTGGCCTGGATCGAACCAAGCGGCACCAGCGAGATGGCTTCGGAGTCGGCCCAGGTCTCAGCCACGTTGGCCACGCCGGCCACGTCGAACCAGTAGTTGTACAGCGGTGATCCGCTGCTGCGCGTTGCGTTCTGGGACACGGCAAGACCGGACATGTTGCCGCCCATGCTGATCCCGAACACGCTGTTGACGAAGCCCGAGCTACCCGGGCACGCGCTGTCGAAGAGCTTCGTTGCGGCGATCGAGTCCTGTGCGCCTTCGAGCACTCGCCAGCCGATGCCGGTACTCAGGTCGGTGCCCCGGTAGTTCATCGACAACGCGATCACGCCGTCGTTGGTCGCGATCTGCTGCATCTCCGTCGCGAACCTGGCCGCCGTACCCGGGAAGCCGTGGCCGACGACCACGATCCCCTTCGGTGCGGTCGCAGGTAGTGAGAACAGACCGGTAGCGGGCTGTCCACCCACGGTCACCGTCAACGGCTGCGGGGCCTGACTCGTGCTGGTGCAAGGTGCCGCCACCACCGTGTCCGCTGCGGCGACCCCGGCCAGCGCGAACGGCAGGGCGAGAGCAACGCATGCCACGAAGCCGGCACCGAGTGCACCACGAACGTCGAAAACCCTCATTGCGCCACCGTCTCAAGAGAAGGAAATCCAACTCGCTGCCTTGTGACACGAGAGTCGCCCGATTCCGGCAGGGTAGTGAGACCGCGCGCATGTGTCCATAGCCCCGCAGGTCGGTAGCGTTCGGGCATGCCCCGCTCGCCCGAGGAGTTCTACCAGCACGCTGTCGCCGCGGCAGATGACGCGCAGCACCTGCCGCTCGCGCGGATGACAGGCTGGGACATCGGCCCGTTCGAGGCGAACCTCTATCGCATCGGTGACGGCGGAGCGGCCCCCGACGGACCCTCCGGTGGCGAGCCGACCCCTGCTCGAGGTCGACCCGCCACCGGAGGGTGACAGAGGCTCAGCCGTTCGGGCCAGCCGGGGTGGTGGTGGGAGTGATGCCCTCCGACTTCAGTGCGTTGTCGACGAAGGTGTTGGTGAACGTGCTGGCGATCGGGACACTGGACGGGTCCGTGCCGATCGTCTGGAGCATCGAATAGATCGTCTTCGGGCCGCCGGCCGGCATGAGGCCGTCGGGTAGGAACTGTCCGTAGTCCTGCTGCAGTGCCGCGGTGTAGGTCTGGGGCGTGACCAGACCGTTGTTGGTGTACGCCGCCGGCATGGCCTTCTCGACGTCCGCCGCCGTGTGGGTGTGGATCCAGTTCATCGTCGCGACCAACGCGTCGACGACCTTCTGGACCGTGTCCTTGTGCTGGTTCACCCAGCTGGTCTGAGCAAGCACCGACGCAGCCGGCCACGCGCCGCCGAGCAACGCGGTTGCGCCTGCTGAGGTGGCCAGGTCGAATGCGGAGTAGCCCAGGTGCTTCGTCTCGATGGCCTGGACGGTCGGCTGCGTCGTCATGACGCAGGCGGCGCTGCCGTGCTGGAGCGCGGCGATCGCCGTCGCGCCCGCACCGACCGCGACCGTCGTGTAGTCGCTGTGCTTCAGGCCACCTTTGGAGGCGACGAACTGGGTCAACGTGTCGGTGCCGGAGCCGAGGTCGGTGACACCCATCTTCTTGCCCTTGATGTCAGCAGGCGTGTGCACGCCGCTGTTGTTCGCGCACATGATGCGTTCGCCCGGGGCCCCGGAGAGCTGGATGATGTCCTCGACGGACTTGCCCTTGAGACCGAAGTCGACGGTGTGGTTGTACCAGGCGCCGGCCATGTCCACCTGACCCGAGACCATCGCGGTCTCGGCACCGACACCGCCGGAGGCCTCCGTGCTGAGCACGACGTTGACGCCGTACTTCTTGTAGAGGCCCAGCTGGTCGGCGAGCTTGTAGGGCAGGTAGATCTGCTTGTCGATCCCACCGACCATCATCGTGACGGTCGGCATGCCAGCAGTGGATCCGGTGGTGCTCGTGGAGCTCGAGCCGCAGGCGGCGATCGCCGGGGCGACCGCCAGCAGCGCAGCGGCTGCCAGAATTGGTGAGCGACGGAACATGGTCCTCTTCTTTCCTTTGGTGGGGGTTGATCAGATAGCAGGGGCGTCGGAGCGCGACTGGGGTCGCCAGGCGAGAAGCCGACGCTCGAGCCGAGTGAGGATGAACTCGGCGACGAGGGTGATGACGGCGACGGTGAGCATCACCGCGAACACGCCGTCGGCGTCGAAGGTGCCCTGAGCGGTCGTGATGACCAGGCCGAGCCCCTTCTCGGATCCGAGGATCTCGGCCACGAGAGCGCCGACGATCGCGAAGCCGAAGGCGGTGTGCAGCGACGCGATGATCCAGGTCATGGCGGACGGCAGCGTGACGTGCCGGATGATGTGGAGAGGCTTCGCGCCCAGGACCCGCGCGTTGGCGATCACGTTGGGATCGACTTCCCGTACGCCCTGGAAGGCGTTGAAGAAGACCACGAAGAACACCAGGACCGCGGCCAGCAGCATCTTGCCGGTGATCCCGAAGCCGAACGCGACGACGAAGATCGAGCCGAGCACGATCCTGGGGATCGCGTTGACGATCTTGATGTAGGGACTGATGACGCTCGAGAGATACCGGTTCGTCCCCAGCGAGACGCCCATGAGAATGCCGGCGGCGGCGCCGATCAGGAACCCGTACACGGCCTCCTGGAGCGTGACGAGGATCTGCTCCGGGTAGGAGCCGAAGGCGGTCCCGTCACGGAACAAGGTGTACAGCCGGTGGACGATGCCGGTGGGCTGACCGAAGGTGAACGGGTCGACCCAGTGCTCGGCGGTGAACCACTGCCAGCCTCCGATGATGACCACGGCGAGCAGGAGCTGTCCGCCCCAGACCTTGAACCGCCCCTGCCAGCGGAGCTTGCTGGCCAGGTTGCTCCGGCTGCCGTCCCCCGGCGCTGCAGACCCGACGCTGCCGGGACCTCGTGGCGACACCGGAGGGCCTGACGTACCTCCGCCCGCATCCCAGGCAGCCGGGCCGCTGGGGTTGATCGGGTTCTCGTCCTCGAGCTTCACGTTCATGCCATTGCTCCTGCCGTTGCTGCATACGCCCGCTCGACCTCGTCTCGCAGCGAGCTCCAGATCTGGCGCTGCAGCTCGACGAAGCGGGGCTGGAAGCGGATCTCCTGGACGTCGCCGCGCGGGCGCGGCAGGTCGATGTCGTAGATGTCCTTGACCGTGCCGGGAGACGACGTCATCACGACGACGCGGTCGGCGAGCGCGACCGCTTCATCGAGGTCGTGGGTGATGAAGATGACCGAGCACCGAACCTGCTCCCAGAGGGCCAGCAGCTCGTTCGACATGATCGCCTTGGTCTGCACGTCCAGCGCACCGAACGGCTCGTCCATGATCAGGATGCGCGGCTCGTTGATGAGCGCCGCGGCCATGGCGACCCGCTTGCGCATCCCGCCGGACAGCTGGTGCGGGTAGCGGTCCTCGAAGCCGGCCAGACCGACGCGACGCAGCCAGTCACGTGCACTGGCCTGTGCCTCGCGTTTCGAGGCGCCTCGGAAGATCGGGCCGAGCGCCACGTTGTGGAGGACCGACTTCCAGGGCAGCAGTGCATCGGTCTGGAACATGAAGCTGACGCCGTCGGCGATCCCGACGACCTCGGTCCCGCCGACACTGACTGTGCCGCTCGACGGTTTGTCCAGCCCCGAGACCAGGGAGAGGCTCGTCGACTTCCCGCAGCCGGTCGGCCCGACGAGTGCGCAGAACTGGCCCGGCTCGACGGCGAACGTGACGTCCTGGATCGCTGTGAAGACGTCCCCGGAGGGAGTCAGGAATCGTTTGCTGACGCCGTTCAGCTCGACGCGAGCACTGTGCGGTGAGGCACCGTGGGTGAGTGACATGGCCGCAACGCTAAGGAGCGATGTGACGCCGGTCACGATTCTGCTCCTAGGACAGCAATGTCTTCATAAGAAGCAATTTTGCGCATTCTGCTCACGAGTGAGCCAGGTCACTTCGCCACTAGCCTTGAGCCGATGCGCAAGCTGTCGACCCAGATTCTCGCCGGACAGGTCGTGATCGTCGTGATCACCGTGACGGTTGGCTTCGTGCTGTTCGCTCGCGGTGAGCGGACCAACCTCGACCACGCCTACGAGCACAGGGCCGGTGCGATCGCTGCGTCCACCGCACAGATCCCGGACATCCGGCGGTGCATGCGCGACTCAGCCGGCTGCGGAAACACGGTCCAGCGAATAGCGACGAAGGTGATGGCCGCGACCGGAGCCTCCTACGTCGTGGTCCTCGACATGAACCGGGTCCGCCACTCGCACCCGTTCAAGAGCCTGATCGGCCAACGGGTCGCCGAACCCATTGTGACCATCGACGGTCGGGTCCACTACACGGTCGATGCCGGCAGCACCGGCCGCTCGGCCAACGGCAGGGCGCCGCTGTACGGACCTGACGGCACCATGGTCGGCGAGGTGTCCGTCGGGCTGCGCGAGAGCTCGGTCACCGCGACACTGATCAGCGAATTGCCGCTGATGGGGGTCTGGTTCGGCTGCGCCCTCCTCGCCGGAATCGTGGTCTCGCTGGTGGTCGCCGGGCGGCTCAAGCGACGCACCTTCGGCCTCGAGCTCGACCAGATCGCACTGTTGTTCCAGGAGCGCGAGGCGGTGCTGCACGGAATTCGCGAAGGGATGCTCGCCCTGGACGAACGCGAACGCGTGGTCGTCATGAACGACGAGGCCCGTCGGCTGGCTGGCCTGGGGTCGGTGTCACTCGGCGACCGGCTGGAGGACGTCCTTCCCGCTGGCCGGCTCCGCGACGTACTCACCGGCGCCATCGAGGGCAAGGACCAGGTGATCCTCACCGATGACTTCTGCCTGACGGTGAACCGGATGTCCGTCACGCTCGCAGGTCGGCCGCACGGAGCGGTCATCACCCTGCGCGACCGCACCGAGCTCGCCGGCCTGCTGCGGGAGCTCGACACCGTCCGGGGCCTGACCGACGCACTCCGGGCGCAGCAGCACGAGTTCTCGAACCGGATGCACGCAGTCGCCGGACTGCTCGAGCTCGGTGAGTACGACGAGGCGCTGAACTACCTGATCGACCTCACCGGCGGCGAGGCCGCACTGGCGGAGTCGCTGCGCGAGCGGATCGCCAGCCCGTTGGTGCTCGGTCTGCTTCTGGCGAAGTCGACGATCGCGGCCGAGCGCGGGATCGATCTCGACGTCACCTCGGACTCGTGGCTCGGCGAGATCCCAGCGCGCGAGCAGGCGGTGACGACCATCGTCGGGAACCTCATCGACAACTCCCTCGACGCGCTCTCGGGCGAGCGATTCGAATCGGGTCGACGAGGTCGCGTCGCGGTCTCGATCCTCGATGACGACGATGCCATCCGCATCTCGGTCACCGACAACGGGCCAGGGCTGCCGGCGGGAACCTCGGCGTCGGTCTTCATCGACGGGTACACCACGAAGCCGACGCAGGGCAGAGTGCATCGCGGATTGGGTCTCGCGCTGGTCCACCGCATCGTTCAGCGGCTCGGCGGGCACATCTCGGCCAATGAGGGTCCCGGCGCGGAGTTCGACGTCCTACTGCCCAAGGAGGTTGCATGATCTCGACGCTGGTCGTCGACGACGACTTCCGGGTTTCGCGCATTCATGCCGCCCACGTCGCCTCGGTTGAGGGATTCAGGGTGCTCGGAGAGACCCACACGCTGCGCGAGACGATCACCTCGGTCGAATCGCTGCACCCGGATCTGGTGCTCCTTGACGTGTACCTGCCGGACGGCAGCGGGCTGGACCTGCTGCGGCACCTTTCAGCGGTTTCGGATCGCCCTGATTGCATCGTCATCACTGCTGCGCGTGATGTGGACACAGTGCGGAAGGCGATGCAGCTGGGTGCGGTGCATTTCCTGGTGAAGCCATTCCCGGCTGCTGCACTGAAGGAGCGGTTGACCAGTTATCGCGACATGCGTCAGCAGCTCGCCTCGCTGAGCTCGGAACCTGAGCAGGCCGAGGTCGACCGGCTCTTCCGGACGCTGCGCGGCCCCGACGAGCTGCCGACGACCCTGCGCAAGGGCCATTCCGCACCGACGTTGGAACTGGTGCGCTCCGCGGTGCTGCGCGCGCCGGAACCGGTCTCGGCTTCCGACGTCGCCACCCAGGTCGGCATCAGTCGACCCACCGCCCAGCGCTACCTGGCGTACCTGGCCGAGCACGGCCTGGTGCGACTGGAACTGCGGTACCACGGCGGAGCAGGCCGCCCCGAGCACCTCTACGCGTCGGTCACCGCCCGATAGCCGCGGCGCGGTCGCGGGAAATCGCTTTCAGGCCGTTTTGACCCCAATTTGACGATTAATCCGAAAAGGTGTAAATCGACCTATACCGTGGACAACAGCCGGTGTTCCAGAAGCCGACGTCTTCTCGAACTCGCCCGCTACCTCTGAGCGGCGTGAAGGGTCCACACCATGTCGCTCACCTCGGGGCGCCTCGGCGTCCTCCCCACCTTGCTCGTCGCCGGCCTGGTCGCCAGCGGCATCACGGGTCTTGCGACCGCGCCCGCCTTGGCCGGCCCCGGGGGTCCCGCGCCGGTGTGCGGCGCGACGGCGTGCACCCAGACCTACGCCTACACGGGAAGTGTGGCGACCTTCGTTGTGCCGGCGAACGTCAGTTCGCTCCAGGTCGTCGTGGCCGGCGGGCAGGGCGGCGCTCACAAGTACGGTGCCGCCGGCGGTTCGGGCGGCAACGTGACCGGGACCTTGTCGGTGACCCCGAGCGATGACATCCAGGTCCTGGCCGGCGCGGGAGGTGGCACCTTCGGCGGAGGCGGGCAGACGGGCTCGGGCGGAGGCGCCGGTGGCGGTGGATCCTTCGTCTTCACCTCAGGTGGTACGCCGCTCCTCGCCGCGGGCGGCGGCGGCGGCGGGGGCCTGGCAGCGCAGGGGGGTTACGGTTCGGGCGCGACGACGACCGGGGGAACCGGGGCGATCTGCTCGTGCAACAGCGTGGCCGCCACACTTGCCCCAGGTGGGAGCCAGACGGCACCTGGGTCGGCCGGCAACTGGTACAACTTCAACTACGGCGGCTCAGGGACGGGACCGGCGGCCAACACCAGCCCCGGCGTCGGCGGCAATGGCGGCCAGTTCCTCGGTGATGGCGGCGGTGCCGGCGGCGGCGGCTACTACGGTGGCGGCGGTGGCGGCGTCTTCGAAGGTGGTGGGGGCGGGTCGGGCTACGCCGACCCTTCCGTGACCGCTGTGACGTCCGCGGACGGCGTCAACGGTGGCAACGGCTGGGTCTCGTTCACCTGGCAGAAAGAGTCTTCGACGACGACCCTGTCGGTGTCTCCGCCGACGGAGTCCGGGGCCGGCACGACCCAGACGCTGACCGCGATCGTCGCCGGCGGTGTGGGAACGGCGACCGGCTCGGTGGACTTCCTCAACGGCGGTTCGACCATCGCCGGATGCAGCGGTCAGCCACTTGACGACACCGGCACCGCGACCTGTACGGCGACCCTGCCATCCGGCCCGGCCACCCTGGCAGCGTCCTATCTCGGCGACAGCACGTATGCCGTCTCGCAATCGTCCGACTCGCCGTACACCGTGTACTCGCCGCTTCAGATCACCACGTCCACCCTTCCGGACGCGACCTTCGGTTCGGCGTACACCTCGGATCTCGCTGCCTCCGGAGGCAAGGGCCCGTACTCGTGGACCGCTACTGCCGGGTCGTTGCCGGCTGGTCTGACGCTGTCCGCATCGGGAGTGCTGAGCGGCACGCCGACCGAGACCGGCGCCTTCACCGCGCACGTCGTGCTTCTGGACTCCCTGGACCCCGCTGGGACCAGCAGTGCAGATCTTCCCCTCATCGTCGACGCAGCAGGACAGACGATCACGTTCGTCCCCCTGACCTCGCCCGCGGCGGTGGGAGACACGCAGAACCTGGTCGCCGAAGGTGGCGCGTCTGGCAATCCGGTCACCTTCACGGTTGCTGACGCCACCACCGGGGCGGCCTGCTCGATCTCGGGAACGACCCTGTCGTTCGATCACGCCGGCAGCTGCGCGGTCGCCGCTGACCAGGCTGGCACTGCCGACTACGCCGCCGCGCCGGAAGCGACACAGACCGTGACCGTCGGACTCGCGCCGACCTCGGTGTCGGTGGTCCTCAGCCCTGGTGAGGCTGCCTCCGGTCAGACGGTCACTGCCACGGCGACAGTAGGCGGCAACCAGGCTGGAAACGTCCAGTTCTCGGTTGACGGGACCGACGTCGGCGTTCCGGTCGCTGTCAACGACGGCCAGGCGACCAGCCCCGCGCTGGGCATCCTCACTCCCGGCTCCTACCAGGTCGGGTCCGTGTTCACGCCGCTGGACGCGACGAAGTACGCGCCCTCGAGCTCCAGCCCCCAGACCCTCGTCGTCAACCAGGCGGCGACGAGCTCGACGATCACCATCCAGGCACACACCATCACTGCCACCGTCGCCCCAATGCCACCCGGCTCGGGTACGCCGAGTGGCACCGTGACCTTCTCGGTCGACGGCACCCCGGTCGGTACTGCCCCGCTGTCGGCAGGGGTCGCCACCTTGAACTACTCGCTGCCGACCGACGATGCCGACGCGGTAGCGGTCCAGTACGCGGGCGACTCCGACTTCCTCGCCTCCTCGGCATCCACCAGTCGCGTCAACCCGACGGTCACGGCGTCGGTCACCAGCGCTCACCTGAAGACCGCGAGCGGTTGGTACCGCAGCCCGGTCACGGTGCAGTTCACGTGCACGACGAACGGTGCCGCACTCACCGCCCCGTGCCCTCAGCCCGTCACGTTCGCCAGCAACGGTGCGGCACAATCGGTCTCCCGCACCATCAACGCTGTCGACGGTGGCATCGGGACGGTGTCTGTCACGGGGATCAACATCGACCGGACCCGCCCCACCGTGGCGATCACCGGAGTCGCGACCCGGCTGCCCTACCTGGCGACGGCACCGGCCGGGTCCTGCGTAGCGCACGACGGCCTTTCGGGTGTTGCGTCCTGCAGCATCAGCCGTCACCGCAGCGGTCGGATGGAGGTCTACGTCGCGACCGCCACGGACAAGGCCGGCAATGTGTCGACGGCCCGCGTCACCGCACTGACGAATGACTTCGTCATCCACGACGCGCCCTTCCGCAACGGCGCCTACGTGGTCCACGCCGGCCGCACCTACACCCTGTTGGTAGCTGCGGGGAGCAGGCCACGTTATGTGGACGCGGCCCTGTACCCGACGATGCCACGACTCCTGGACCATGAGTTCATCAAGGCCGGTCACAACCGGTGGGCCCTCGGCGACACCTTCAGCACCGCGATGATTCACCACCGCTACTGGTACATCGGCGTGCGGATCGGCCGCCATACCCACGTACTGAAGGTGCACGTGATCCGCTAGGCGAACCAGGACACCTGGGGCACTGCGGTGGGGCCACCTGGCCGTCCCTCAACGTCGGCTGAGACTTGCTCACGCCGTCCAGACGTGGATGACGTCGAGGGAAAGGCGTTCGGGCTCCGGCGGCATGTCGTCGCCGAAGACCGCGTGCAACATCGGGTGGACGACCGGGTGCAGTCGTTCCTCGGCGAACTTCTCGAAGTCCGCCTCGGTCTCCCAGACGTCGATGTAGCGCAAGCCGCCCTCGGGGCGCGCGATCGCCAGATGTACGACGAAGCCTGGTGCCGGCTCTGGGCCAAGTCCAGCGACGATCTTGTCGTACGCCGTGGCATCGATCGGGACGTCTTGGGTGAATGCGTAGGTCATGGTGCCGGTCTCCTCAGTTGATCCGAAGGATCTTCGGATCAACTATGCTCTCGTGAGACGCAGCCGTCAACAGGGAGTTCCATGAAGCGCAGCTACGACAGCGAGCAGCGACGAGCGCGGTCCGAGGCCACCCGGCAGCGGATCCTGGTTGCCGCCCGCGCCCTGGTCGTCGAAAAGGGCTACCGGGGAATGACCATCGCCGAACTCGCCCGTCGTGCCGAGGTCCACGTCGACACGATCTACGAGCTGGTGGGCCGCAAGCCGGTGATCCTGCGGGAACTGGTCGAGCGGGCCATCTCCGGAACGGACCGACCGCTCGACCCGTTCGAACGGGACTACGTCCAACAGATCACCGCGGAGCCGGACGCCGGCCGAAAACTCGATCTGTACGCCGCCGCCATGCGCCGGATCCTTGAGCGGCTGGCGCCGCTCTTCCTGGCGCTGCGGGACGCCTCGGCGACCGACCAGGAAGCCGCTCAGGTCTGGTCGCAGATCAGTGAGCGACGTGCCACGAACATGCGACTGCTCGCCGCCGACCTGCTGGCGACAGGTCAGCTCCGCGACGGCCTGAGCCTCGACGAGGTCGCTGACACGATCTGGGCCACCAACAGCCCTGACCTGCACCGGCTCCTGGTCAAGGACCGCGGCTGGTCGCCTGACGACTACCAGGACTGGTTGGCCAGAAGCTGGCGGCGGTTGTTCCTCACCGAGGGTTGAAGGTGCGCACGGCGCGCAGGCGCATCGCCCCTGGCACGAATCGGGGCACCACCTCGGCGTAGACCTGGTAGTCACGGCCGAGCTGGACACGGAGGTCTCGCTCTTCGAGTCGCACGGCGAGAAGGATGTGGCGGTCGAGGCGGCCGCGAAGACCAGGTGTCCCTCGGTCATCCGTGGCATCACCCAGAAGGCGACGACGATCACCCAGCCGGCTGCGTAGCCGATCCAGAGCAGATACCGCCATGGCGACGAACCGACGTTCCAGAGTTCGTGGTCCAGGGGCCGCCACCAGCCCGCGATCGCGGCCACGACTGCGCTGGACAGTAGGACGTAGGTGGCCCGCTCACCTGCCTGAGGGATCACGCCGCGCATCCTCTGCTTGAACCAGGGCCGGGCCATCACACTGTGCTGGAGGGCGAAGACGCCCAGCAGAGCGACGTCGGTGACGACGGCACTCCACGTTGTTCCGGAGCGCCCGTCGTTGATCCCTTTCGGTACTCCGGTGTCCGCGAGCCAGCCGATGAAGTAGGTCAGCGTCGCGAGGAAGGCCAGGTAGCTGACCAGCGCGTAGACGCGGATCACGACGTGGCCGGGATCCTGCGACCTGCGTGTGCGGCGTGCGGTGAAATCCATGCACCCTGTCTACGACGCGGTCGGACTGGCCGGCATCGGCAGATCTCCCGAGATTCGCCGGTGCGCACGCGAGACAGGACCCGCTGACCTGGTGCATGTGGCCAGCGGGTCCTGCTCGTACGACGGGCCCTGGCGGCCCCGACGGCCGACGAGCTACCAGAGGCGCCCGGCCCCGTTGAAAGCGTCGCCGGTGCTGAGGCCGGTCACGCCGTACGGATCGCCGGACTCGTAGGCGTTGACCTGCTTGCTGTTGCCGATGTAGATGGCGATGTGCCCGCCGTAGTTCAACAGGTCTCCGGGCTTGAGCTGGGACACGAAGTTGGCCACGTTGCCTCCGTGCCCGTAGATCACCACCTTGTGCATCGCCTGCTCCTCGGTCCACTGGTCGTCGGTGTTGCCGGCCAGGGCGTCGACCCCGGTGGTGAGGTAGTAGGCGTAGCGGACGAAGCCGGAGCAGTCCAGACCCAGGACCGTGTTGTCATGCAGCGAGCGAGGATCCTGGCCGTCGTAGTGGCCGTAGCTGGGCCCGGGTGTCGGACCGTGGCCACCACCGAACGAGTAGGTGCCGGTGAGTCCGCACGCCTTCTGGAGGAGGGTGATCGTCAACGCCGGAAGGCTCGTGTAGGGCACTGCTACCCCGTGACAGGTCAGTGATCCGCTCGAGGTCGGACCGCCCCCGGACGGAGGCGGCGGCGGGTTGTTGTTCGTCGTCCCGCTGCAGGCAGGCAGGCCGACCCAGTAGTTCGACGCCCCGGTGTAGTAGACCGCGGGCACATACCCGGTGGCGCCGTTCTGGTCCCCTACGGTCTTCGCCCAGCTTGACGAGCTGTACCCGGAGACCGTCGCTGTCGAACCACTGGTGCTGCAGTAGAACCAGTTCGCCGCTCCGCCGACGATGAGGTGGTCCACGACGGCCGAGGTGGGCGACGGGCTCGAGTAGACCGGCACACCGCCCGACGGCGTCCAGACCGGGCAGTAGTAGACGGTGGTGCCGGCCGAGTTCTTGCTGATCTTGCACGCGTCGGGCACGGGTGCCGGTGGCGTGCTGCCGCACGACGGCAGGTTGGGCCAGTAGTTCTGGCTCCCCGCGAAGTAGACCGCAGGGACATAGCCGGTGGCTCCGTTGTTGTCGCCGATCGTCTTGGCCCAGTTGCTCGAGGTGTAACCGCCGGCCGTCGCCGTCGAGCCGTTGCTCTGGCAGAAGAACCAGTTCACGTCGCCTGCCGTCGACAGGTGGTCCACCACGGTCGAGGACGTCGACGTCGAGGAGTAGATCGGTGCGCCTCCGGACGGGACCCAGATCGGGCAGTTGCTGACGACCTGTCCTGCGGAGTTGGTGGTCGGCGTACAGGTCGCTCCACCTGGCGCTGTGCCACCGCCGCACGCGGGCAGGCCGTTCCAGTAGTTCTCGGCGCCGCTGAAGTAGACCGCCGGCACATACCCCTGCACTCCGGCGTCGTCGCCGATGGTGCGTGCCCAGCTCGTGGAGGAGAACCCCGACGCCGAGGCCGTGTGACCGGCGACCGAGCAGTAGAACCAGTTCGCGGTTCCTCCGGTGTGCAAGTGGTCGACCACCGCTGATCCGGTGGAGGTGCCGGCGTAGACGGGCACACCGCCGCTGGGCACCCATACCCCGCAGTAGTAGACCGTGGCACCGGACGCGCTCCTGCCCTGCGTGCAGGCATCGGTCGCGCTGGCCGGGGACAGCCCGGCGAGGTTCATGCCGAGCACGGCAATGGCCGCCACGGCGAGAAGTCGGAGCAGGGTTCCTGCCCGCAGTCGATGAGACAAGAAGAGTCGATACGTCATGTCACGCCTTCCAGCTGGGTGTCGTGAGGGAGCACGGCGAAGGAGCACGCCGCGCGGTGGTGACGCCGTACTCGGCTACGGGCCGAACACGGTGAGGATGACCGAGTTGATCGGCGTCAGGTCGGGGTTGCCCCACGAGACGCCTGCGCTCGTGCTTCGGCTGTACTGGTAGTAGGTCGCACCACTGCAGCCCGTGCCGTTGACCCCGGTGCAGAGAACCGCGATGACCGGGTTGCCCTGCGGGTCGTTGTACTGGTTGTTGAGGACGTAGTGGTGGCCGTACTCGTTCGACAGGTTGTGCGGCCCGTAGCTCCACAGCTCGACCGATGGCCGGTCGCCGTTCCAGCCGGCGTTCTGGGGATAGATGCAGAAGGCACCCGAGGGACACCCGTGCACCGCGGTTGCTGCTTGCGCCGGAGTTTCGATCCCGATGCCGACAGCCGAGGCAAGGACCGCGACGGCGACTGCCGTCTTGAGCCCGCGCCTCATGGACCTGCGACGTACAGGTCGAGGGAGTTGATGGGCGTGAGGTCCACGTTGCCCCAAGCGGGGTACGACGCGCTCTGGTGGAGGTAGTTCATCAGGGTCCAGGCCCAGGTCCCACCGCCGTTGTAGCCGGTTGCGCCTGCGACTTTCGCCGCGATCCAGCCCTGACCGCTGGGATCCTGCCAGTCGTACTGGTTGTTGAGCACGTAGTGGCGGCCGACCTGGTTCGACAGGTTGTGGGCGCCGTAGCTCCAGAACTCGAGCGACGGCCTGTCGTTGTTCCAGCCGGCGTTCTGGGGGTACACGCACACGGCACCTGACGGGCATCCGTGTACCGCGCCCGCGGCCTGCGCCGGAGACGAGGCGAGGACCCCCGATGTTGCGGCGATCGCGAGTGCAACCAGTGCCGCACGAGACTTTCGTAGGGTGAACAATTCCGGTTCCTCTCTGATGGGCCGTGGCCGAGCGCCAGGGCCGGGAGCACCTTGTGGTGCGGCACCCAGATCAGCAGA
This sequence comes from Marmoricola sp., assembly GCF_025965215.1. GTDB lineage: Bacteria > Actinomycetota > Actinomycetes > Propionibacteriales > Nocardioidaceae > Marmoricola. Next base: position 46,371 of record NZ_JAOPXI010000172.1, read on the forward strand.
ATGTGCCGTGTCCACAGCCAGCACTTGGACACTTCTGGACAGACTTTCGCTGGCGGTTCGCGCCTCTGACATTCGGAAAGGTCACCGTCGTGACGGTCACCAGCACGGCCCTCCCCTCGATGCCTGACCCGTCAGCGGCGCACAACGTCGCCGACCTCGCTGACTCCCTCGCCGACCTCAGGGCGCGCCACGGACGTGCTCGTCCGCGGGGACCGATGAGCCTGCGCGAGCTCGCGCGACACACCGGGATTCCGCGCTCGACCTTGCACACCTACTTCACCGGCGCGGCTCTCGCACCGGCGCCAGCGCTGGACCGGATCCTGATCGTGCTCGACTGCCCGCCACCGTCGCTGCGAGTCTGGGCCCGCGCGCGGGAACGGATCGCGGCAAGTGCTTTCGGATCACCGACCCGGCATGCGCTGCCGATCAACTCCCGGTTCCTCGCCTTCGCCGCCATGGTCGACCAGGAGTGCGGCAGCACGGCCGACGAGCGCTCGGGCGGGGCGGACCCCTATGACCAGCTCTCCACGCTCGAGCGGGCGCACCTTGCCGAGGACCGGTCGCTCGCCAGGCTCGACGTGCGCATCGTCGTGCGCGCCCGGCGAGAGGGAGTGGACCGCTACACGTTGCGGATCGGACCCAAACCCGGTCAGGACCCGGACCGGGTCAACGTGTCCGGCCTGGTCAACTGTTCGGCCGGCGGCCACCGGACGGTGTCCCAGCCGGGCGTCCGAGCCCTTGAGCTCACCTTCGACCACCCTCTGGATCGTGGCGAGCCGTACATGCTCGAATTCACCGTGGACTTCGCCTCCGCGCGTATTCCGGGGTCGGCTCCGCCGATCACGACCGAGCTTGCCCGGGGGTTCCGTCGCGCCGGAGCGATGTATGCGCTGGAGGCGATGTTCCCGGCCGGCGCCCGACCCCACCGACTGCGACAGATCCACCTCAGTCACATCGACGCCGAGGAGAACGTCGTGGCCCCGGTGGCCCTGAGTCAATGGGACACCGCGAACATCCTCGTCGAACGACCCGCGGCGGGACTTCACGGCTTGCGATGGGACTGGACCGAACACCCCTGAACCGGAGTCCATGAGCGCGGTGGCTCACTCAGGCCTTCGTGGTCGACGTCAGCGACTCAGATTGCGCGAACTCGACTGAGGTCGGCTCCCGGCACCATCACCGCCGTACCCCATCAACGAATCGGGTCCTCGGACTCGAGCAGCGCCTTGAGCCGCGCCAGGTCCTTCGAGGTGGCTCGACGCATCGCAATTTCCATCATGGGCGCCGCAACCCGGGTGAAGCCCACAGGATTGCCACGGTTGCGCAGCGTCATCAGGGTGCTGCCGCTTCCGGCTTCCGTCCAGGTGTAGGTGGTCTCCATCGGGAAGGCCCCGTCAGCGGTGCGCATCACCAACCGGCGCCCGGGTTCAAGCTCGACCACCTCGTAGGTGTAGGCCAGGCGACGGCCGAGGAAGCGAGCCACGAAGTCCATCCGCGAGCCGAGTGCCACTGGAGGATCCGTCTGCCAGTTCACGGACCTGATGTTGGCGTACCACTCCGGAGCACGAGAAGGGTCGCCGGCAAAGGCGGCGACCGTCTCCACCGGTACGTCGATCGTGGCCTGTACCTGCACGTCAACCCTCACGGACACCATCGTCGCTCACGACCCTCACGCTTGGTCGGTCGTCATCACTCCCGCTCTTGCGCCGAACTTCGTGGGCGCAGGTGTCCAGGGGGTCGAAGCGCGCCTCCCACTCGAGACAAGTCGTGTCGAGCGAGCAGGCGGACTTGCGCGCAACATAGCCTCATTCGGCCTAACCGAAACTGTCACCAGTTCGTGCAGCAGTTCCCTCCCTCCACGCCTGAAGGTGAGGGCCGAGCGGATCGCCGGCATCCCCCAAGATCCCTGCCCTTCCCCACAAACTGGGGAGTAAGTGGGGAATGGCCGACGCCCAGTTCGCCCACATTGATAGACTGAGAACATAGGTCTCAGGTTGTAAGCTGGCCCCCCGCAACCAACGACGGCGGCGACCTAAGCCCAGATCCTCCGTGGTTCAGTGCGAATTGCTTGCCGCAACTAGCCCGAGCACCGGAGCTTTACAAACGCATCAGGGCCTAGCAATGCGAGTCTTGAAGCGACGGACTGAGACTTCGTCTGGGGCGCTGCGCCGACCAGAAAGCCATCTGCAGTCCCCGTTACGCTGCCCCCGCCTTGGACGACAGTCGTCGTTGCCCCACTGGTTTCGGCAGCTAGCACGCCGTCGCTGTCGGCGGTCATGACCGTGCTGCCGCGGAGCACAGTCGGAGGGTTGAAGCCACCAACAGCGAGTCGCGTAACGAGCTGTCCCGCTTTCTGCCCGTCGCCTGAGTAGTACAAGCTGTTTTGATCGGGGCCGACCCACGCGATCCCGCGACCGTCTGTCGCGAACGAGGACCCTCCACGCTGAGCGCTGAGTGCGGCTGGTGGAGTGGCCGGTCGGCCAGTTATCAAGGACTTTGCGAACACGGTTGTAAGCGCACCGGGTTTTGTCGACTGCGCCCATACCAGTTCAGATCCATAGATCAGCAAGGCGCCGCCGGGGTGGCCTGAGGAATCAACCGTAGTTAGCCCGGACTTCGTGTCCAGCAGGACGAGTCGACCCCGACCGGTGAAGTCAGTGCCCTCAACCCATGCCGCGTGGCCAGATCCGAGAGCTGGTTCGGTCCAGGGGCTTGGGAAAGTCTTGCCGGTCGCGGGGTCTTTGTGTGATCCGCCAACGGTCGCGACGCTATTCGTAGAGGCAGACCACTCCTTGACGCTGAAGTCATCCAGCCCATTCTGCGAGTGGAACTCCTTCCACACAGCCACCTGACCGTCGTACGCGCCGAGCGCTTGATACGTGCTCGCCCTAAAACGGTCGATCGGCTGCACTGCGTTAGTTCGCAGGTTCACCAAGGCAACTCCGTAGAACGAGGCGCTTCTGACCGTGGCAACGACCCGGTCGCCTGTGGCGGTACTGGTAAACGGAAGGATCTGGAGATTCCGGACCCGAGCCCAACCGCTAGTGAGTGCTTGGGTGATCTGCGCAGGTGGCGGCACCGTGCAGTGACGAACAGCGGGCACGGTAGTTGTAGTGGTTGGTTGCGGCGTTCTGGTGCCCGCTACTCCACCCGGGTCGGTCGCGGTCTTCGCGCCGCACGCGACAAGCGCTGGCGCAATGAAGGCGAGTAGCGCCAGGCCGAGGATGAATCGAGTGGGGTTACCAAGCGTATCCACGATCGCCGACGATCCTAGTGATCGTGGATGACGGGAGCGTGGAGTACGCAGGAACCGATCCGGCCCAGGAAGTCGACGAACCATGAACCGAGTCTTCATAGAGTGTGTTTACTCCGCTGCTGTTATATCCGCGAATGTCGAACCAGTGGAAAATCGTGATGTCCGGGTGACCCACGAGATGCGGACCGCCCGGAACTTCGTATGCGTCCCCCACGACCGAAAAGCCGTCATAGATGTCCGACTGGAGGAAAGTCTCGTCGTTTGTGATGTCAGCCGAGGTTGCAGGATCCGCAACCCGCCGAGGAATGTACGTAAAACTTTGGCCGTTTGACGAAATCCGATCGTTCAAGACATCTGGGACTGGGAAACCGGTCGAGTTGCTGACGTGTCCGCACCCGACCACGCGGTTCCTTGCGTCGTCGTGCCAAGCCTCACCGAACGCCCTGGACCCAGCCACCGTCGAACTGATCCTGCGACTGCGCACCGAACTCTCAAGGACTGGCCTGGACGCCGGCCCCGAGACCATCGCCTGGCACCTGGCCCACCACCACAACACAGCCGTCTCCCGCACCACGATCAGCCGCCACCTGGCCAGAGCAGGCCTGGTGACCCCAGAACCGAAAAAGCGTCCGAAAGCCTCCTACATCCGCTTCGAAGCCCGGATGCCGAACGAGACCTGGCAATCGGACTTCACCCACTACCGCCTCACCCACCCCGACGGACGACCACGTCACCGCGCACAGACGGATCACCGCGACGATCGTGACCACCACCTTCCGTCAAACCGCAGCCCAGCAAGGGATCCCCGCATCCACGCTGACCGACAACGGCATGGTCTTCACCACCCGCCTGGCCGGGGCCGGACGGCAAGGAGGCCGCAACAGCTTCGAGGTCCAGCTCCGCACCTGGAACGTGACCCAGAAGAACTCACGACCCAATCACCCCACCACCTGCGGCAAGGTCGAACGCTTCCAACAAACCCTCAAGAAGTGGCTCCGCGCCCAACCCGACCAGCCAGCCACGATCCCCGAACTCCAAGCCCTGATCGACACCTTCATCGATGAGTACAACCACCGCCGACCCCACCGCTCCCTGCCACACCGAACAACCCCCGCAACCCTCTACGCCACCATGCCCAAAGCCGTCCCGACCGGCACCCGCGACCCCGACAGCCACGACCGAGTCCGCCACGACACCGTCGACAACCCCGGAACCGTCACCCTGCGCATCGCCGGCAAGCTCCGCCACATCGGCATCGGACGAACCCACTCCCGAACCCACGTCATCCTGCTCATCCACGACCTCGACGTCAGGATCATCAACGCCATCACCGGCGAACTCCTACGCGAGCTCACCATCGACCCAAACAAGGACTACCAACCCCAAAAAAGAACCAGCCCGGACCCACATCCGTGGGTCCGGGCTATTCCGATGTCCTGAGACATCACATCGTAGCGGGGGCAGGATTTGAACCTGCGACCTCTGGGTTATGAGCCCAGCGAGCTACCGAGCTGCTCCACCCCGCGTCGGTGAACGGAACATTACCGGGTGCTCACGGCCAGACCCAAATCGGGGGTTTCGAGACGGGCGCTGCGCGCTCTCCTCAGCCACCCGCGAGCTTGGTGCGCGCCCCCCTCAACCACCGGCGAGCAGGAGCTCGCAGGCTCGTTGCATGTCGGCGTCCGCGTCGGCGACCGGGCGGTTCCCGCTCATCGTCGTCATCAGGACGCCGAACCAGCACTGGATCACCAGCCAGGCGCGGCTGCGTTGGTCCAGGGTCGCGGCACTCCCCCACCCCGTGATCGTCAGCAGCATCTCCAGGAACAACTCCTCGATGTCGGCGCAGTCCTGGCTGGCCAACCCTTCGGCCAGGATCATCGACTGGAACATCGACATCGAGAGTCGGCGGTTGCTGTGCAGCCGCCGGGTCAGCACGCCGAGAAGCTCGACCACCGCATCGGCCGGGTCCTGATCGTCGGCGCGCACATAGGACGACACGTCGACGTCCTCCAGCAGCGACTTCATGACGCCGACGAACAGGTGCACCTTGGACGGGAAGTACCTGTACAGCGTGGCGATCGCGACCTCGGACTCGGTAGCGACATCCTGCATCTGCACGCGCTCGAAGTCCTGGCGCGAGCCGAGCTTGATCGCAGCGACCAGCATCCGCCGGTAGCGGTCCTTCTGGCCCTCAGAAGTCGGCTCGGCCGGCGATCGCGCGTCTGCGATACGAGCCACCCGCTACCTCACTTCTTCTTGGTCGGCGCCTTGGTCGTGCTCGCCGACAGCGCCTGGTTGACCAGAGCCCGACCCTCGTTGATGTCCTGGGCATACAGGCTCAGGTCGCCGTTCTTGAGCGCCTGGTCTGCAGCCCGGAACTTCACGTCGGCCTCTTGCAGCAGCGTCAGGGCCGCGACGGGCAGCCCGGGTCCGGTCGTCGTACCCGTCCCGGTCCCGGTCCCCGTTCCGGTCCCTGCGCCTGTCCCGGTACCGGTACCGAGCCCCGTATCCGTGCCCCCGGCCGAGTTCAGGACGTCGGTCAGGGCAGCGTTCAGGGTCGAACCGATGCCGACCTGGTTGCCGAAGGAGACCAGGACGAACTGCAAGGTCGGATAGGTGCCCGCACCGGAGCTTCGCTGGGTGTACAGCGGCTGCACGTACAGAAGGCCACCGCCGACCGGCAAGGTGAGCAGGTTGCCGTAGACGACCTTCCCGACGTTCTGCTTGAAGTTGCGCACAGCAGCAGCGATCTTCGGATCACTGCTGAACTGGCTGGCGATCTGCGACGGACCCGAGACCTGGTTGGTGTCCGGCAGCCGCAGGATCTGGAACTGCCCGTAGGTCGACGGGTCAGCGGCATCCGCGCCGACCGACATGAACGCCGACAGGTTCTGCTTGTTCGTCGGCGTGTAGACCGAGGTGAGCGAGAAGACCGGCTTCGCGCCGGGGGTCGTGGCGACCGAGAGCCGGTACGGCGGCTGGGTGTTCTGCGCGTCCGAGGGGTCCTCGGGCACCTGCCAGGCGTCGTTGCCCTCGTAGAACGTCTTCGGGTCGGTCACGTGGTAGGTAGCGAGCATGTTGCGCTGCACCTTGTAGAGGTCCACGGGGTACCGGAAGTGGTGGAGCAGCTCAGGAGAGATGGTGCTCTTCGGCTTGACCACACCGGGGAAGATGCTCTCCCAGGCCTTGAGGATCGGATCCTTCGTGTCCCACTCGTACAGCGTCACCGTGCCGTCGTACGCGTCGACCGTGGCCTTGACCGCGTTGCGCATGTAGTTGATCTGGTCGGTCGGCAGGGTCGCGTACGGCGACCGCGGAGCCGTCGAGTCCGACGTCATGTCCTGCAGGGACCGCTTCTGCGACAGCGGGTAACGATCGGTGGTCGTGTAGCCGTCGAGGATCCAGACGATCTTGCCGTTCACGACTGCGGGCAACGCGTCACTGTCCACGGTCAGCCAGGGCGCGACCTTCTCGAGACGGGTGACCGGGCTGCGGTAGTAGAGCACCTTCGAGGCGGAGTTGACCCTTGAGGAGAGCACGAAGTTGGGATCGCCGAACTTCACGGCGTACAGGAGCTTGTCGAAGAACGACCCGACGGCGACACCGTCCTTGCCGTGGTACGTGTTCGTCCGCGACTCCCCCGGCGAGCCGGAGCCCTGCGGTACGTCGAGCTCGACGCTCTTGGCGCCCTTGGGCTCGCCGACGATCGAGTACGGCGGACTGTTCTCACCGAAGTAGATCTGCGGCCGGTACCCGTGCGGCGGATTGGCGTCGGTCAGGACTCCCTGCGGCGGCAGGTTCTTCTCGGCCCAGGCAGGCTGCCCGTTCGTGTCGAGCACCGGCTTGTTGTTCGCGTCCTGCTGGTTGCCGTAGGCAGCGATGATCCCGTAGCCGTGGGTGTAGACGGTGTGCAGGTTGGCCCACTTCTTCTGGGCGGTGGGCAAGCCGTTCAGGTTGATCTCGCGGGCGGCGACGACCATGTCGCGTTCCTGCCCGTTGATGTTGTAGCGGTCGACGTCCAGGACGTCGGGCACGCTGTAGTAGCCGCGCACCTGCTGGAGCTGGTCGAACGTGCTCGAGACCAGGTTCGGGTCGAGCAACCGGATCCCGGGCAGGGAAGCCGCATCAGCGAGGAGCTGTGTATGCGTCAGCGTCGAGGCGGCCGGGTACTCGGTGACGTTGGCGTCGTCGAGGCCGAACGCGGTCCGGGTGGCCTTGATGTTGTTGGCGATGAAGCTCGATTCCTTGTCAGGCTCATCGGGCTTGACCTGGTACTTCTGCACCAGCGCGGGCCACAGGCCCCCGAGCAGGATCGCAGACAACGCGAACAGGGCCAGCCCCACGGCCGGGAGCATCCACGTCCGGCGTACGACGTTGGCGAAGAAGAGCAGCGCGCAGATGATCGCGATCGCCACCAGGATGTTGCGCGACGGCAGCACCGCATGGTCGCGCGAATAGGTCATGCCGGTGACGAGGCCACCCGACTGCGAGGTCAGGTCGAACCGGCCGAGGTAGTAGCCCACGCCCTTGAGCAGCACCAGCAGGCCCAGGACGACCGAGATCTGCGCCTGTGCCGGACCGGAGACCTTGCCCGATCGCGCCTGCAGCCGGATGCCGCCGTAGATGTAGTGCACGAAGACCGACGCGAGCAGCCCGATCACGAACGCCGTGATCGCGAAGTCGACCATCCAGTGCAGCCACGGCAGCGTGAAGACGTAGAAGCCGATGTCCTTGTGGAAGTACGGGTCAGTGGTGCCGAAGGACTGGCGGTGGCTCCACAGCAGGTAGCTCCGCCACTGCCCGGCTGCCGAGGTGCCGGCGAAGAGGGCGAAGACCGCGCTGATCGCGATCAGCAGGATCGTGCGGATCGGCGTGATGACCTCGCGGTACCGGTCGAGGTTCGCCTGCTCCGGTGAGTTCGCTCGGAACATCGGGCGCAGCCGGTAGGCCAGCGCCAGGTTGCCCCCCACGACCAGCGCCATGATGAGACCGAAGATCACGAACAGCCCGATCTTGGTCCAGATCAGGGTGCTGAACACGTGGCCGTAGCCGACGCTCGAGAACCAGAGGCTCTCGGTGTAGAACTTCGCGAACAACGAGAAGCCGATCAGGAGCACGGCCATCACGATCAGCGTGAGGATCAGCGGTCGCGGTCGACGTCCTTCACGCCGGGGCGGCGAAGCCTCGTGCTCACCGGGTTCGTCGGCGAAGAAGTCACTCATCGGACGCAGTCTCCTCTTCGAGCGTGGCGTGCAGCTGGATCAACAGCCCCGGGACCAGGTCGGGTCCGGTCAGGACCAGATCGTCCGCGTCATGCGACCTTAACCGCAACGCGCACGCCGCGTCGCCGGCTCGCAGGGCGGCCGCGACGATGCGAACCTCCTGGCGATCGGGGTGGTTCGCGGCGAAGTCCCTGGCCGACTGCGGGTCCGCAGGGATCTCCCCGTCGACATCGGGCGGAAGCACGAGTCGTTCTGCGATCACGGCGACGCCGGTGACCTCGGTCGGCCAGGTGATCTGGGCAAGCACGTCCTCGAGGCTCTGACCCGCAGCGAGCGGCTCCTGCTCGATCGGCGTGAGCGGCGTGACCGCACCCGAGTCGAGTCCGAGCGAGGCAGCCAGCCCGGGCTCACGGCGTACGAGCTCCGCTGTGTCGGCGAGGGCGAAGATCCGCTCGGCCTGGTCCCAGCCGCCCTCGCTGGCATGCGCCTCGAGCTCGCGGACGACGTCGTACAACGGGCCCTGGTGGTGCTGCAGCGTCGGCGGAACCTCGCTCATCCGGTGCACCTCGGCAGGTCGGCCTGGGGGTTCTGCCGCCATGCGGTGATGGCATCGATCGCGTTCTGAAGGGTGTGCACCTTCACGAGCCTCATCCGATTCGGGTCGTAGTCCGCCGTCAACGCCTCGGCGCAGTTCTCGCTCGGCACCAGGAACAGCTGCGCGCCGTCACGCTGGGCGGCGGGGATCTTCTGCCCGATCCCGCCGATCGGTCCGACGGTGCCGTCCGCACTGATCTCACCGGTACCGGCCACGACCTTGCCGCCGGTCAGCGAGCCGGGGGTCAGCAGGTCGTAGATCGACAACGCGAACATCATGCCCGCGGACGGACCACCGATGTTCTCCGAGAGCCGGATCGCGACCGTGAACGGGAACCGGTAGGACTCCTTGATGCCCACGTTGATGCGTGAGCTCGTGGCGTTGTCGGTCGCCGGCCGGGTGATGATCGCGACCTTCCTGGTCGTGCTGTTGCGCACGATCGTGATGACGGCCTTCGAACCGGGCTTGATCGCTCGGATGCTGTCCACCAGGGCCGTTGCGTCCGTGGTCGCGTGGCCGTCCACGGCTGTGACGACGTCACCCTTCATCAGGTGACCGTCCGAGGCGCCTCCCTTGGCCACGTCGTCGATGGTGACCGTGATGCCGTACGTGATCCCGAGGGCGTTCAGCGCCGCGGCGGTGGCGTCGTCCTGCGAGGAGGTCATCTCGACCGCCGACTGCTGCTGGACACTCTTCGCGGTCGACGCCGGCTGGTAGACCGCGGCCCGGGGCAGCACTGCTGTCTGCGGGTCGATCCAGCGCTGCATCGCCACCACGAAGCTGATCTTCTGGTCGGGACCGCTGGGATAGACCGTCACCATCCGCAGGCCGCCGGTGTCCGGGTAGGTCGCGTGCCCCGAGACGTCAAGGATCTTCTTGCCGTCGAAGGTACCCAGGACGTTGATCGTCGGGCCGGGAAGGAAGGTGACGTACGGCGTCGGCCGCACCAGGGTGACCGCGAGCAGCACGAAGCCCACCGACAGCGCGATCAGGCTCGCGAGCGAACGGCGACTCATGTCCTCACCCTCTCAAACGCCTGAAATCCGGCCGCGCGCGACCCGGCGCACACGAGCCGGCAGGAATCAGGCGGACCGACGGGTGGGTCCGGGCTGGTCGCTGCGTCGTACGGCGACCCCGGTACTGCGCTCGCGGGTACGAGCCAGCGGCCGCGCCCGATCTGGCCCGGCCGTCGGCATCGGACGCAGGATCGCGGCGGCGAAGCGTTCCTGGTCGGCCTCCGACATCTCGCGCTCGGGCCGTGCGCGACCGACCCACGCCACCACGATCATCGCCGTGCCGGTGACAGTGGCGGCAGGAACCAGCCAGAGCAGGATGTTCACGGGTCCATGATGCCGATCAGGTCGCCCCGAACCCGCCTCAACACGCACTGACGAGCTTCCCCGCGATCTCCTCGAGCGGCAGCACGTCGTGCGCCAACCCGGCCGTCGCGACCGCTCCCGGCATTCCCCACACGACCGAGCTCGCTTCGTCCTGCACCACGATCCGGGCTCCGCGGGCGGCGAGCAGCCGGCACCCGATCAGTCCGTCCTGGCCCATCCCAGTGAGGATGACCGCGCTCGCCGCACCGTCGTAGGCGTCAGCGGCAGAGCGGAACAACGCATCGACCGCAGGTCGACAGAAGTTCTCCTGCGGCCCGTCGTCGAGCTCGGTGCGGACCAGCCCGGCCGAGCGGCGCACCCGGAGGTGGAAGCCGCCCGGGGCGATCAGTACCTCACCGGCGCGCGGGACCTCGTCGGCCACCGCCTCCCGCACCGTCAGGGCCGAGATGCGATCGAGTCGCTCGGCGAACATGGTCGTGAACAGCGGGGGCATGTGCTGGACGACCAGGACAGGCACCGGCAGCGTTCCCGGCAACTGCTCCAGCATCCGCGAGAGTGCATCCGGCCCGCCGGTCGAGCAGCCGATCAGCAGCACCTCGGTGGGCTTGGTAAGGGCCCGCGCCAGCGGCACCGGCACCCTGGCTGCCCGCCGTTCGGCGCCGGTGGCCGTGCCAGGGTCGCGCGCGACCAGGCGGTGAGCACCGACCAGCGCCTTGACCTTCGGGATCAGCTGCTCGCGGACGCTGGCCATCGACTCGGCCATGCTGGTCGTGTTCGACGGCTTCGTGACGAAATCGGAGGCGCCGAGCGAGAGCGCCTCGAGAGTCTTGGTGGCGCCCTTCTCGGTCAGGGTGCTGAACATGATGACCGGCAACCGCGGATGCTTGCGCCGGATCGCGTCCAGGGCGCCGAGCCCGTCGAGGATCGGCATCTCGATGTCAAGGGTGACCGCGTCCGGCGCCAGCTCGTCGACCATCGTGATCGCCTCGCGACCGTTGAACGCCGTGCCGACGACCTCGATCCCGGCATCGAGGGCCAGTGCGGTGGTCACCAGCCGACGCACCAGCGCCGAATCGTCGACGACCAGGACACGAATCACGCCTGACCCATCGGCACCGTGGTCCCGGTCCTGAGAGCCCCGGCCCGGGACCGCCTTTCTCTCAGAAGAGCGCCCCGACGACCGATGGGGTCGCCGTGACGATCACCCAGACAAGCTTCGCCGTCGTCTCCGACCTGGTACGTCGGGAGACCGCGATGCTCTACGACCCGGGCAAGGAGTACCTCGTCGAGGCCCGGCTGCTGCCGCTGGCCCGCGAGGCCGGTTGCCCCGACGTCGACTCGTACGTCGCGACGCTGGCGACCAACCCGGACGAACGCGACAAGGTGATCGACGCGCTCACCATCAACGAGACGTCCTGGTTCCGCGACAACGCGCCGTACCAGGCCTTCACCGACGTGATGCTGCCGCCGTTGCTGGGGGCCCGCAGCCACGTGCGCCACCTGTCGGTCTGGTCCGCGGCCTGCTCCAGCGGGCAGGAGGCCTACAGCCTCGCGATGCTGCTCGACCAGCACCTGCCGTCGGGCTGGACCGCCCAGATCCTGGCCACCGACGTCTCCACCACGATGCTCGACCGGGTCCGCGCCGGGCGCTACAGCCAGGTCGAGATGAACCGCGGGATGCCGGCCACCTCGCTGGTGAAGTACTTCAGCCGCTCCGGCAGCGAGTGGGAGGTCTGCGACGACCTCAAGAAGATGGTGCGCACGCAGTCGTTGAACCTGTCGACACCGTTCCCGCTGCTGCCGACGTTCGACATCGTCTTCCTGCGCAACGTGCTCATCTACTTCGACCTGGACACCAAGCGCGACATCCTGCGCCGGGTGCACCGCGTCGTCGCGACGGACGGGTTCCTGCTGCTCGGCACGTCCGAGACCACCCTCGACCTCGACGAGCACTGGGGCCGCGAAGCCCACGGCCGGGTCCAGGTCCACCGACCCACCACGAGGGCTGCCGCGCAGTGGCAGCCGGCCGCCATGACAGGAGCCTGAGCAATGTATGCGCTGATCATCGACGACTCGCGAGCGATGCGGAGCATCCTGCGCCGCATCGTCACCGACCTCGGCTTCGAGACCCTCGAGGCCGGCGACGGCCAGGAGGCGCTCGACCACCTCGAGGCCGGCCGGATCCCGACGCTGTGCCTGATCGACTGGAACATGCCGGTGATGGACGGCTATACCTTCATCACCCGGGTCCGGGCCAACCCCGAGTGGCGTGACATCACCCTGATGATGGTGACCACGGAGAGCGAGCACGGCCAGATCGTGCGAGCCCTCGCGGCGGGCGCCCACGAGTACGTGATCAAGCCGTTCACCCCCGACGCCATCGCCGACAAGCTCGAGATGCTCGGCCTCGTGGCGAAGCCGGTGCCAGCATGAGTACCGTCGTGGAGCCGTCGCTGACCGACGTACAGATGGTCGTCGAGGAGGTCTGGACCTCGTTCCTCGGCGCCGAGGACCCGCTGCTGCCGATGGCGCCCGGAACCCTCGAGGTCGGATGGTCGGCTGCCGTGACCGTGTCCGGCGAGTGGCAGGGCGCGGTCAGCGTCGAGCTACCGCGCTCGATGGCCGAGGAGATCACCCGACGGATGCTGGATCTCGACGACGAGGTGGAGGAGGTCGGTGACGACGACGTCGCCGACGCTGTCGGCGAGCTGGTCAACATGATCGGCGGCAACGTCAAGAGCCTGATGCCGGGACCCAGCGCGCTGTCGTTGCCGGTGGTCGCGGCGGGCCGGGTCGCACGTGCCTCCGATGTCGTCGAGGCCTGCCGGCTCGATGCGTCCTGGGCCGGCGCCCCGCTCCTGGTCAGCGTTCACGTCCGCCATCCCGAGATGGGCTGATCGGGATGAAGATCCTGGTCGCCGACGACAGTCGGGTGATGCGCCAGATCGTGATCCGCACCCTGCGCCAGGCCGGGTACGCCGGCCACGACATCGTCGAGGCCGAGAACGGTCGGGAGGCGCTCGACAAGGTGCGCAGCGAGTCGCCGGACCTGGTCCTCTCGGACTGGAACATGCCCGAGATGAGCGGTATCGACCTGCTCGCCACCCTCCGCCAGAGCGGCTCGACGGTCCCGTTCGGTTTCGTGACCTCCGAAGGCTCACCGGACATGCGCGCCCGGGCGAGCGCGGGCGGCGCACTGTTCCTGATCGCCAAGCCGTTCACCCCTGAGGCGTTCGACGAGGTGCTCGCGCCGGTCCTGAAGGGTTGAGGGCGGCACCGGAGATGACGATGCACCTACCGGCCACCAAGGAGATCCGCGACCTACTCACCGAGCTGCTCGACCGCGACGTCCAGGTGGCGCCGAACGCGCCCCTGGCACCCACCGCCGCCAACCCCTGCACGGTCGGCGTGTACGTCGACGACTCGTTGCGGGTGGCCGCGGTCGCGGTGTTCGACCTGGCGTTCTCGGCTCGCGCCGGGGCATCGATCGGCCTGGTGCCGCCGACAGGTGCCGAGACCGCGATTGCCGAAGGAAGCCTGACCGAGACCCTGCGCGAGAACCTCTACGAGGTGCTCAACATCGCCGCGTCGCTCTTCAACGTCGAGGGCGCGACCCACGTCCGCCTGTACGACGTGCACCACGCCGGCTCGCCCTGCCCCGGCGACGTCCTCGCCCGCGCCCTGACCCTGGGCCGCCGCGAGGACCTGGTGGCCGAGGTCGCCGGCTACGGATCCGGCCGGCTCTCCTTCGTCCTCACGGCCTAGAGCTCAGGACCAAAGGCCCGAACGAACTGCCGTATCAGGCGAAATGTCCCCGTCTTGCTCAAGCCCGCGAGCCACGGACCGAACAACCCCCCGAGCAAGGACCGCTCACCACGACGCCACGGATCGGCATCCACTCCAGCACTCCCGGAGGCTCCCGTGTCGTTCGCCGTGTCCGATGCGGTCACCCAGGTCCTGAGCACCGCACTTGACGGTGTCTCGGCGCGCCAGTCGGTGATCGCCAACAACATCGCCAACGTGGACACCCCGAACTTCCGGGCCACCAGCCTCGATTTCGAAACCCAGCTGCAGGCCGCCATCGACGACGGGTCGTTCGCCGACGGGAACGCCCCGAGCGTGGGCACCACCACCACGCCGACCGACACGCCCGTCGGAGCCAACGGCAACAACGTCGACCTGCGCAACGAGACCATGGCAGCGGTCCAGAGCCAGTTCCAGTACCAGATCCTGACCCGGGCCGTCACGGACCGGTTCAACCTGGTCAAGACCGCCGCGACAGGCGGCTGATCCGGTCATGGGCGCCTTCGACATGCTGAGCATCGCGGACACCAGCCTCGGCATGCACCAGACCTGGCTGGACGCACTGGCCAACAACATCGCCAACATCAACACCGCCACCGCCACCAGTCAGAAGGCGTTCCAGGGCCAGATGGTGATTGCCAGTGCCCTGCCCGGCGGTGGTGTCGGCGTCGCCGGGATCGCCCTGACCGACCCGAACGGACAGGTCGTCAACGACCCGAGCAACCCGCTTGCCGACGCCCAGGGCAACATCCGGATGCCCGACATCGACCTGGCCAGCGAGATGACTCAGCTGGTGATGGCCCAGCGCGGCTTCCAGGCCTCCGTCCAGGTCACGAAGAACGCGCAGGAGACCTACTCCGCCGCCCTCCAGATCGGGAAGTCATGACTGTCGCGCCCATCGGGCCCGTCGGCTTCACGCCGCTGGTCCCGGCCAGCGTCGGTACGACCGCAGCACCGGCAGCGCCGTCGGGCCAGGAGTTCGGCAACCTGGTGCTCGACGGGATCGACCGGCTCGAGCAGGTCCAGGACAAGAGCGCCCAGCTCTCCGTCAAGGCGGCGACCGGTGACCTGACCAGCATCCACGACTACACGATCGCCGCGACCGAGGCCGACGTGACCACGCAGCTGACCGTCGCCGTACGCAACAAGGCAGTGGACGCGTTCAACGAGATCATGCGGATGCAGGTCTGATGAAGGACTCGATCAGCCGCGCCTTCGCGCGCTACCAGCGCACCTTCCTCGCCTTCACCACCGGTCAGAAGCTGGTGGCCGTGCTCGGCACCGGGGCCCTGATGCTTGCGGGCTACCTGGTGTTCCACTGGGCGTCCACACCGAGCTACGCCCCGCTGTACAGCAACCTGTCGTCCTCGGATGCCTCCGCGGTGATCGACAAGCTCAACGCAGCCGGTACGCCGTACCAGATCACCAACGGCGGAGCGACCGTGATGGTCCCGCAGGACAAGGTCTACACCTCGCGGATCGCCCTGGCCGGCGCCGGCCTGCCGAGCAGCTCGGACAGCGGCTACTCGATCCTGGACAAGCAGAGCCTCTCGACCTCGGACTTCCAGGAGCAGACGAACTTCAAGCGTGCGATGGAGGCCGAGCTCTCCAGGACCATCGAGGCGCTCAACGGCATCCAGACCGCGATCGTGCACCTGGCCATCCCGCCCAAGCAGGTCTTCGCCGACACCCAACAGCCGGCCACCGCCTCGGTGCTGATCCAGACCAATCCCGGCGCGACGATCGGCCCCGAGCAGGTCCAGGCGATCACGAACCTGGTCGCCTCCAGCATCGACGGGCTCGACCCGAGCAAGGTGACCGTGGCCGACTCGGCCGGTCATGTCCTGTCCAGCAGCGACGGATCCGGCGGCGCCGCGGGCAGCCAGGACCAAGAGGTCACGAGCTACCAGAACCAGCTGAACAGCCGGATCCAGACGATGCTCGACCGCGTCGTCGGAGCGGGCAACTCGACGGTCGCTGTCACCGCGAACCTCGACTTCGACAAGACGACCACGCAGACCAAGACGTACTCCTACGACCCGAGGAACCCACCACTCTCGATCTCCAAGACCGCCGAGAAGTACTCCGGCGCTGCGGCCGGCTCGGCCGCCACCGGCGTGGTCGGCCCCAACGGCCAGCTGGGTTCGACGGGTACGACCGGATCCGGACCCAACTCCAGCTACGGCAAATCCTCGGAGACCTCCGACAACGCGGTCAACACCACCATCGAACAGCGGAACAACGCCCCCGGATCAGTGCGCAACCTGCACGTCGGCGTCGTGCTCGACGCGGCCACGGCGCGCAGGATCAACCCGAGCGTGATCCAGTCCCTGATCGCCAGCGCCGTCGGCATCGACCCCAATCGCGGCGACACGGTCCAGGTCGACGCGTTGCCGTTCGATCGCACCGCGGAGAAGGCGGCCAAGGCCGAGCTCGCCGCGGCCAACAGCGCCAGCTCCAGCGCCAAGCGGATGACGCTGATCCGCAACAGCGGTCTGATCGTGCTGATCGCCCTGATCGTGCTGCTGGCCTGGTTCAAGGGACGCAAGCGGGCCAAGGAACGCGCCGAGGCCACGTCGTACGTCGTCGAGCAGCTGCGCGCCGAGCAGCTCGAGCGCGCCGCAGTCCAGCCGCTCGAGCCCTCGCCCGCCGTGCTCGCCCTGGAGAGGTCGGAACACTCCGAGACCGAGGAGATGCTCGACGAGCTCGCGGCCCTGGTCGAACGTCAGCCCGAGGACGTCGCCGCCCTGCTCCGCGGCTGGCTGGTGGAGCGTCCATGAGCACGGCGACGTTGGCCGGACTCGGCGTGCGCAAGGCCGCGATCCTGCTCATCCAGATGGGCCGCGACCGCGCCTCCGAGATCCTCAGTCACCTCTCCGACGCGGAGGTCGAAGCGATCTCGGCCGAGATCGCACGGCTCGAGTCGATCAGCACCACCGAGACCCAGCAGGTGATCTCCGAGTTCCGCGACATGATGACCGCCCGCCAGCACATCGCCCAGGGCGGGATCTCGTTCGCCCAGCAGCTGCTCGAGCAGTCCCTCGGTGCCGACCGCGCCGCCGAGATCATCGAGCGGGTCAAGGCCGCTGCGGTGCAGATGCCGTTCCAGTTCCTGCACCGTGCCGATCCCGCACAGCTGCGTTCGTTCATCGTCGACGAACACCCCCAGGTCATCGCGCTGGTCCTGGCCCACATGACGCCGGACAAGGCGTCGCTGCTGCTCTCGGGGCTCGCGCCCGACCAACAGGCGAAGGTCGCCCACCGGATCGCCGTGATGGACCGGACCTCGCCCGAGATCATCCGCGCGGTCGAGAGCACCCTGGAACGGAAGCTCTCCTCGATGCTGCAGCCGGCCGAGATGTCGCGGGTCGGAGGCGTGGACCCGCTGGTCAACATCATCAACCGGTCCGACCGCTCCACCGAGCGGCAGATCGTCGACGGGCTCGAGGCCCTCGATGCCGCATTGGCAGACGAGGTCAAGAGCCGCATGTTCATGTTCGAGGACATCGTCAACCTCGACGACCGCTCGGTGCAGCTGGTGCTGCGTTCCGTGGAGGGCAACGAGCTCGCGCTGGCGCTCAAGGGTGTCGGCGACGACGTCCGCGAGAAGATCACCACGAACCTCTCGGCCCGGGCAGCCGAGAACCTGGTCGACGAGGTCGAGCTGCTCGGCGCCGTCCGCCTGACCCAGGTCGAGGAAGCCCAGCAGTCGATCATCCGCACCATCCGCCAGCTCGAGGAACAGGGCCAGATCATGGTCCGGCGCGGGAACGACGATGAGTTCGTTACCTGAGCTGCGGACCGGCACCTGGACCCGGTTCGGCGGCAGCAAGGTCCTCGGGGACGTCGTCACCGAACACACCCTGGCCGGTCTCGCCGAGAGCACCCGGATCGCAGCAAGCTCGCAGGGCTATGCGGTCGGCTGGGCCGAGGGACAGCGGGCAGCCCGCGAGGAAGCACGCCTGCTGGCAGTCGCCACGCAGGAAGACCTCGACCGCCGCGAGCGGACCCGGGCCCACGAGCACGCGGACGCACTGGCCGCCCTGCAGCTCGCTGCGTCCCGGTTGCACGACGCGGTGTCCTCGACCTGCACCGCGATCGAGGACAAGGCGAGCACACTCGCGTGGGAACTGACCCAGGAGCTGGTCGGCCGCGAGCTGGTCAGCGCCGAGGGCGTGGACGTCGTACGACGGGTCCTGGACCTGATGCCAGGCGAGCAGATCGGTCGGGTGCTCCTGCACCCCGACGACCTGGGTTCTGCCGCGCCGCTCCTCGAGACCGGCGTCGCCGTGGCGAGCGACCCCTCGCTGCGCCGCGGCGACGCCATCGTGGAGGTCGCGGACAGCGTCCTGGACCTGCGGCTGGACCGTGCGCTGAGCCGGGTCCGGGAGGTCCTGCGATGAGCAGCCTGACCGCCGAGCTCCGCCAACGCGCCCTCGGTGCCGCCGCTGGTTTGCGGCTCGGCCGCGTCAGTGAGCTCGTCGGCCTGCACCTCGTCGTCACCGGCCTCGCTGCCGGTGTCGGGGACCTCGTCGAGATCGATCCGTACGGAAGCCACGACGACCCCGTCCTGGCCGAGGTCGCCGCGAGCGGCCCGGACGGACTCGTCTGCCTCCCGCTCGCGCACACCACCGGACTGCGCACGGGGGCCCTGGTGCGGCACTGCGGCGGCCCGCTGCAGATCCGGATCGGCGACGACCTCCGAGGCAGGGTGCTCGACGGACTCGGCCGGCCCATCGACGGCGGCCCGTCGTTGGACCACCTCACCCAGGTCCCGGTCGAGACCCGGGCACCGGGCCCGTTGAGCCGCCCGCGGATCTCCACCCAGGTCGGGCTCGGAGTCCGCGCCCTCGACACGCTCGTCCCCTGCGGTCGCGGACAGCGCCTCGGCATCATGGCCGGCTCCGGCGTCGGCAAGTCGAGTCTGCTCTCGATGGTCGCGAGCGGGACCGACGCGGAGGTATCGGTGATCGCGCTGGTCGGTGAGCGCGGTCGGGAGGTGCGCGAGTTCATCGACAACGACCTCGGCCCCGAAGGCCTGGCTCGCTCGGTGGTCGTCGTCGCCACCAGTGACGCTCCCCCGGTCGAGCGGCTGCGTGCTGCGTTCGTCGCGACCCGGATCGCGGAGTCGTTCCGCGATGCCGGCAAGCACGTCGTCCTGATGATGGACAGCCTGACCCGGGTGGCGATGGCCCAGCGCGAGATCGGCCTGTCCGCCGGCGAACCGCCGGCCACCCGGGGCTACCCGCCCAGCGTGTTCGCGCTGCTGCCGACCTTGCTGGAACGCGCGGGTACCTCGGCAACCGGCAGCATCACCGGCCTGTACACGGTGCTCGTGGAGGGCGACGACCTGCAGGACCCGATCGGCGACACGGCACGGGCGATCCTCGACGGACACGTGGTGCTCTCCCGGATGCTGGCCACCTCGGGCCACTTCCCGAGCGTCGACGTGCTCGAATCGATCTCCCGGCTCACGCCTGCCATCACCGACGCCCGGCAGCAGGAGCACGCGACCGACCTGCGCCGGATGCTGGCTGCCCACCGCAACGTCCGCGAGCTCGTCGAGATCGGGGCGTATGTGCCCGGAGCCGATGCCGACGCAGACCGGGCACTCGCGCGGATGCCCGCGATCAAGGCGTTCCTCCAGCAGTCGATGTCCGAGTCCACGCCAGCACCGATCAGCTGGGCCATGCTCGCCGATCTCGTCGGGGAGCCGGCATGAGCGCGCCGCGCGACGCCGGGCTGCTGGCCGTGGCCCGGGTGCGCACCGTGCGTGAGTCCGACAGCCGGGTCGGGCTGCGTCAGGCGCTGGCCGAGCTCGAGGCTGCCGAGCATCGCGTCGTCGAGCTGCGTCGACGGATGGAGGTGGCCGACGCCTTCGGCACCGGATCGGCGGCCGAGTTCCTGGCTCTGCGCGTCTCGCTGAGCCTGCTGGGCGAGGCCCTCGTCGCGGCCGAGCAGCAGTGCGAGTGCACCCGGACGATCAGCGATGCCGCGCTGGTGCGCTGGCAGTCGGACAAGGCCCGGCTCGGCGCGATCGAGCTGTTGCTGGAGCGGCGTGAAGCGGAGCGCTGTGCCGAACGGGAGCGCGCCGACGCCCGCGAGCTCGACGACCTGGCGACCCAGCGCTGGCTGCGCGCGCACACGGCAGGTGCGGCATGAGCATCGCCGACGTCACCGCGCGCATCCAGCAGATCCAGTCGCAGCTCGCCCTGCTGGCACCGCCACCGTCGAGCGGTAGCGACTTCTCCAGCAGCCTCGTCTCGGCCTCGGCGACCGCCACCGGGACGACCTCCGGAGGAGATGCCGTGGTTGCCGACGCCCGGCAGTACCTCGGCGTGCCCTACGTCTGGGGCGGCACTGATCCCAAGACCGGCCTGGACTGCTCGGGCCTGGTGCAGCGGGTCTACTCCGACCTCGGCTACACGCTGCCGCGGACTGCGGCCGAACAGGCCACCGCGGGTACCGAGGTCCCCGGGGGCCTGGCGAACGCCCAGCCCGGCGACCTCCTGACCTTCGGCTCGCCCGCCCACCACATCGGCATCTACATCGGCGGCGGCCAGATGATCGACGCGCCACATCCGGGCACGAGCGTCCGCGTCGAGTCCGTCTACGAGACCCCCTCGCACGTGCGCCGGATCACGCCCGACCAGGCCACGTCGGCGGCCGCGTCCACCCCGAGCGACGCCCGGGTCAGCACGAGCACGCCGTACGCCACCCTGTTCAGCGCGGCGGCCGCCAAGTACGACGTGCCGGCCACCCTGCTCTCGGCAGTGGCCAAGGAGGAGTCCGGCTACAACGCCTCTGCGGTGAGTCCGGCCGGCGCCGAGGGCCTGATGCAGCTGATGCCGGCAACAGCCAAGGGACTCGGCGTGACCAACCCGTTCGACCCGGCCCAGGCCGTCGACGGCGCGGCGCGGATGCTGCGCGACCTCACCAACCGGTTCGGCAGCACCAGCCTCGCCGTGGCCGCCTACAACGCCGGCCCGGGTGCAGTCCTGAAGTACGGCGGCATCCCGCCGTACCCGGAGACCCAGCAGTACGTCCGCAACGTCCTCGCTCAGATGCAGGAGGCGTCATGACGATCCTGCCCACCGGCCCGGCGACCACGACCGCTCCCCCGGCTCCAGACGCGACGACCGACCCGGGAGACTTCATGGCCGCCATCGAGCAGGCCCTGGCCGCGACGCTCGGGATGCCCGGTGTCGAGACGGTTGCTGCGCCACCTCTCCAGCCAGCGGGAGCGGGCCAGGCGGTGGAAGCCCCTCCGGGTTTCGGGACAGGTGCTGCGCAACGTCCTCAACCACCGGTCGTCGCCACCAAGCCGGTCGTCAAGCCGGTCGTCAAGCCGGTCGTCAAGCCGGTCGTCAAGCCGGTCGTCGAGCTTGCCGAGACGCCCGCGATGGACGCGCCGCCGGTGACCGGCCCACCAGGTTTCGAGACAGCTGCTGCGCAACGTCCTCAACCACCGGTCGTCGCCATCAAGCCGGTCGTCAAGCCGGTCGTCGAGCTTGCCGAGACGCCTTCGATGGACGCGCCGCCGGTGACCGGCCCACCAGGTTTCGAGACAGCTGATGCGCAACGTCCTCAACCACCGGCGGTCGCCACCAAGGCGGTCGTCAAGCCGGTCGTCGAGCTTGCCGAGACGCCCGGAGTCCCGGCAACGACCTCACCGGGGCAGGCTCAGCAATCTCCTGCCCCGAGCACGCTTCCGCTGACCAGCTCGGTGCCGCTGCCGCCCGGCACGCCCACCAGCGCCACCACGACCAGCCACACGCCTGTCCCGCCCTCCGTCGTCCACGCCCAGGTCTTCGGCGAGGTCACCAGCCTGGCCAGCCGCGGGCCGGGCGTGCACCGGAACACCCTGACGCTCAACCCCGAGTCGCTCGGTCCGGTCCGCGTGGTGATGACCGTGCGCGACGGCGGCGTACAGGTACGGCTCGCCGCCGGTTCCGAAGCCCACCAGG
>NZ_JAOPXI010000174.1 GCF_025965215.1 Marmoricola sp.
TCCCCGCGAGGGGCCTTGCTAATCTTTGCGGGCGCGATCCCCTGTAGCTCAATTGGCAGAGCATTCGACTGTTAATCGGAGGGTTGTTGGTTCGAGTCCAACCGGGGGAGCCACCAGAAAGGCCCGCACCGTCAGGTGCGGGCCTTTGCTGTGCCGGGATCAGGCGCAGACCGGTTCGAGCGCGGGGGGCGCCTCGAGGTCGGCAACCGGCCGGATCCGGCCCGGTAGGAACACTGCTGAACCGAGTGCGCCGACCCAGCAGACGATCCCGATCACCAGGCAGGACGTGTGCAGACCGGCCATGAAGGCGTTCTCGAACGCCTGGTGGAGCTGACCGGTCGTGGCCATCGCCGTGGCAGCTCCCACTGAGTCCTTGGCCTGTGCGAGCGCGGTGCCGGGGAGGCGTGCGAACAGGCCCTCGCCGAGATGGGCGGCGTACACCGAGGAGAACACCGAGCCGACCACGGCGACGCCGAGGGTGCCGCCGAGCTCGCGGGTGGCGTCGTTGACTGCCGAGCCGACGCCCGCGCGGGACGGCGGAAGCACCAGCAGGATCGACTCGGTGGCGGGCGTCGAGATGAATCCCATGCCGAGGCCCATCAGGATCATCTGCGGCACGATCACGTGGGCGTACGACGTGTTCACGTCGACCGAGGCGATCCAGAGGAACGCAGCGCCGAACAGGGTCATCCCGGTGGCGACGACCACCTTGGTGCCGATCCGGGGCGCGAGGATCGCCCCGAGGACCGACGCGATGGCGATGCAGATGGCCACCGGCAGGATCCTGGCGCCGGTCGACAGGGTTCCGTAGCCACGTACGAACTGGAAGTACTGCGTGATCAGGAAGATGAACCCGGCCAGGGCGAAGAAGGTCAGCGTGACTGCACCGCTGGCGGCGCTGAACCGGCGGTCCTTGAACAACGTCACGTCGAGCATGGGATGTACGGCGGCTCGCTCCTGGCGCACGAAGACGGCGAGCAGCGCGACCGCAGCGAGGAATCCGCCGATGGTGGCGGCCGAGGCCCAGCCGCGTTCGGGCGCCTCGATGATCGTGTAGGTCAGGACGGTCAGCATCGACGCGGACAGCAGCAGGCCGGGCCGGTCCAGGCGGGGCGTACCGGGGTCGCGCGATTCCGGGACCAGCGCGATCGCGAGCCCTGCGGCGATCACGGCCACCGGCACCAATGCCCAGAAGACGCTGCCCCAGTAGAAGTGACCCAACAGCCACCCGCCGGTGACCGGTCCGGCTGCGACCCCGATCCCAACCACGGCTCCCCACACCCCGAGGGCGGCGGCCCGCTCGCGACGCTCGCTGAAGGTGTTGCTGATGATCGACAGTGTCGTGGGGAAGATCAGTGCGGCGAAGGTACCCATGCCGACCCGCGCCACGATCAGTGCGCCGCCGTTGCCGACCATCGCTCCGATCGCGCTGGTGGCGGCGAAGCCCAGCAGTCCGATGATCAGCGCCGGGCGACGGCCGAAGCGGTCGGACAGGCTGCCGCCGACGAGCACCAGGGCGGCGAAGGCGAGGTTGTAGCCGTCGACGATCCATTGGAGAGTGCGGGTGCCTGCACCGAGCTCGCGCGACATGCTCGGCAGGGCGACGTTGACGATCGTGGTGTCCAGGTTGATCGCGAGCACGGCGGTGCACACGGTGGCCAGGATGGCGAGTCGGCGCGCCCGGCTCAGGGGGGTGGTTGAAGGGCTCATCGGATCTCCAAAGTTGACGGTGACAACATACACAGTCCAGCACGCTATGTTGGCGATGTCAACATCAAGGTAGAGTGGGGCTGTGACGAAGAGCTACCACCACGGCAACCTGCGTGCGGCCCTGGTCGACGCGGCGGTCGGGCTCGCTCGTGAGGGCGGCCCGGATGCGGTCGTCCTGCGGGAGATGGCGCGCCTCGTCGGGGTGTCGCACAACGCCGCCTACCGTCATTTCTCGGATCGGGACGACGTGATGGCCGAGGTGGCTGAGTTCGCGATGGGACAGCTCGAGACCGCGATGCGGTCCGGGATCGCCTCGGTCCGCAGTCGCGATCGCCAGGTGCGCGCGCGACGTTGCCTGCGGGAGGTGGGTCGCGCTTACGTGCACTTCGCCCTGGGCAACCCCGGCCTGTTCATGATCGCGTTCACGGTGAAGTCCGAGGCTGCGCTCTCCGAGGATCGTGTGCTGGCGCTGATGGCGCCGTACGCCCTGCTGAACGAGGTTCTCGACGAACTGCGCGACAGCGGCGCGATGCCCGCCAGACGACGACCCAGCGCCGACGTGAGCTGCTGGGCTGCCGTCCACGGGTTCTCGCTGCTGCACCTCTCCGGACCGGTGAGCGACGCCCCGTCGACCGAGCGTGAAGCCGCGCTCGATCACCTTCTCGCCACGATCGAACGCGGCCTGATCGCGCCCTGACACCTCCGGTGTCACGATGGGTGCGTGATCACCCAGGCCGACGTCCTTGCCGCCCGGGACCGGATCGGTGACCGGGTGCGCCGTACGCCGGTCACGGCGGTCGATCCCGGAGCGTTCCCCGGACCCGCGTGGCTCAAGCTCGAGTACCTCCAGCACACCGGCAGCTTCAAGGCCCGCGGTGCGTTCAACCGGATCCTCGAGGCCCAGGAGACCGGCGAGCTCGACCCCGCCATCGGCACCGTCGCTGCCTCCGGCGGCAACGCCGGCCTCGCTCACGCGCACGCCGCAGCCCATCTCGGCGTACCGGTGACGGTGTTCGTGCCGACGACCGCCAAGCCGGTGAAGCTGGCCAGGCTCGAGGCGCTCGGTGCGACGGTGATCCAGGTCGGCAGCGAGTACGCCGACGCGTACGACGCCGCCCTGGTTCATGCCGCCGACTCGGGGGCTGTGTTCTGCCACGCCTACGACCAGGTCCCGGTCGTGGCCGGCGCCGGCACCCTGGCGCTTGAGCTCCTCGACCAGGTCGACGCCTTCGACACCGTGATGATCGCGGTCGGGGGAGGCGGACTGATGGCAGGGGTCGCGGCCGCCCTGGACGGCGCCGCCCGGGTGATCGCGGTCGAGCCGGTCCTGTGCCCGACCCTGGCCGAGGCGCTCGCCGCCGGCCAGCCGGTGGACGTGAGCGTCTCGGGGATCGCGGCGGACTCGCTGGGGGCCCGCCGGGTCGGTGAGATCGCCTACGAGGTCGCCACCAGGACGGGAGTTCGCTCCGTGCTGGTCGGCGATGACGACCTCATCGAGGCACGCCAGATCCTGTGGGACCACCGCAGGATCGTGGTCGAACACGGTGCTGCGGCCGCGCTGGCGGCGTTGACGAGTGGCGCCTATGTGCCCGAGGTGGGCGAGCGCACGGTGGTGGTGCTGTGCGGGGCGAACACAGATCCCGGCGATCTGGTCGGGTCGCGCTGACGTCAGTCGCCCCAGCCCATCGGGATCACCTCGAAGGGCGCTGCAAAGGCGACACCCATCCGTGAGCCGGTGGCCCGGGCCATCCCTTCGAGGAACTCGCGCGGGTCCCAGTTCTCCCACCCGAGGCCGTCGATATACGCGGCATGCGCCTTGAGGGACTCGACGCCGGCGTCGAAGGTGTCGGTGGTGTCGACTCCGTGGGTCGAGGCGGGAGAGCCGAACGCCCACACCGCCTTCACGCCGCCCCAGGGTTCGAGGTCTCCGGTGAGCTGTTCGGGGAAGACCCACCGGTTGCCTGCGTCGCGCACGGCATCGAGGACGGCCCGGCCGACCGCGATGTGGTCGGCCTGGTTGAGGTTGGCGCCGCCCCACGTATCGCGGTAGTTGCCCGTGATCACGATGTCGGGGCGATGGCGGCGGACTTCCGCAGCCAGGCTCCGGCGCAGCGCGACGCCGTACTCGAGCACGCCGTCCGGCAGACCGAGAAAGTCCACGACCTCGACGCCCACGACGTGGGCCGATGCGATCTGCTCGGCCTCACGCACGACGCGGCACTCGTCGGGCGGCAGGCTGTCGATCCCGGCTTCGCCGCTGGTGACCATGGTGTAGCCGATCCACTTGCCCTGCCCGGTCCAGCGGGCGACCGCGGCAGCGGCGCCGAACTCCATGTCGTCGGGGTGCGCGACGATGCACAGCGCGCGTGTCCAGGTCTCGTCGAGTGGTTCCAGCGGTACGGGTGCGTCCATGTGTCCGAACGTACGTTGCTGACCGGGCTTCGGGAATAGGTGCCCAGCCCGGACCCCACTACCCTTGATCGGTGACAGAGACTCCAGCCCCCATTTCGTTCGACGACCTCGGTCTTGATCCCAAAGTGCTCAAGGCCATCAAGGATGTCGGCTACGAGACCCCCTCGCCGATCCAGGCCGAGGCCATTCCGCCGCTGCTGGCCGGCGGTCACGTCGTCGGACTTGCCCAGACCGGCACCGGCAAGACGGCCGCCTTCGCGCTCCCGATCCTGTCTCGCATCGACCTGTCCCAGAAGACCCCGCAGGTCCTCGTGCTCGCCCCGACCCGCGAGCTCGCGCTCCAGGTCTCGGAGGCCTTCGAGAAGTACGCCGGCGGTATCAAGGGCCTCCACGTCCTCCCCGTGTACGGCGGACAGGGCTACGGCGTGCAGCTTTCCGCGCTGCGTCGAGGTGTCCACGTGGTCGTCGGTACGCCGGGCCGGGTCATGGACCACATCGAGAAGGGCACCCTCGACCTGAGCGAGCTGCGGTTCGTCGTGCTCGACGAGGCCGACGAGATGCTCAACATGGGCTTTGCCGAGGACGTCGAGTCGATCCTCTCCGGGACGCCGGATGACAAGCAGGTCGCGCTGTTCTCCGCAACGATGCCCAGCCAGATCAGGCGGATCGTCAAGAAGCACGCGCCGAACGCCACCGAGATCAAGGTCAAGTCGTCCTCGACCACGGCAGCAAACGTCGAGCAGCGCTTCCTCAAGGTCGGGCACCCGCAGAAGGTCGACGCGCTCACCCGGATCCTAGAGGTCGAGAACTTCGACGGGATGATCGTGTTCGTCCGCACCAAGCACGCCACCGAGGAGCTTGCCGAGAAGCTGCGTGCTCGCGGGTTCTCCGCGGCCGCCATCAATGGTGACGTAGCGCAGGTCCAGCGCGAGCGAACCGTTGACCAGCTCCGCAAGAGCAAGCTGGACATCCTGGTGGCCACCGACGTCGCGGCCCGCGGTCTGGACGTGCCGCGGATCAGCCACGTGATCAACCACGACATCCCCACCGACACCGAGTCCTACGTGCACCGGATCGGACGCACCGGCCGTGCCGGTCGCCCCGGCGTCGCGATCTCCTTCGTCACTCCGCGCGAGAACCACCTCCTCCGGGCGATCGAGAAGACCAACCGGACGACGCTGGTCGAGATGCGACTGCCGTCGGTCTCGGACGTCAACGCGTTCCGGGTCGCCAAGTTCACCGAGTCGATCGGCCAGGCGATGGACGACCCGCAGCTGGCTCAGTTCCGCGAGCTGATCGAGGACTACGAGCGCAACAACGACGTCCCGGCGCTCGACATCGCGGCGGCGATCGCGGTGCTGTCCCAGGCAGGCCAGCCGTTGTTCCTCGAGGACATGCCCGAGCCGCTGCGAGTGCCGTCCAAGGAGCGCTCCAACGACCGCGCCCCGCGCAGCAACGAACGGCGCGGCTTCGCCAGCTACCGGATCGAGGTCGGCAAGCGTCACCACGTCGAACCTCGCCAGATCGTCGGCGCACTGGCCAACGAGGGCGGCCTGTCGCGCGAGGACTTCGGCAAGATCGACATCAAGCCTGCGTTCTCGATCGTCGAGTTGCCGGTCGACCTGGACCCGGATGTCCTCGACAAGCTGTCGGGCACCCGGATCTCAGGGGTGCTGATCAACATCAAGCCGGACAAATTCGACCGCTGGCACAAGCGCGGCCACGCCGGCCCGACCGGCAGCCCGAACAAGACCTGGAGCGCCACCGGCGGATCGTCGTACTCGGGCACGAAGAAGCCGCGCCACAAGAACCGGGACCAGTAACCGTCCCGAAACCCTAGGATCGGCCCCATGCGTCGACTCGCCGTCCTGGCCACCCTCCTCGTGACCGGTCTCGCCCTGGTCGGACCCGCCTCGGCGGCCGATCCGCTGCCGGTGCCGTACTCGTTCCTGCCGAACGCTGCCTTCGGTGGCCTGCCCGGCTCGAACGCGCCCGGGACCAACGACTTCAGCTGCAAGCCGAGTGCCGCGCATCCGCGACCGGTCGTGCTGGTGCACGGGACGCTGGGCAACCGCTCCACGAACTGGCAGACCTACGGCCCGCTGCTGAAGAACAACGGCTATTGCGTCTTCGCCCTCACCTACGGCGCGACCCTGCCGCTGCCGTACCCGGGCGCGTTCGGCGGTCTCGGTGACATCCCGGCGAGCGCCGGGCAGCTCGCCGCGTTCGTCGACCAGGTGTTGGCAGCGACCGGAGCGAGCAAGGTCGACATCGTCGGGCACTCGCAGGGGACGCTGATGCCGGACTACTACGCGAAGTACCTCGGCGGTGCCTCGAAGATCGGCTCCTACATCTCGCTGGCGCCGTTGTGGCACGGCACCTCCTCGACCGGCACGGGCGCGTTGTCCGCCCTGGCGTTCGCTCCTGCGTTCGATCCGCTGGACCTGGTCGGACCGGCCCTGGGCCAGATGGCCACGGGTTCGCCGTTCCTGACGATGATGCGTACCGGGGGAGTGGTCGTGCCCGGGATCAACTACGTCAACATCATGACCAAGTACGACGAGCTGGTGCAGCCCTACACCAGCGGCAACGAGCCCGGGATGACCAACATCGTGCTCCAGGACTACTGCCCGCAGGACTTCACCGAGCACTTCGAGATCGCGGCGGACAAGAACGCGTCGACCTTCGTGCTCAACGCACTCGACCCGGCTCACCCGCGGCCGCTGATCTGCTCCCTGGTCCTGCCGTTCGTCGGCGGGTTGTAAGCGGCACAGGAAGGCGGGCGCCGGCCTTTTCGGCGTGGTCAAATGAAGCATGACCGACCTGCACCCGGACGGTGAGCCCGCGGCGCCCCCTCCCTCGCGGTACACGGCGACCCCGGCCCCGGTCCTTCGGCCGCGGCAGCACACCCCGCCTGAGGGTCAGGGCGATCGCAGTTACCGGCCGCCGGTGTACCGACCGGGGTCGGTGACCACCGCATGTGCGATCACCTGGGGTTTGCTAGCGCTGTACGGGTACTACCTGGTTCGCTTCGCGATCGGTGACCTTGCCATCGCCAACGCGTCGTTCGGCGGCAACCCTGGCAGTCACCTTCCCGGCGAGGTATCAGCCGCCTTCCGAGGCTTTGCCTTCGAGGCCGCTGTGCTGCTCGCGTGGGCTGTCGTCGCGTTCGTGCTGTCGCTTTTCACGTACGCGGGCCGCCCGCGGGCCCGACTCGCCCTGGCGATCTCGGGCGGGGTATCGGTGCCGTTCCAGCTGGGCGCCTTCTGGTTCTTCCTGGTTCCCTTGGTCGGTGGGCTCGCCACGATCGCCGTGATCGTGGCGCTGTTCACCGGCGACGCGAACGAGTGGTACCGCAGCATCGGGAGAGATGCGCAGTCTCGACCCCGGTGACTGAGCCGGTTGAAATCGGCTCGACCTCCGCGACTCGGTAGGCTCCGACCCGCAGGCACACCTGCACAGGGCGGTAGCTCAGTCGGTCAGAGCAGAGGACTCATAATCCTTGGGTCGTGGGTTCGAGCCCCACCCGCCCTACGAAGTGTTTGTATTACTGCGGCTGATTGGTGACATTCGGCCTTCGGTTGATGCATGACAGTGTTTCGGCTGATGGTTGACACCTACTTCGGTTGATCCTTGACACTCCCGATACGCCGGCGTTGAGTTGGCTTTCGCGGTCTCGCGACCCGGATGGCGATCTAGGCAACCGGCCTCGGCCTGGTCATCGCCAAGCTCCTTGCTGCGGCGACGATTCCTCCTCCTCGCACCCACACCGCCTGAACGCCTCAGGGCCCGGCGAACGACGAAGGCCGGGCCGCCCGAGCGCCCCGGCCTTCGACTTTTCGTTCAGCTGATCGCCACTCCCGCACCCAGGTTCGCGGTGATCGTATTGATCAGGCTGATCCCCGCGGACGTCGTGCTGAACACGACGACGGCGCGCGTCCCGACGGTGACCGGGATGCTGAGACCGGTGAGCTCGCAATCGGCCTCCGTTCCGATGGCCACGATCCCGGTCAGGGCCGGCGCGAGCGTGCACACCGCACCCGGCACCGGCGAGAGGACCCCGTCGACCGACGAGGTGAACACCTGGGCGGTGATCGTCGCGGTGGTCCCGACGAGGGACTCGGGCACTGTGAGCGATGCCCGTGCCGAGACACCGGTGATCGTGCCGTCGCGCGGCATCATCTGAACCAGCCCACCGGCATTCGACGACGTCGTGTCGAGGTTTGCCCCACTGAGCGGGACGCTCTGCGATGCGGCGCCGCTGATCGGCAGCACCGCGACGTCACCAGGCAGACCACCCGCTACGGTCGTCATGACTGCTGGTGCGCCGCTGCTCGACGAAAGGATGGCGCCGGCACCGTTCGTCCCGTTCGTTCCGTCGGCTCCAGGCGCCCCGGGAGCTCCGGGCGCACCGGGTGCCCCCGGAAGTCCAGGAGGACCCATGAATCCGGGAGTGCCCGGCGTGCCGGGTGCTCCGGCGGGTCCTTTGAGACTCACGCCCGTCGGCCAGGCGCCAGATGCCTTCGGCCCGTACAACATGCCGGTGGCGGAGTCGAACCAGAAGTCGCCGTTCTTGCCGTCGGTCGAGGTCGGCGCTGCTGCGCCGCTCAGCACCGAGGCGCCGGGTGCCCCAGCAGCGCCGGTGGCACCGGTGCGGCCCGTCGCTCCGGTCTTGCCGTACCGGTACCAGCGCAGCACGGTCTCGTTGTTGTGGCACTGCGTCTGGACCCGGACGATCCGGATCGCGCCACCGTCGGTCTTGTAACAAGCGACGACGACCGTGTTCCCGTGGTGGAGCAGGACCCCGCTGGCGTTGGCGAACGAGGCGACGGCGACCAGCACCATCACCGTCAGTACGCCGACCACGGCGGCCTTTCGAGTCTTGAATGCCTTCATCAATGGTTCCCCTTCTCAGGCGTGGAGCCGCGACCGCTGCATGGCGCAGCACCCTCCCGGGACGACACGATCACCCACCGCGGTGTATCCGCTTTCCGAGACTAGGAGGCTCGATATTGGCGGGGCGGGGAACCTTCGAGGTCTGACCGAACAGCGGGAAGCACCGGGACGATGGTCCCGGCCCAGCCGGGCGACGGACTGAACCTGGCCTCTGGCACAGTTGCCGTGCGTGGGGACGCCTCGAAAGGAAGCCGCATGAATCTCGCAGCATGGATCGTCTCGGGGGTCCTGGCCGCCGCGTACCTGATGGCCGGAATCATGAAGAGCACCCAGCCCGCGGAGAAGCTGCAACCGAAGATGGGGTGGGTCGAGGACACCTCGCTGCGCACCTTGCGTCTCATCGGCGTCAGCGAGCTCCTCGGAGCCCTCGGCCTCATCCTGCCGAAGCTGATCGGAGTGGTCGACGACCGCGCCGGCGTCCGAGGCACGCTGACCGGTCTGGCCGCCACCGGCCTGCTGATCATCCAGCTGCTGGCGATCCCGGTGCACCTGCGCCGGGGGGAGAAGGAGGCACTGCCGGTCAACCTCGTGCTCGCCCTGCTCGCGGCCTTCGTGGCTGCAGCTCGTTTCGGCTGGCTCTGAGTGGACGCGGGCGCAACACCCGCTGAACGGACATGGTCACAATTTCAAACATTGTCTGTCCGATTTGCGCGTTTCCCGTGATTCCTTGCCGATAAAGGTGTTGCATGGGTTGAGCACCCATCTTCACCTCAGAAAGGGGGACACAATGACGTGCACCCACACCCCGGCTTGTCCGGATGCCACATCGCAGGAATGCTGCAGCGCCCACACGGTGGCCGACCACTCCGAGCAGGGCTGGTGCCAGCTCTGCAACGGCGTCATCCTGTTCGACGACGGCAGCTACCTGGCACCCGACGGACACGTTGAGCGCGTTCCACTCTCTGCCTGAGGCACAACGCACCGTCAGTGGTGGGCGGCGTCTCGGATCTCGCCGACCAACTCCTCGATGACATCCTCGAGCGTTGCGACCCCGACGACCTCGCCGGCCTCGTTCACGACCCGCGCCATGTGGGCGCCTCTGGACTGGATGGTCTGCAATGCGGCGACCAGGGTGTCGGTGTCCCGGACGTCGGCGAAGGCGCGGATCCGTCGGTCCTCGACCACCTGAGCCCGCCCGTGCGGGTCCGGCGCAAGCACGTCCTTGATGTGCAGGTACCCGATCAGCGACCCGTCCTCGGCCACGACCGGGAAGCGCGAGAACCCGGTCTCCGCGCAGATCGCCTCGACCTCGGTGGCCCGGGTGCCCCGGGCGATCGTCTGAAGGTCCGCCATCGGCAGCAGTACGTCGGCCACCGTGCGTGAGGTGAACCCCAGGGCGCCTGAGAGCCGTTCGTACTCGCTCTCCTCCAGAAGGCCCTCGGCACGCGATTCGTCGACCAGCGCCTCGACCTGTTCGCGGGTGAAGGCCGAGGAGATCTGGGCCCGGGGCTCGATCCGCAGGAGTCGCAAGATGCCGTTGGCGGTCGCGTTGAGCAGGTACACCACGGGCTTGAGCACGGCGACCACGACGATCATCGGTGCGCCGAAGACCAGTGCGGCGCGCTCGGGTCCGGCCAGGGCGAGGTTCTTCGGGACCATCTCACCCAGGACGACGTGCAGGTAGACCACGATCGCGAGCGCGATGGCGAACGCCACCGCGTGCACAGCGCCGTGCGGGAGCCCGACCGCCCTGGCCACCGGTTCGAGCAGGTCCGACAAGGCCGGCTCGGCGACGGCACCCAGTCCGACCGAGCACACGGTGATGCCGAACTGGGCGCCGGCCATCACCAGTGAGACCTGCTCCATCGCGCGCAGTGTCGAGCGCGCCAGCGTCGAGCCGTGGTGGGCCTTCGGTTCGATCTGGGTACGACGTGCCGAGACGAGCGCGAACTCGGCGCCGACGAAGAACGCGTTGCCCAACAGCAGGAGCGCGCCCAGGATCAGCGCTGCGTGCGTGCTCATGCCCCCGCCTCGGCCCGCTGCTGCTTGCGGATCGAGATCCGGTCCACGCGCAGGCCGTCCATCAGCTCGACCCGCAGCTCGACGCCAGGTGCCCGAAGATTGGCTTCGATCGGGTCCTCGTCGTCGTCCTCGGGCACGATCAACGGCAGCGGGACGACCACCGAGTCACCGCGTACCGGGATCCGGCCGAGCGCCTGCACCAGCAGTCCGGCGATCGTGTCGTAGTCCTCGTGCTCGGGCAGGTCGAGCCCGGTGGCGTCGCGCACCTCGTCGGGCCGGAGCAGACCCGAGACGATCCAGGAACCGTCGGGTCGCTGGCGAAGTCGCGCACCGGACCGGTCGTGCTCGTCGGCGATGTCGCCGACGATCTCCTCCACGACGTCCTCGAGCGTGACCACACCGGCCGTGCCGCCGTACTCGTCGGAGACGATCGCCATCTGGAAGCCCTCACCGCGGAGCAGGGCGAGCAGCGGGTCCAGGCGCAGCGACTCGGGCACGATCGTGGCGTCGACCATCACCTCGCGTACCAGCGTCGAGCCACGATCGGCCCGCGGGACCGCGACGGCCTGCTTGACGTGCACCGAGCCGACGATGTTGTCGGTGCTGCCCCTGGTGACGGGGAACTTCGAGAATCCGGTGGCGGCCGAGTGCTCGATGACCTCGGAGACCGGGTCGGTGGCATCGACGGTCGCCATCCGCATCCGCGGCGTCATGATCTCGCCGGCGGTGCGCGGTCCGAACGCGATGGAGCGCTGGACGAGGTGGGCGGTCTCGGTGTCCAGGGTGCCTTCGGAGGCCGACCTGCCGGCGAGGGAGGACAGCTCCTCGGCAGAACGTGCGGACCGCAGCTCCTCCTGGGGCTCCACCCCCAAGGATCTGATCAGCGCGTTGGCCGAACCGTTGAGGAGCCGGATCGGCAGCGACATGGCGATGGTGAACATCCGCAGCCCGGACTGGGTGGCCTTCGCGGTCCCCAGCGGCAGTGCGATGGCCACGTTCTTGGGAACCAGCTCGCCGAAGATCATGGTCGCGAAGGTCGCCACGACCAGTCCGATGGTCACTGCGACGGCGTCCACGCCGCCGTGGGCCAGACCGAGATCACGCAGCGGGCCCTTGAGCAGGTCGGCGATCGCGGGCTCGGCCAGGAAGCCGATGGCCAGGTTGGTCAGCGTGATGCCGACCTGGGCGCCGGAGAGCTGGGTGGACAGCGAGCGCAGCGCTGTCGAGACGCCGGCGGCGCTCCGGTCGCCGGACTGCGAGGCTCGTTCGACCTCGGCCCGGTCGACGGTGACCAGGGCGAACTCGGCCGCGACGAAGAGCCCGCAGGCGACCATCAAGGCCAGCGAGACACCGAGCAGCAGCCAGTCCATGCCGCCATTGTTGCGGGTCCGACGCACATGCGCGCCACAGGGAAGCGTGAGAGGGTCGCTTCAGGCACAGGACGGTCGTCGTGGACGGGAGGAACCATGCTCCGTATCTCCGGCACCGGCGAGAGTCATGTAGGCCTCGTGCGCACCAACAACGAGGACTCGGCGTTCGTCGGTCCGTTCTGCATGCTGGTCGCCGACGGCGTCGGTGGGGGAGCGGCCGGCGAGGTCGCCTCTGCCACCACCGCGTACGCCGTGTGCGCGACGGCCCTGCTGCGCTCGGAGGAGGATCCGGCCGAGGTGCTCCGCGATGGCGTACGGCTTGCTCAGGCGCAGGTCGCCGCGGGCGTGGCCGCGGACCCGTCACGGGCCGGGATGGCAACGACGCTGACGGCCGTGGTGACCGATGGTGCCCGGTTCACGCTGGCCCATCTCGGTGATTCGCGCGGGTACCTGCTGCGCGGCGAGGTGCTGACCCGGCTGACCCGCGATCACACCTATGTCCAGGATCTGGTCGACCAGGGCCGGATCGGGCAGGCCGACGTGGCCGAGCACCCCTGGCGCAACGTCGTGCTGCGCACCGTCAACGGCACGGTCGACGGCGAACCGGACCTGATCGAGCTCGCGGTGGTCGTCGGTGACCGTTTGCTGCTAGCCAGCGACGGCCTGACCGACCTCCTCTCGGACGCCGAGCTGGTCCGCACGATCCTGCCTCGTTCGGACGAGGACGCGGTCGGCGCCCTGATCGCCGCCGCCCTCGCGCGCGGCGGGCGCGACAACGTCACGTGCGTGGTGGCGACGGTGATCGACGGACCGGTAGTGAACGCCGACGGCCACCTGTACGGCGCCGTCCGCGACCCCGACAACGTGGTGGACCTGACCGCGGCTCGGTCTGCTTCGGCCTGAACCCGAGAGAACTGGGAAGATGGGCGGATGGCCGACCTCGCACGCCCCCGCCTCGAAGGTTCTGTCGCCGTCCGCGACGACCGTCGGCTCTCGTTCGCCGAGTTCGGCACGCCGCGCGGAGCGCCGGTCTTCTGGTTGCACGGCACGCCAGGTGGCCGACGTCAGGTGCCGGTCGAGGCGCGGGCGTTCGCCCTCGAGAACGACGTCCGGATCATCGGCATCGACCGACCGGGGATCGGGACGTCGACACCGCACCTGTACGACGACGTCCTCGACTGGACCGGTGACCTCGAGATGGTGGCGGACAACCTGGGCATCGACACCTTCCGGGTGATCGGTCTGTCCGGAGGCGGTCCGTACGCCCTGGCCGCCGGCGCGGCGTTCCCGGACCGGGTCCACGGTGTCGGAGTGCTCGGCGGTGTCGCACCGACCAAGGGGCCCGACACCATCCGCGGCGGTCTCGTCGAGGTGGCGCCGTACATCGCTCCCGTCGTCGCGGCCACCCGGATCCCGTTGAGCTACGCGCTGGCGTTGGGCATCCGGCTGGTCCGCCCGCTCGCCAGCCTGGCGATCGACGGGTACGCCGCGGTCCAGCCCCGCGGTGACAGGGAACTGCTCGGCCGACCCGAGTTCAAGGCGATGTTCCTCGACGATCTGATCAACGGCGCACGGTTCCAGGTGGGCGCCCCGCTGGCAGACCTGATCCTGTTCACTCGACCGTGGGGATTCACCGCGGCCGATGTGACCGTGCCGGTGCGCTGGTGGCACGGGGATCACGACCACATCATCCCGTACGCCCACGGGGTGCACCTGGTTCAGCGCCTCCCGGATGCGGTCTTCGCGACGATCCACGGCGAGTCCCACCTGGGCGGCATGGGGGTGGCCACCGAGGTGCTCCAGACGCTCATGGAGCTCGGTCCGCGCAAGACCGCGCGCAAACGAGCCGCGGCGGCACCGAAGGCCTGATTCGGGCGGGTCGGGTGTTTCTCTGGCATCAGGGCACGATTTGGGCCACAATGGGAACACAAGTTCACAACCGTCACAGAACCTGCTTCTGACATCGATCGAGCCCGCCGGGGAAGGCGTAGCTCTACGCCGGAGTCAGAGGAGGCTGAAGTGACACGTACTGCGACCCGTGGAGTCCTGTTCATCCACTCGGCGCCGTCTGCGCTGTGCCCGCACGTGGAGTGGGCCGCGGGCGGCGTACTCGGCAACGCCGTGAACCTCGAGTGGACCCCGCAAGCTGCCCAGGCCGGCACCTACCGTGCCGAGTACTCGTGGGCCGGCGATGCCGGCACTGCTGCCGCGGTGGCCTCTGCCCTCCGCGGCTGGAACCAGCTCCGGTTCGAGATCACCGAGGACCCGACCTCGTCCACCGAGGGCGCCCGGTTCTCCTACACGCCCGAGCTGGGCGTCTTCCACGGCGTGACCGGCCTGCACGGGGACCTGATGATCCCCGAGGACCGTCTCAAGGCGGCAGTGGTCCGCACCGCGCTCGGCGACACCACGCTGGAGCTGGAGATCGACAAGCTGCTCGGCAAGCCGTGGGACGACGAGCTCGAGCCGTTCCGCTACGCCGGCGACGGAGCCCCGGTTCGCTGGCTGCACCAGGTGGTGTAGCCAGTCGGTCGTCGAGCTTGCCGAGACGCGGTTACCTTTCCGCGTACGTCACCACATCTCGACACGCTCGGTCGCGACCTCGTGCCTCGGTCGGCGCTCGCTGCTCGATGACCGACGATAGAGTCCGCTGACGCGTCCTCGATCACAACGGAATGTTCGTGTGGTTGCCCCGCTGCACCAGCCCGGCACCGGCGATCGCGCGCGCGATGGCCGACTTGGTGGCCGACGGCTCGACGACCTCGTCGACCACGCCGATCTCGACCGCCTTCGCGATGCCACCGGCGATCCGGGCGTGCTCCTCGGCGAGTTCCGCCTCGACCGCGGGACGGATCTCGGGGGAGACGTCGGCAAGCTTGCGCCGGTGCAGGATCCGGACGGCGGCGACCGCGCCCATGACCGCGACCTCGGCGTCCGGCCAGGCGAACACCTTGGTGGCCCCGAGCGAACGTGAGTTCATCGCGATGTAGGCGCCGCCGTAGGTCTTGCGGGTGACGACGGTGACCCGGGGGACCACCGCCTCGCCGAAGGCGTGCAACAGCTTGGCGCCGCGGCGTACGACGCCATCCCACTCCTGGCCCACACCCGGCAGGTAGCCCGGTACGTCGACCAGCACGATCAGCGGGATCCCGAACGCGTCGCACATCCGCACGAAGCGGGACGCCTTCTCGGCCGAGGCCGAGTCCAGACAACCGCCCAGGCGCAGCGGGTTGTTGGCGATCACACCGGTCGTACGCCCGCCGAAGCGTCCCAGGGTGGTGACGATGTTCGGGGCCCACTTCGCGTGCAGCTCGATCGCCGTACCGGCGTCCAGCACGTTCTCGACCAGCGGGTGCACGTCGTAGGCACGCTTGTTGGACTCGGGCAGCAGCCCGGCAAGGTCGATGTCGGTCACCGAGGCGACGTCAAGCGTGCCCTGCGCACCCAGGAGGAAAGCCAGGTCACGGGCCGCGTCCAGGGCTTCGCGTTCGGAGTCTGTGAGCACGTGCACGACGCCGGAACGACGGCCGTGCGGTTCGGGGCCGCCGAGGCGGAGCATGTCCACGTCCTCACCGGTGACCGAGCGGACCACGTCCGGACCGGTCACGAAGATCCGGCCCTCAGGTCCGAGGATGACGACGTCGGTCAGCGCCGGTCCGTACGCCGCCCCGCCGGCCGCGGGACCGAGGACGACCGAGATCTGCGGGATCGTGCCGGACGCCTTGGTCATGGCCTGGAAGATCTCGCCGACCGCGTGCAGTGAGAGCACTCCCTCGGCGAGCCGGGCACCGCCGGAGTGCCACAGGCCGACGATCGGGACACGGTCGGTCAGCGCACGCTGGTAGGCCGCGACGACGACCTTGCAGCCCTCGTAGCCCATCGCGCCGCCCATCACGGTCGGGTCGGAGCAGAAGGCGACGCAGGTCTTGCCGTTCATCCGGCCGACGGCGGCGAGCATGCCGGAGTCATCCACGGGAGAGATCGCCTCGAAGATGCCGTCGTCGAACAGGGCCGCGAGGCGTTGCAGCGGGTGCCGTGGGTCCTCCTCGCGAGCCGGGGCGGCGGGCTTCTCGGGCGCTTGGGTCATGACAGGCTCCCGAAGGCCACGGCGACGTTGGCGCCGCCGAAGCCGAAGGAGTTGTTCAACGCGGCGATGTCGCCCCCTCGCAGCGCGCGAGCCGTGGTCGGGATGTCGAGCTCGACCGCAGGATCGAGGTTGTCGAGGTTGATCGTGGGCGGTGACATCCGGTGCTTGATCGCCAGCACGGTCGCGATCGACTCGAGCGCGCCGGCTCCGCCGAGCAGGTGCCCGGTCATCGACTTGGTACTGGTCACCACGACCTCGTCGGCGTACTTGCCCAGGGTCGCGTGGATCATCAGGCCCTCGGCGACGTCGCCCTGCGGGGTCGAGGTCGCGTGCGCGTTGACGTGCGCGATGTCGCCCGGCGAGATGCCGGCGTCCTCCAGCGCGCGCTGGATCGCGCGCGTGCCGCCACGGCCCTCGGGATCGGGCTGCGCGATGTCGTGCGCGTCGTTGGTGATGCCGGCGCCGAGAACCTCGGCGTAGATCCGGGCACCGCGGGCCTGCGCGTGCTCGAGTTCCTCGAGCACCAGGATGCCGGCACCCTCGCCCAGGACGAAGCCGTCACGCCCGGTGTCCCACGGCCGCGACACAGTCGTCGGGTCGCCCTCGTTCTTCGACAACGCCATCATCTGGGCGAAAGCGGCCATCGGCAGTGGGTGGATCGCTGCCTCGGTACCGCCCGCCAGGACCACCTCGGCCCGACCCAGACGGATCTGGTCCAGTGCGAGCGAGACTCCCTCGTTGCCCGACGCGCAGGCCGAGACCGGCGTGTGCACTCCGGCGCGGGCGCCGACGTACAGGCCGATGTTGGCGGCCGGTGCGTTCGGCATCAGCATCGGGACGGCCAGCGGAGAGACCCGTCGCGGGCCCTTCTCCT
Organism: Marmoricola sp.; assembly: GCF_025965215.1. GTDB lineage: Bacteria > Actinomycetota > Actinomycetes > Propionibacteriales > Nocardioidaceae > Marmoricola. The sequence continues at coordinate 17,372 of NZ_JAOPXI010000174.1, forward strand.
TGAGCAGGTCGTAATTGGCCAGCAACGTGGTGACGCCTCCGATGCCGGAGGCGACGGCGACGCCGAGCCGTTCAGGATCGACACCGCCGTCGGCCAGTCCGGAGTCGGCCCACGCCTCGATGGCCGCCACCATCGCGAGCTGCGCGGAGCGGTCGAGCCGCCGGGCCTTGACCCGGTCGAGCACGTCAGCGGGGTCGACAGCTGCCGTGCCGGCGATCCGGACTGGCTGGTCGGTGGCCCACTCCTCGGTGATCGCCCGTACGCCGGAACGGCCGGCGAGCAGCGCCTCCCAGGTGCTGGCGACATCTCCACCGACCGGGTTGGTGGTGCCCAGACCGGTGACGACTACTCTCCTGCGGCTCATCGTGCGACTCCTTGTCGATTTCTGGGCGCTCGGTGCGGGGTGAGAAATGCTCAGGCGGCCTGGGCGTTCTCGATGTAGGTGACGGCGTCACCGACGGTCTTGAGGTTCTTGACCTGGTCGTCGGGGATGCGGACGGAGAACTTCTCCTCGGCCGCGACGACGACCTCGACCATCGAGAGCGAGTCCACGTCGAGGTCGTCGGTGAACGACTTCTCGAGCTGGACGTCGCTCGCGGGGATGCCGGTGACCTCGTTGACGATCTCGGCGAGCTCGGTGCGGATCTCTTCGGTGGTGGCCATGCTGGGTTCCTCTCGTGATGGGTGCTTGCTTCTTGTGGGCACTGCGGGGTTGGTGCGGGAAATCAAGGGATGCGGACGACCTGCGCCGCGTAGGAGAGCCCGGCGCCGAACGCGATGAACAGCGCGAGATCGCCGCTGTGCGCCTGACCCTCGTCGTACATCCTGCCGAGCGCGAGCGGGATCGAGGCGGCCGAGGTGTTGCCCTGGTCGGCGATGTCGCGGGCGATCCGGACGTGCTCGGGCAGCTTCATCGCCCGCGCCATCGCGTCGATGATCCGCATGTTGGCCTGGTGCGGGATGAACAGGTCGAGGTCCTCGACGTGGATGCCGGTGCGGTCCAGGGTCTCCTGGGCGACCTTGGCCATCTCGAACGACGCCCAGCGGAACACAGTGCCGCCGTCCATCTGGATGTAGGGCATCTCAGGGCTGTCGCTGGCCAGGACGTCGCGCCAGTCCGTGCTCTGCCGGATCGCGTCGAACTGCTCGCCGTCAGACCCCCAGACGACCGGGCCGATCCCGGGCACCTCGGACGGTCCGACGACCACGGCGCCGGCGCCGTCGCCGAAGATGAAGGCGGTCCCGCGATCGGTCCTGCTGGTCATCTCGGACAGCAGCTCGGCGCCGATCACCAGGACGTGCCGCGCGGTGCCGGCGCGGACCATGTCGTTGGCCAGCGCCAGCGCGTGGCAGAAGCCGGCGCACGCGGCGGAGATGTCGAACGCCACCGGGCTCTGCGTCCCGAGCGCGTGCGCAACCTTGGTCGCCAGCGCAGGGGTCTGCATCGTCCAGGTGCAGGTGGCCACCATGACGGCATCGATCTGCGCGGCGTCGATGCCTGCGGAGGCCAGCGCCTTGCGGGAGGCCTCGAGGGTCATCGTCTCCAGGGTCTCGTCCGGGCCGACCCAGCGGCGCTCCCGGATGCCCGAGCGCTGCTGGATCCACTCGTCGCTGGAGTCGATCGCCTCGATCACGTCCGCGTTCGGCACGATCCGCTCGGCGCGATGGATGCCGAGGCCCAACACGGTCGCGTGCGGCGCACCGACCGGCATCGTCCAGGTCGCCTGCGGGGAGTGGCTGGTCACACCGTCACGCCCTCGGGATGCAGCCGGACCAGGGGCTGACCGGGGGAGACGAGGTCGCCGTCCTCGACGAGCCACTCGACGATGGTGCCGCCGTACGGTGCCACCACGGTGGTCTCGTCGCGAGTCGACCGGACCCGGCCCACCTCGGCGCTGGCCAGCAGCGCGTCGCCCTCGGCGCCGGCGTACCGGACGAAGGTGCCCTTGGACGGCGAGACGAGCATCCGCCAGGTCGGGTGCAGGTCCATCGGCGACGGATCGCCGTGCTTCTCGACGAACGCTCGCGCGGCGTCGAGCTGGTCGGGCGTCTTGAGCGCGAACGTCTCGACCCCGGGCAGCGCGCGCTTGGCGATGTTGGTCAGCGTCCCGGCGGGTGGCATCTCCAGGACGCCGGTGACGCCGAGGTTGCGCATGGTCTCCAGGCAGAGGTCCCAGCGCACGGGAGTCGCGACCTGGGTGACGATCCGGCGCATCACGTCACGGCCGTCGTGGATGACCTTGCCGTCGCGGTTGGAGATCACCGCCGTGCGGGGGTCGTGAGTGGAGACGGCCGGAGCGAGTCCGGCCAGCACGCCGACGGCAGGTTTCATGTGCTCGGTGTGGAACGCGCCGGCGACCGAGAGCGGCATCAGACGGGCCTTGGCCGGCGGGTCGGCGGCGAACGCCTCGAGCTGCTCGAGCGTTCCGGCGGCCACGATCTGGCCCTCGGCGTTGACGTTGGCGGCGGTGAGGCCGTGCTGCGTGAGCGCGGCCATCACCTCCGCCGGGTCGCCGCCGAGGACGGCGGTCATGCCGGTCGGGGTCACGGCGGCTGCGTGAGCCATCGCGTTCCCGCGTTCGCGGACCAGGACCATCGCCTGCTCGGCGCTGATCGCACGGGCACCGGCAGCGGCAGTCAGCTCGCCGACGCTGTGCCCGGCCACTGCGCCGATCCTCCCGAAGGCGTCGGAGGGGTGCGGGAACAGTGCCAGAGCGGCCACCAGGCCCGAGGCAACGATGAGGGGCTGGGCGATCGCGGTGTCCCGGATCGTCTCGGCGTCGGCCTTGGTGCCGAAGTACGGCAGATCGAGACCTGCCACCGCGGAGAGCCAGACCATGCGCTCGGCGAACTGCGGATCCTCGAGCCACGGGGCCAGGAATCCGGGAGTCTGGGCCCCTTGTCCGGGGGCGACGATGATCAGCACACCTCCACTGTTGCTGACGTCGTCGCGGTACGAGGCGTCCGCATCGCACGAAAACGCCGGGGCAGACTTTGTAGGGTTTCTACAACTCCACGCCGTCGAGGCGCCCGAGGGTCAGGGCAACCCGCAAGGTGTAGGAGTCCCGTGGATCCGCGGGAGTCAGCCCGGTGACCTCCGCGGCACGCCTCAACCGGTACCGCACCGTGTTGGCGTGGACGAACAACGTGCGCGCGGTGGCTTCGAGCGAGGAGCCGTGGTTGAGGTAGGTCTCCACGGTCTCCAGCACGGCACCACCGGCAGCCTCGAGGGGTGCGTGCACGTGCTCGACCAGCGCGGCCCGGGCGTGCGGATCGCCGGCGAGCGCGCGCTCGGCCAGCAGGTCCTCGGCGTTGACCGGGCGTGGTGCGTCGGGCCACCCTGCCACCACCCGCAGTCCGGCCTGGGCGGCATCGGCCGAGACCCGGGCGTCGGTCAGTGCCATCACGACAGGTCCGACCACGACCGGGCCGTCGGCGAACGCCGCTGCGACGCTGGCGGCCGGTCGGCCCTGCCGGTCGACGCCGCCGAGGATCACCACGAGCCGGTCGCCCTGGACCGCGCACAGGCAGTCGAGCTTGTGCTCACGCGCGATCCGCCGTACGTCGTCCAGCGCGCCGCCCGACCCGAGTCGGCCCGCCATCACCAGCACCTTGCCGGTGCCGTCCCAGCCGAGCGCGCTGGCACGCGAGGAGATCGTCTCCTCGGCCTCGCCGCGCAACAGCGAGTCGACCACCAGGGCCTCGAGTCGCGCGTCCCAGGCTCCGCGCTGCTCGGCGTACCGGGCGTAGACCTCGGCGGTGGCGAAGGCGACCTCGCGGGCATACCTGTTCAGCGGGCCGCGGGCGCTCTCGGCGTCCTCGCCGAGGATCTCGTCCAGGTTCTCGTCGACCACGATGATCGAGAGCCGGACCATCGCGACGGTCTGCTCCAGGGTGATCTCACCGGCCATCTCCGGCGGCGCGACGCCGAAGACGTCGGCCCGCACCATCGGGGCCCCGTCCGGGTTGCGGTACCAGTCGATGAACGACTTGATGCCGGCCTGCACGATCAGCCCGATGAAGGAGCGGTCCTCAGCCGGCAGCTCGGTGACCCACGGCATGTCGATGTCCATCCGGCCCAGCGCCGCGCTCGAGAGCGCACCGCTCGCACGGGTGAGCCGCTGGGCGATCTGGGCGCGGGTTCGGGTCACCCGCTCATCCTGCCCGGTCCGCAGGGTTACCGGCGCGTTCGCGGACGGGATCCCCGCGAGTCAGACAGCCCCATCCTTCACATCCGTCACAGCTCCGTGCGAATCGTGCAGGCAGTAACAAGTTCGTCATGAACCTCTGGTTGACTCGTCATCTACTTGGCGGCTGCCCAGCCGCCGGATGGAACACCACGTGCTGAAGACCTGAGACAGAGGAGTCGTTGTGGCCGAAGCGCCCGAGGTTCAGTACGTCACGATCCACGGCCACAGGCGCGCCTACGTGAAGGCCGGTCAAGGCCCGGCGCTCCTGCTCCTGCACGGGCTTGGCTGCGACCACTCGACGTGGGACCCGGTGATCGAGAAGCTCGCGAAGAAGTACACCGTGATCGCCCCGGACCTGCTCGGTCACGGTCAGAGCGCCAAGCCCCGTGCCGACTACTCGGTGGGCGGCTACGCCAACGGGATGCGCGACCTGCTGACCGTGCTGAACATCGACAAGGTGACCGTGGTCGGGCACAGCCTCGGTGGTGGCGTGGCGATGCAGTTCGCCTACCAGTTCCCCGAGCGCACCGAGCGGATGGCGCTGGTGGCACCCGGCGGCCTCGGCCCCGAGGTCACCCCGATGATCCGGATGGTGGGCCTGCCGGGGTTCAAGACGGCGATGGCCGTCCTCACGCTTCCCGGCATCCGCCACGTCGGGATCGCCGGCATGCGTGCGCTGTCGCGCTCCGGCCTGGCGGTGACCCACGACCTCGACGAAGTTGCCGACATCTACGACTCGTTCAAGGACGCAGGAGCGCGCTCGGCGATCGCTCACGTCGTCCGCGCGGTCGTCGACACACGTGGCCAGATCGTCACCATGGTCGACCGCGCCTACCTCACCCAGGCGATGCCGATGCTGGTGGTCTGGGGGACCGAGGACAAGGTCATCCCCGTCAAGCACGCTGAGACCGTGGCAGCGATCGCCCCCGGCGCCCAGGTCGAGGTGCTCGGCAACTCCGGACACTTCCCGCACAAGGACCACCCGGACCTGTTCGTCAAGATCCTCAACGACTTCGTGCGCTCCACCCAGCCGGCCTCCTACCACCGCGGTCGCTGGCGCCAGCTGTTGCGCAACGGTCCGCTGGCTCCGGTCACCGAGCAGCTGCACCTCGCCCGGGCCGTGCCGATCGCGTAGCTCACTGACCACATCCCGGCAAGCTCGATGACCGGCGTTCGGTCCTGGCAAGCTCCGGTCGTCGAGCTTGCGAGACGCGGTGGGACGCCTGCGGACCTACGCGTCGCCACCTTCTTGCAGAACCCCGCGCACAGCCGTCGGGTCGTCGATCTGGTAGCGATGGAACGCCTCGACGACGACCTCGGCCTTGACCTCGCCGCGGGCGGCGAGCGCCTGGAGCGTCTGCACCACGATCGAGGGTGCGTCGACGTTGAAGAAGCGCCGCGCTGCGGGTCGGGTGTCGGCGAAGCCGAAGCCGTCGGTTCCCAGGGCGTGGAAGTCGCCCGGAACCCACCGAGCGATCTGCAGCGGCACGGCACGCATGAAGTCGGAGACCGCGATGAACGGACCGGGCGCGTCAGCCAGCTGACCGGTCACGAACGGGACCCGCGGGCTCTCTTCCGGGTGCAGCAGTGCATGGCGTTCACTCTCGATAGCGTCACGGGCGAGCTCGTTCCACGACGTCACCGACCACAGGTCGGCGCTGACGCCCCACTCGCTCGCCAGCAGCTGCTGGGCCTCGAGGATCCAGGGGAATCCGACTCCCGAGGCCAGCAGCTGTGCCCGGGGCGCATCGGCGCCCAGGTCGGGGCCGCCGGCGAACCGGTAGATCCCCTTGAGCAGAGCCTCGACGTCGAGGCCTTCGGGCTCAGCCGGCTGGCTGACCGGTTCGTTGTAGACGGTGACGTAGAAGATGACGTCCTCACCCAGGGGGTGCTCCGGCGAGGTCGTGTACATGCGCCGCAGACCTGACTGCATGATGTGCGCGACCTCGTGGGCGTGGGCCGGGTCGTAGTGGATGACCGCCGGGTTGGTCGCAGCCAGCAGCGGGGAGTGCCCGTCGGCGTGCTGGAGGCCCTCACCGGTCAGCGTGGTGCGACCGGCGGTGGCACCGATCAGGAAGCCGCGCGCGAGCTGGTCGGCCATCGCCCACACCGAGTCCCCGGTGCGCTGGAAGCCGAACATCGAGTAGAAGATGTAGAACGGGATCATCGCTTCGCCGTGGGTCGAGTACGCCGACCCGGCAGCGATCGCGGAGGCCATCGCGCCGGCCTCGGAGATGCCCTCGTGCAGCATCTGGCCGTCGGTCGCCTCGCGCCACTTGAGCAGCTGCATGCGGTCGACGGCCTCGTACTGCTGACCGCCCGGGTTGTAGATCTTCGCGGTCGGGAACATCGAGTCCATCCCGAAGGTGCGGTACTCGTCGGGCGCGATCGGGACGATTCGGCGACCGATCTCCGGGTCCTTCATCCAGTCGCGCAGCAGCCGCACGATAGCCATCGTGGTGGCGATCTTGTTCGCTCCGGAGCCGACCTTCAGCTCGGCGTACGTCTCGTCGCTGGGGACCTTGAGCGGCTTGGACCGGATCACGCGCTTGGGCAGTGAGCCGCCGAGCTGGCGGCGCCGTTCGAGCATGTACTCGATCTCGGCCGACGCTGCGCCCGGGTGGAAGAACGGTGCCGTCCCGGAGCCTTCGTAGGCTTCGGTGATCTCCTTGTCGCTCATCGGCAGGAAGAGCCGGTCGCGGAACTTCAGCAGGTCGGGAAGCTTGAGCTTCTTCATCTGGTGAGTGGCGTTCTTGCCCTCCAGCGCATCGATCGTCCAGCCCTTGACCGTGTGCGCCAGGATCACCGTCGGCTGCCCGACGTGCTTGGTGGCGGCATCGAACGCGGCGTACACCTTGCGGTAGTCGTGACCGCCGCGCGGGAGCTTCTCGATCTGCCGGTCGGTCATGTGCTCGACCATCTTGCGCAGTCGTGGATCCGGACCGAAGAAGAACTCCCGGTTGTAGGCACCGTCCTCCACCGAGAAGGTCTGGAACTGGCCGTCCGGGGTGGTGTTCATCTGGTTGACCAGGACGCCGTCGACGTCACGGGCGAGCAGGTCGTCCCAGTCGCGGCCCCAGATCACCTTGATCACGTTCCAGCCGGCGCCCCGGAAGTTCGCCTCGAGCTCCTGGATGATCTTGCCGTTGCCGGTCACCGGTCCGTCGAGCTGCTGCAGGTTGCAGTTGATCACCCAGGTCAGGTTGTCCAGCTCCTCGCGCGCCGCGATCCGGATGGCGCCGAGCGACTCGGGCTCAGCCATCTCGCCGTCACCGAGGAACGCCCACACGTGCTGGTCGGAGGTGTCCATGATGCCGCGGTTGGCCAGGGACCGGTTGAACCGGGCCTGGTAGATCGAGTTGATGCCGGTGAGCCCCATCGACACCGTCGGGAACTCCCAGAACTCCGGCATCAGCCGCGGGTGCGGGTAGGACGACAGCCCCTTGCCGATCCCGTGCTGGACCTCCTGACGGAAGTTGAGCAGCTGCTGCTCGTCGAGGCGTCCCTCGAGGAACGCACGCGCGTAGATGCCGGGGGAGGCGTGGCCCTGGATGTAGATCTGGTCGCCGCCGCCCGGGTGGTCCTTGCCGCGGAAGAAGTGGTTGAAGCCGACCTCGTAGAGCGAGGCACTGGACTGGTACGTCGCGATGTGGCCGCCGACCTCGAGGCCCTTGCGGTTGGCGTCGCTGACCATGACGGCGGCGTTCCACCGGATGAACGCGCGGATACGGCGCTCGATGTCCTCGTCCCCGGGGAACCACGGTTCACGCTCCGGCGGGATGGTGTTGATGTAGTCCGTGCTGCGCAGCGCCGGTACGCCGACCTGCTTCTGGCGGGCGCGTTCGAGCAGGCGCAGCATCACGTAGCGCGCTCGCTCGCGACCGCGGTCGTCGATCAGGGCGTCGAAGGAGTCGATCCAGTCGGTGGTCTCGTCCGGGTCGATGTCGGGCAACTGGGTCGGCAGTCCCTCGTGGATGACGGGCGGAGCTGCCGGCGCTGGACGCAGGGTCTGGGGTGTGGTCCCTGCTTCGGTTTCTGGAGGCACACGATCATCTTGGCACGTTCAAACCACCGAAGAAATCTACTCATCGGTACGCCCGGACCGGGCGCTTCGCAGGCCTCGAAAGCGCCTGTCGTCAGCCTGCTGCGCCGTCCGGTGGGCGGTATCGGACGACGTCGGGCTTGCTTTCCGGCGGCGCTGTCCGCTGAACTTGGGCATCCGCTCTCACCGTGAGGGCGGGGACGCATGGAAATGAGGCATCGACGTGAGCCCGTCCGCAGGGGCCGACCAGGTGGCAGACCGGTTGGGGATCAAGCCCGGCATGGTTGTTCAGGAGCTCGGCTGGGACGAGGACGTCGATGACGAGGTCCGGGTCGCGATCGAAGACACGATCGACGCAGACCTGGTCGACGGTGACTACGGAGACGTGGTCGACGCCGTCATCATGTGGTGGCGCGACGGCGACGGAGATCTCGTCGATGCGCTCGTTGATTCACTGACGGACCTCGTCGGCGGCGGTTCGGTGTGGCTGTTCTCGCCGAAGATCGGTCGCGCCAACGCGGTCGACGCCTCCGACATCGCCGAGGCTGCCCCGATCGCCGGGCTGTCGACCACCACGACCGTCGGTGTCAGCACGGACTGGTCTGCGACCAAGCTCGTCGCACCGAAGACCCGCTGAAGACGGAC
>NZ_JAOPXI010000178.1 GCF_025965215.1 Marmoricola sp.
CGCGGACGCGAGCGGACCGATCGTCTCGGCACGAAGACTCGTGAGCGATCCGGTGAAGTCCGCGCCACCCCACTGAGTTGCGCGGCCGAGCCCGACGAGCAGCAGAGCGACCGCCGGGATCAGGAGCGCCGGAAGGTAGACGACCGAGGACAGTCGGAGCCAGGCCGTCCGAGCGACTGATCGGATGGCTGCACGAGGCTGGGCGACAGCCTGGGTCGGCATCGCTGCGCCGTAGGCCTCCTGCACCATCTTCTGGACTCCCCGACCGTGTTCACCCGCCGGAGCAGTGCTGTGCACCGACGCCATCAGAACGCCGGGCCGCCGCCACCTGGGGCCGACGTCGTCGCCGTGGCAGTGGGGGCGCTGATCGGGTTGCCGTTGGCGTCGAGGGCCAACCATCGGCCCCACTGATCGGTCACGTTCTGCCCGGTCGTCTTTCCGGCTGCGCTGTCGCCCGCGAAGGTGAACGCGGGATGGCCGTTCACGACGACCTGGGTGCCGTTGGACATCACCGCGGGCCAGGTGGCAAGGCAGCTACCTGTGCAGGTTTGATGCGCTGCGGAGTCCCCGACGAGCTCGTAGACCGTGCGTCCCGACGGGTCCACGAGCACCGTGCCGATGGAGGTTGACCCGGTCTTCAAGGTGCCGCCCGATCCGGTGGAGCCGGAGTTGCTCTGGGGAGCGCTGCCCGACGGGGTAGTGGCAGAGCTTCCACACCCGGCGGCGAGCGTCACGAGGGCGGCTGCGGCCGTGCCCAGGGCCAATGTGCGTAGAGGAGACGCTGACATCTGATACCTCACATCTGGTGAAGAGAACCCCGAATGGGTGCCTTGTGGAAGACACGTACGTGTCCCGGTGACGGTTCAATGGGTAGTTCGCAGCCGAACTCGACGGCCGCGTCCTACCGCTGCCAGGCGCCACCGGGCTCGATCGAATCGACCCGTCAGCTGATCCCGCTCTGACGGTCCGGACGTTCGTCGACGATCCGCCTCACCTTGCCCGTCGACCGCTCAACCGTGTCCGGTTCGACGACCTCAACGCCCACGGTGACCCCGATCGTGCGTTTCACCAGGTCGCGGACGTGGCGTCCCCCGGCGTGCGCGGCGTCCACCGTCGCGGACGCCGAACGTTCGACACGGACGACCATCGAGTCCAGGTTTCCGTCTCTGCTCAGCACGCACTGGAAGTACGGCGTGAGCTCAGGCACCGTGAGGACGAGCTCCTCGATCTGGGTCGGGAACAGGTTCACCCCGCGCAGGATGATCATGTCGTCGGTGCGTCCGGTGATCCTCTCGATCCGGCGCATCGGCCGGGCCGTGCCCGGCAGCAGCCTGGTCAGGTCCCGTGTGCGGTAGCGGATCACCGGCATCGCCTGTTTGGTCAGCGAGGTGAACACGAGCTCACCCATCTCGCCGTCCGGTAACGCGCTGCTGGTGACAGGGTCGACGATCTCGGGATAGAAGTGGTCCTCCCAGACGTGCAGCCCGTCCTTGGTCTCCACACACTCCTGGGCCACCCCCGGACCGATCACTTCCGACAATCCGTAGATGTCGACCGCGTGGATGTCGAGGCGTTGCTCCATCGTCCGTCGCATCTCGTTGGTCCACGGCTCTGCCCCGAAGATGCCCACCCGTAGGGACGTCGAGCGCGGGTCAATGCCCTGACGTTCCAGTTCGTCGATGATGTTGAGCATGTACGACGGCGTCACCATGATCACGTCGGGACGGAAGTCGCTGATCAGCTGGGCCTGGCGTTGGGTCATGCCGCCGGACACCGGGACCACGGTGCAGCCGAGCTTCTCGGCGCCATGGTGGGCGCCGAGACCGCCGGTGAAGAGGCCGTAGCCGTAGGCGTTGTGCAGGAGGTCGCCGGGGCGTCCACCGGCAGCCCGGATGCTTCGTGCCATCACCGTCGCCCACATGTCGAGGTCGTCGGTCGTGTAGCCCACGACGGTCGGCTTGCCCGTGGTGCCGGAGGAGGCGTGCACGCGCCTGACCTCCGTTCTTGGCACGGCGAACAGGCCGAACGGGTAGTTCTCTCGCAGGTCTTCCTTACTGGTGAGGGGAAACATGCCGAGGTCGCCCAATGACGAGATGTCGTCCGGATGTACTCCTGCTGCGTCGAACGACGCCCGGTAGTGCGCGACGTTGTCGTATGCGTGACGCACCGACCACCGCAGCCGTTCGAGCTGCACGGCTCTCAGTTCGTCGACCGACGCAGTCTCGATCGGCTCGAGGTTGGTGTCCTCGGGGATTGGCTTGGGCACGGTGACCTCCCGATGGCCGCCCTCACTCACCCATCATGCCCGCCCAGCGCCGGCTCAGGGTTGGCGGGCGCGGAGCAACGGACTGGCAGGTCGCTCGATGACACCCACGTCCGCGAAACCTGCGGCCTCGAACTCCGCAACCAGCTGCTCCGGACGCCGTTCCGGCACACCCCAGGAGTCGAGCACGGTTCGCCACAACACGAACTCACGGGCCAGCCGTCCCTCCGGGTCTGCGTCGATCGCCGAAAAGTTGGCTCCGACCGGGGCATGGACCACGGCTCCACTGCGCAACACGCGCCGCAGGGTCGCCAACGCAGCGCGGCGCGAGGGCTCGGGGAAGAAGAACTGACTCCAGAACGCGTAGTCGAACAGCTGCGCGCTGGCGTACTCGCCGGCGTCGGCGCAGATCACCTCGAATCGATCCTGCAGACCCAGTGCCACGGAGCGACGACGTGCTTCCTCGGCCAGATCTGGTGACAGCTCGATGCCAACGGCCGTGAGCTGCGGCATCGCCCGCAGCGTCGTCAGGACGCGTCCAGCGACGCCGCAACCCAGCTCCAGCAACCGTCCGCCAGCAACCATGGCCGCGCGATCGGGGTCGTTCATCAGCTCGGAGCGGAAGGTCTCGACGAGCTGGTCGGAAAAGGGATCCGCGGAGATCGAGCGGGCATAGGTGATGCGGTCCTCGGGTGGCATCGACCAGAAGGTGTCGCCCGCTCTTGCACGTTGCAACCTGCTGTCGATCTCGATCCCAGCCAGCGCCAGCTTCAACGGCACGTAGGCCCCAGGATCGGCCAATGCCTGCCACGGAGCGGTGAGCGCGACCGCGTCCCCGTGGCGCTCAGCAACCTTGAGGGTCACCAGAGCTCGACACAGCGTGGCCACGGTGTCCTCCGCGAGGCCGGTGGCGGTCGCGGCATCAACCACGGTCACCGGAGCCCGAAGAGCGGCCATCAGACCCGCTTCGTCGGCCCGGGCCACCAGCTGGAGCAAGCTGCTCGCGGTCGCAAGCGGCGTCAGCACCTGCTCGTACGCCTCGAAGAACTCCATAGTCGTGCATCATCACGCAAACTCTCGCCCCTGTCGCGACTCCTGCGGACTCACCCCGTTGCTTCAAACCGTCAGGCCGCGACCTGGCTCCGCACCCTGGCGCGCGCCGTCAGGCCTCGATGGGTCCTGGGGTCCCGTCGGCGACCTGGTACGTGGTGGCCTTGACCAACACCAGCACTGCCACGAACGCCGAGGCGATGAGCACGACCCCGACGCCGAATGCGACGTGGTAGCCGTGGATCGCGGCCGCAGGATTGAATGCGGATCCCGACATATGGTGGGAGACGACGTAGGACGAGACGGCACTTGCATAGAGCGTGTTCAGCAACGAGGTGCCCAGGGATCCGCCGACCTGCTGGGTCGAGTTGAGCACTGCGCTCGCGACTCCCGCGTCGTCGTCGTCGACCCCGGTGAGCGCAAGACTCGACTGTGGCACCAGGAGCAGCGCAAAGCCGATGCTCATCAACTTGACCATGACGACAACTCTGCTTGCGTCAGCAACTATGACCAGGCCTGGCGGCGCGGATCAATCAGCCGATGGGTCAGGGGGTGGTGGTCCCGCGGCGGGCCCGAGCCGCACCCGCGAGTCGAACGCTTGCACAATCGCAGACCCAGGGTTTAGAACTGCCTTGTCACGGGTCCAGCAACCGGCCCTCAACTGACGAGTTACCAAGTACCTAGGACGTGTCGCATGCCGACGTTCGCCCAACCTCATCTCACGCAGAGCAGCATCGGGGATGTCACGATCGTAGGACCGGTCGGCGAGTTCGACATCGGCACGATCGACCTCCTGCGCTCCACCTTCGCCGCTGCGATCACCCCGCACCAGAACAAGCTCGTCATCGATCTGACAGGGACCAGGTTCCTGGATTCGATGGCGCTCGGAACGATCATCGGAGCCGGTCGGAGAGCATCGGGGTGGGGCGGGTGGGTACGGCTCGTGGCGCCACCGACCAACATCCGCAATGTCCTTCGCCTGACCGAGATCGACACAGTCTTCGGTCTCTACGACAGCGTGGAACAAGCCGTTGCTCACAACTCCGAGTCCGGGGCCAGGCCAGGTGGTCAGCCCGCACCAGCCTGAGCAGCGCAGCCACTTCGCGCGCTTGGCCGCTGTTTCTCGGTCTATCGAATGAACCTCGTCTGTCGTGGGTACAGGCGATGTCAAGGACCTTGACCGAGCCCGGGAGGTGGCTGCTGTGCTGATCCGAGAGATCCAACGCACGAGTCTGGAGGCCGAACCCGGGACAGGCGAGGTCGACGTCCGGTTCGCGGACGAGGTTCCCGACCCGCAGATCGCGCCCGAGCCACATATCGTCAATCCGGGCACGCCCCAGAATCCAGGCTCGCCGGATCCCGGGCCGCCGAGCAGGACCATCCCGGCACCCGACCGAGACGACCCCGAAGCGTCGTCGTGAGACCCTCGGCGGGCGGATCGGCCCCGAATCGATAGACACAGGGAGTTCCATGGACCACCGGACGATGATCGACGACCGACTCACGATGCGGCTCCGCCAGGCAGGTCGCAGGTTTCACGCGGCCGAGACCGAGCGCAGGGCTGCGGTCACCGATCTCAAACGAGCGGTCCTCGCGGCCGACGGCAGGTGCACAGCCTCCGATGCCGCCGAGCTCACGGGGGTCTCGAGCCTGTTGCTCGAGGTGATAGCACCCAACCTCCTCACCGACGAACGAGCGAGCTGACAACCGTGACAGGACGCGGGCGCCGCGAATCAGTCGGGCAGTTCGCGCGTCTCGATCAAGGTCTCGGCCACCACGCGCAGCTTGATGTTGTTGTCCTGGGAGTAGCGCAGGAGCACGGCGAAGGCTTGGCTGTCGTTGAGGTCGAAGCGTTCCATCAGGATTCCCTGGGCCTGACCGATGCGTTTGCGGGCATCGACGGCCTGCCACAGGTTCTTTGCGTTCAGCGCTGACGCCAGCGCAACGGCTGCGTGTCGAGCCAGGATCTGGGCGACCGCGATGTCGTCAGCGTCGAAGGCTTGGGGTTGCTCGGCGTAGAGGTTCATGGTGCCGACCGTGGTGCCAGGGGTATGCAGCCGCACTCCGACAAGGCTGCGCACCCCTGCTTCGGCCACCGTCGCTGCCCAGGTCGGCCACCGCTGCTCGCGACAGATGTCGTTGACCACCACAACCGGTGGGTCGGACAGCACCGCCAGGTGCGGGCCCTCGCCGATCTCCATCTGGATCTTGTCGAGCTCGGCGACCAACGGGTCGGTGGCGGCAGCGGTCTCGATCGTCTTGCTGCCGTGGACCAGGATGACTCCGGCGTGCTCAGCGCTGGTGGCGTTGACGGCGAAGCTGAGGAGCTTCTCGATCGTGTGCTCGATGGTCGGTTGGTCGTGGAGCGATGCGGCAAGTTCGGCGAAATCGTGTGCGAGTTTCGGTACCGTTGTCACCTGAACACGCCCCTCAGGTCGAGGTAGTTCCGGCACGTCTCTGAACCGGCGACGCCGATTTTAGTCCGGCGGTCTCCGCATCGCCACAGACCTCAGCTCCGGGCGCTCACGGCGGCTAGGTCGGTCGATTCGTCTCGGAGAAGGTCCGGCGCGACCGTGGTGCCGACGATGCTCCGAATCTGGCCCAGCGCATCCCAGTCGTTGACGTGCATCCCTGCCCGAACACGACCGTCCTTCAGCCAGAACGCGGTGAACCTCGCACCGCGGTCACCGCGCACGATCACCTCGTCGTAGCCGTCCGGCCCGACGTTTCCGAGGTATTCCATCCCCACGTCGTACTGGTCGGTGAAGAAGTACGGCAGCCGCGCATAGGGCTCCGCGCCACCGAGCATGCTTCGTGCAGCTGCCTTGCCCTGCTCGACGGCCGTGTCCCAGTGCTCGACCCGGATTCGTCGCTCGAGCACGGGGTGACGTTGGTTGGCGACGTCACCGGCGGCGTACACATGCGGGTCGGAGGTTTGCAACCTTTCGTCGACCAGGATGCCGTTGTCCACCAGGAGGCCCGCCGCCCGAGCCAGGTCGTCGTTCGGACTGACGCCGATGCCCACCACCACGAGATCGGCGACCACCTCGGAACAGTCGTCGAGCCGCACGACACTCGTGCGGCTGCCGTGGTCGGACGTCGTGAAGCTCGTGATGCTCACGCCGAGGCGGAGGTCCACGCCATGGGAGCGGTGCAGATCGGCGAAGACCGTGGCGACCTCAGGGCCGAGGACTCCCAGCAACGGTAGATCTGCGTTCTCGACAACGGTCACCTTCGCGCCGGCCATCCGTGCCGCAGCGGCGACCTCGAGCCCGATCCACCCCGCTCCCACGACCAGGATGCGCGCTCCCGGACGGAACCCGGTGCGCAGCGCTCGGGAGTCCTCCAACGTGCGCAGATAGGCCACGGCCCCTGCATGGTCATCGGCGTCACGGAGGCGTCGTGGGCTCGCGCCAGTGCACACGAGCAACCGGTCATAGCCGACAGACTCGGTCCCGGCGTGGACCTGGCGGCGATCGAGATCAATGGAGGCGACGCGAGTACCGAGGCGGAGGTCGACCGAAGCATCGCCGTACCACTGCGCGTCGTGGACGAAGATCGAGGCTTCGTCTTCCTTGCCGAGGAGGTAATCCTTGGACAGAGGCGGCCGGTTGTACGGCAGATGCGGCTCGTCGCCGAAGACCACGATGCTCTCGTCGTGCCCCCGTCGGCGCAGTTCTTCGACGGCGTTCGCGGCCACCAGGCCTGCACCGACGATCACGATCCTCATGGCTGAACTCCTCGCTCGGGAACCACGATGTACCCATTTCCGGACACAGCACTCCCTCGGTCGCCCTGGCGACGCCCCAGCGATCCACACGTTTGGACGCCAGTTTGCTGGGTACGTCAGGGGCAACCACCGCGGACCGGGCCGCGCCGAATGAAAGGCACGTCATGGCTATCGGACTTGGTGTCGTACTGCTCGTCGCCGGGCTTATCCTCACGCTCGACGTCGTCACCGTGCATATGTCGTACATCAATGTGGACACTCTCGGCGGGATCCTCATTGCTGCCGGCATCCTTGCGATCCTGCTCTCGTTGATCGTGAACGCCCAACGCAGTCGGCGTACGACCGTGGTGCAGGACGACCGACCCGTCGAAGGACGACGCATTCGCTGAGCTACACGCGTTCCCCGTGCGTCACCGCTTGCGGCGGCGGTACAGGGCGTAGCCGATGCCGGCTGCGGCGAGACCGCCGGCGATCAGTCCCGGGGTGTTGCGCAGTTGCCGGTACTCCTCGGAGATCGTCGGCCACACCGTCTGGTCCAGCAGCATCCCGGCGTGCTCGGGCGTCGGCTCCAGGTCGGTGACCGGGATCGGTTCGCCGAAGAAGATCCGGACCTTGCGCGGCAGGTGCAGCCGACGCCTCTCGGTACCACTCAGGGCAGTCGGGATGATCACCGCGCCGGTCTCGATCGCGAGCCTGGTGGCGCCCCGTCGTGGGTTCCCCAGCTTGTCGGGATCAGCGACCCGGGTGCCCTCGGGGAACAGCGCGAGGACATCGCCGCGCTCCAGCACCGCTCGTGCAGTACCGATGGCCAGCTCGTCGGATTCCCCGCGCAGGACCGGGAAGCCACCGAGCGCGACGAACAGCCGACCCCGCCAGCCACGGAACAGCTCGGCCTTGCCCATGAAGTGCAGCCGCCGCTTGACGACCGCTGCGATGAAGAACGCGTCCCAGAAGCTCTTGTGGTTCGGCGCGATCACGACCGGGCCGGTCTTCGGGATGTTGTGGAGGCCCTGGGCCTGCAGGCCGAAGAACACCTTCATCATCGGCACCAGGATCACCCGAAGCAGGAAGTACAGGACCGGGTTGCTGCCCTTCTCCCGGGCCAGCTCGTGGGCCTCCTCATGGGTGAACTCCATGAGAAGATCCTGCCCTAGTCGGGGGTCGCGAGCGAGGAAGCGCGCGTCGCCTTGTACGCCTGCCAGCCCCAGTTCCCGAGGACCCCGGCGATGATGAAGTTTCCGACGATCAGCACGCTGTGCGCGACGTAGAACCCGGTCGGCTCGTTGCTGGCATCGACGAGGACCTTGATGAACCGGGCCCAGATGACGACGTTCCAGACAGCAACGGCGAGCAGGACAATGGCGTGCTTGCGTTCGAACGTCACCACCGGAGGTTACCGGGCCGCACCTACTTGGGATTCGTCGAGGTGACGAAGTCCTTCCACGACGCCGACGCACCGGCATGGCCGATCAGCGCGACGTCGACCAGTACGGCACCAGCCGAGACCACGGCGAGGACCGCCACGATCACGACCACGGTCCTGTTCGCACCAGCGCGCCGCTCCAGGACGTAGGCGACGATCGAGATGATCGCCAACGGGATCACGAACCAGATCAACGTCCTGCCCAGCTGCCGATGGTGCTGGATGGCCGCATTGACCGGTCCCAGCTTGGCCCAGCGGTCGTAGAACCTCTGGCCCGACATCGTGGTCACCTGGGTCAGGATCACCGACGCGACCCCGAGGATCGCAGGGATCGGTCCGGCCCAGGCCCGGAATCGCGGGTAGACGGCAGCGAGCGCGACCGCCAGAGCCGTGGTCGGGATCAGCACGACCGTGGCATGCACGATCAGCTCGTGGACGGGCAGTCCCTGGAAGGTGTCGAACACGGGACCGAGGGTACTCGCGCTACCGGCGGGAGACGATGATCCGCGCGCCGTTCTTCGGCACCGAGGTGATGTTGCGGACCTTCGCCTCTTCCTTCGTGCCCGGCGGCAACGTGACGTCGTACGTCGAGAGCACCTCGCGCAGCACGGCCACACCCTCCATCAACGAGAAGCCGGCACCGATGCAGCGCCGTACACCGCCTCCGAACGGGATCCAGGTGTTGGTCGCGACCGCGCCGTCGGCGAACCGCTCGGGCCGGAACTCGAGGTGATCGGGGTAAGAGTCCTCGGCCTCGTGGGCCAAGATGATCGACGCCGCGACGTTGGCACCCGCCGGAAGATCGATACCGCCGATGGTGACCGGCTCCATCAAATGGCGCACCACCATCGGGATCACCGGGTGCAGCCGCATCGACTCCTTGAGCACGGCTTCCAGGTAGTCGTTGTCGCCGGCGCTGGCAGCCTCGCGCGCCTTCAGCTCGACGGCCGGGTTCCTGCCGAGTTCGTGCAGCGCCCACGCCAGCGCGGTCGCAGTGGTCTCGTGGCCCGCGAGCAGCAGCGTGACCAGCTGGTCACGCAGCTCCTCGTCGGTCAGGCCGGTGTCGGCAGGATCCTCGTCGTCGCGGACCAGCAGCAGCCGAGACAGCACGTCGGTGCGGGTCTCGAGGTCGGCTGCCTGACGGCGTTCGGCGATCTCGGCGTAGATGACGTGGTCGAGCGCAGCCTGGTTCTCGAAGGCGCGGCGCCACGGTCCCAGCTTCTGGACCCATGACCAACCCCAGCCGAGGAACACGGCGGGACTTACGTTGACGGTGCGGTTGACCAGCGGCCGCAGCTGCGCCAGCCGGCTCTCGTCGGTGACGCCGAACACGACCTGCAGGATGACCTCGAGGGTCAGCGCGTTCATCCGTTCCAGGGACTCGAAGGACTCCCCGGCACGCCATGACCCGACCTCGGTCTTGGTGATGCCCTCGATCATCGACTCGTAGGACCGCAGCGCGTGGCCGTTGAACGCCGGCATCAGCAGCTTGCGTGCGCGCTTGTGCTGGCTCGAGTCGACCAGCAGCAGAGAGTGCTCGCCCATGACCGGGCCGAGGATCGAGTTGCCCTTGCCGGCGTGGAAGATCTCGGGGTCACCCGCGAAGATCTCGCGGACGTGCTCGGGCTTGTGGAAGAAGACGATCCAGCGACCCTCGGGCAGGATCCGGATCGAGAACACGTCGCCGTACTTGCGGCGCAGGCTCGGGATCCAGGTGTGCCGGAACCGCATCAGCCGGATGCTCTGCAGCAGCCCCGAGTAGCGCGGTCCGTCCGGGATCTGATGTCCGTCGACGGGCGGGGTGCTGCTGTGGCCCATCGGACCCATCGGGCGCATCTTCTCGAAGCGGGCCTCGGTGCGGGGGTCAACGTCAATCGTCATGGTCACGTCCCTTCCCCGCCATCGTAGGAGCAATCCGGTGGAGGTGGATCCGCCCACGGTAGGAGGTTTCGAGACAGCAGCTGCGCGCCTGCCTCAACCGGCGGTCCAGCGGCCTAAAGGAGCCCCTTGCGACGACCGATCGCTGCGGCCTCGGTACGGCTGCTCGCCCCGAGCTTCCCGAGGATGTTGGAGACGTGCACGCTGACCGTCTTGGTCGCGATGAAGAGCTGTTTGCCGATCTCACCGTTGGACCTTCCCTGGGCCACGAGGGTGAGGATCTCGGATTCACGCGCGGTCAGGGTCTCGCTGGCAGTATTCGCCCGCTGCCGGGGTGCGTTGCCCAGGCCGCGCAGCTCGGCGAGCAGCGGTTCGGCACCCATCCGCTTCGCCTCGGCGCGCGCGGCGTCGGCGAGCGCCCGGGCGCGGGGCTGATCGCCGGCGGCCTGAAGAACCGCGGCCAACCGGGTCTGCGTCCGTGCAATCTCCCAGCGGTGGCCGAATTCGGTGACCGCCTCGAGCGCGCGTTCCCAGGCTTCGACGAGCTCCGACTCACCGGGCGGATCGATCCCCAGCAGCCAGCGGAAGCGCAGATGCTCGGCCGACAACCTCGCTGCCCAGGCGATCCCCTCGGGTCCCCAGTGCGTGGCTTCCTCCGCCTGCAGGGTGAGGGTCCGCCGACTGCCCTCGATGACCCGGTCACCGATGGCCGCGAACCGCTCGCGTTCGGCGATCGACAGCTCGCCGACGCCAGAAGCGAGCGCGCCGAGCGTCACCGCGCCGAGTCGTACCCGGGCGTGGAAGAACTCGCGCCACAGCGTCGTCACGGCGTCGACGACGGCATCATGCTCGGCGATCACCCCGTCCAGGTCACCGCTCTGGGAACGCAGCTCGATCACCGCCGGCCCGACCGTGATCGGGATCAGGCCGTCCTTGGTCCAGTGCGAGCGAAGCTGCGGGAGTACGGCGAGGACCGACTGGTCGCCGCGGACCGCCTTCACGGTGGTCACGATCGCTGCGAGCAGGGTCTCCGGGATGGCCGGTGGCGCCTGGCCGCTGACGTCCGCGAGTCTGAGTGCCTCGTCGTAGTCGGCAGTGATGGTGGCGATCTGCGCTTGCAGCAGCCGGCTGTCGAACGCGAACGGCGCCCAGGGCTGACCGAGCTCGGCGGCCCGGGTCACGGCGCGGTCGAACATCTCGACCGCCGGCCCGAAGGCCGCCCGGTCCTGGTGCCAGCGGCCGAGCAGGTACAGCGAGCGGAGCTCGGCGCCCCCCGCGCCGGTCTCCTGGGCGCGGCGTACTGCCTCCTCCAGGCCGGATCTGACGTCCTCGGAACCCTTGGCCCCCAGCCCTGCGAGTGTCGTGATCACGTCCGTGGCGAGGCGCGGCAGGTCCTGGGACTCCGCCAGGGTCAGCGCCTCGGCGCCGAACTCGCGCGCAGCGTCGACGTTGTCGTTGAACGCGTGCGCCCGGGCATGGGCGGCGAGCACGGTGGCACGCAGCCGAGAGGGCTCGTCGGGCACGAGGGTGAGCGCCTCAGCGGTGAACTCGAGCGGATCCAGTCGGGTCTCGTCGACCATCACCGCGGTGGCCATCGCCACCAGCAACCGGCCACGCTGCTCCGGTGGCCAGTCCGGCGCAAGACCCTGAAGCAGCTCGCGGACCACCATGATCGCCCGCCCCGGCCGACCTGACGCGATCAGCGCTTCGGCAACCCGGTGCCCGAGGTAGCCGATGTCGACGATCTCGGTCTGGGCGGCCGGGTCGGCCAGCAGCTCCAACGCGGTCTGGAAGTGGTCGGCCGCCTCGTCCGGACCACCGACCGACATCGCCTCGTCGCCGGCACGGATGCTCGCGTTGACGGCCGTCGGCAGGTCGTGCGCCGCGCGAGCGTGCCGGGCCAGCTCGGCCGCGGTGCCGTTGGCGCGGCCCGAGGCGAGGGCGTCGACGTACGCCGCGTGCATCCGGACCCGCTCTCCGGGCAGCAGGTCGCCGTACACGGCCTCGGCGAGCAGCGCGTGCCGGAAGCGGTAGAAGTCGTTGCTGGTCGGGACCAGGATGTTGAGCTCGACGGCTTCGCGCAGCGCGGACTCAAGCTCGTTCGCGGCAACGCCTGCGACCTCGGCCAGCAGTCCGTGGGAGACCCGGCGGCCGGAGACCGACGCGGCCCGCACCGTCTGCTGGGCCGCCTCGGTGAGGCGATCCAGGCGGACCAGGAGCAGGTCGGCCAGGTCGTCAGGGACGGCCTGCCCCATGGCCGAGGCAGCACCGACGAGCTCCTCGACGAAGAACGCGTTGCCCTCGGCTCGGGCGACGATGCCGGCGACCTCGCTCTCGCGCATCGGCTCGGGGTGGAGCTGCTTGACCAGGGACCGGACCGCACCGGGACCGAGGGGCTCCAGCTGCATGCGCGCCACCCCGGGCATCCGGGCCCACTCGGCGGTCGCGCGGCGCAACGGGTGTCGCCGGTGGAGGTCGTCGGACCGGTACGACGCCACGATCGCGACCTGGTTGTCGAACGGACGGGAGAACAGGAAGCGGATCAGGTCGCGGGTCGACGTGTCGGCCCAGTGCACGTCCTCGATCACGAGGAGCAGGGGCGCGGTCGTCGCTACCTCGTCGAGGAGGGCGTGCACCGCGTCGAACAGGTCGCCCCGTCCGACCGCGGCCGCGGTGTCCCGCTCGGAGCCCTGCATCGTGCGGCGACCGGGCTGGAGAGCGCGCAGGACGGGCCGCCGTCCGGCGATCTCCTCCAGCAGCTCGGGCTCGGCGGTCAACAGCCGGCCCATCACCTCGGAGAACGGCAGGTAGGGCAGTGCACTGTCGCCGAAGTCGAGGCAGTGGCCGGCGACGACCTGCCACCCGGCGTCGAAGGCGACGTCGCGCAGCTCGGTCAGCAGGCGGGTCTTGCCCACGCCGGCGTCGCCGGAGAGCAGAACGGCGCGCTGGAGCGCAGCCGGTCCACTGCGTACCCCGAGGGCCGAGGCGAGCTCGTCGAGCTCACTCTCACGACCGATCAGCTCCCGGACGTCGGCGGGGAACTCAGGCAGGGGCACGCCCCCCATGATCACAGGTACCAGGGACAGGACGGGAGCTCCGACTCCCTCGTCGAGCTCGGTGGTCGTGTGAACAGGCCGGATCCCGGCCACGTCCCGCGGATCGGCCAACTCAGAAGGAGGAGTCCGTCGGCGTACCGGCCCGCTTGGCGCGGTCCCGCTCGGCCGTCCGGGCCCTGCGGCGTGCCCTGATCGGGCGCCAGTCGCGCATGACCTGCTCGCGCCGGTAGTCCAGTTCGGCCTGGTAGAACGTCGGAAGGTTGTGCATGGTCTTGCTCCTCGGTGCTCGCCCCGGGGGCATCCGCCCCGGTTCTCGATGACTCGAGGTTCGTCGACTGAGGTAGCCACGGACATCAGACAGGTGCCCTATTTCCCCGGGCGGCTACCTCAGGGCGGCGGCCGGTTTGACGGGGATCGGTCCGACCAGCAGGCTTCGGGCATGGTCCGCCGGCGCACCCACGTCGCCGTCGCCCTGGTGGCTGGTCTCCTGCTCGTCAGCGGGTGCGGAACGTCGAGCCCCACGAGCGTCCAGCAGCCTGCACCGACGAGTCCGCCGTATGCGGCGGCGACGCTGACACCGGCGCCGGCACCGACCCCCAGCGCGACGGTGCCTGCTTCGTCGGTCCCCTGCCCCACGACCGGCACGGCACCGCTTCCCACCGGCACCTGGCAGGGCCAGCTGAGGATCGACCTCAGCGGGCGCGGTCGAGGCGGCACGTACGACACGACGCACGGCACCGGAACCCTGCGACTCACGGTCTCGAACGGCCGGGTCACCGCGGGACGCTGGTCGGTCGGCTGGCACTCGCAGGGTCACGCCGAGACCGGCACGGCGTCCGCAACGATCATCCTGCGCGGGACCCTGAGCGGGACCGCCTCCGGCACAGCGACCACGCCGGTGCTGTCGGGGATCTGGGCGATCCACGGGACCGCCACCATCACCAGGCCGGTGCGCGGCTCCGCTCCCCTCGACGAGACCGGCCGGACCAGAGATCTGCTGAGGATCACCTCGACCTCGTGCGACCGCATCACCGGCACCTTCGCGCCGTCCTTCACCAGCAAGGACGCGCGTGCAACCTTCCGCGGCACCGCTCGCTGGGTCGCGGCGCTGGACTAGCGGCCGACGGCCTCGAGCACTAACGGCACCCCGGGCCGGTAGGCCAGGTGCACGTACGACGGTGCATCCAGGACGACGTAGTGCGCCCGGGCCCCGGTGCTCAGCCGCCCGATATCGAACCGTCCCAGAGCCGCCGCTCCCCCGGCCGTCGCCGCGTGCACGGCCTCGGCCGGCGTCATCCCCATCTCCCGCACTGCCAGTGCGATGCACAGCGGCAACGAGGAGGAGTAGCACGATCCGGGGTTGCAGTCGCTGGCCAGGGCGACCTGGACCCCAGCGTCAAGGAGCCGTCGCGCGTCCGGGTACGGCGACCGGGTGCTGAACTCGACACCCGGCAACAACGTCGCGATCGTGCCGCTGCTCGCCAGCGCGTCGACGTCGGCGTCGGCGAGATACGTACAGTGGTCCACGGCGACCAGGCCGAGCTCGCAGGCGAGCTGCACCCCCGGGCCCGGGCCGAGCTGGTTCGCGTGAAGGCGGCCGCCCAGGCCCACCGCACCGCCCGCCTCAAGCACCGCACGCGCCTGGTCGGCGTCGAACGCACCTGTCTCGCAGAACGCGTCGATCCAGCGGGCGTGCGGGGCGGCAGCCTGCAACATCGGGCCGGTGACCAGGTCGACGTACCCGGCCGGATCCTCGGCGTACTCGGGTGGCACCACATGCGCCCCGAGGAAGGTGGTCTCCTCGGTGAAGGCGCGCGCGATCGCCAGCGACCGGGCCTCATCGGTGACCGTCAGCCCGTAACCGCTCTTGATCTCGACGGTCGTGGTCCCCTGCCTGCGCATCTCCGCGACGAGCCGGGCCACCTGCGCTGTCAGCTGTTCGTCGGTCGCGGCGCGGGTCGCACTCACCGTCGACCTGATTCCCCCCGCGGCATAGGGCTCTCCGGCCATCCGCGCGGTGAACTCGGAGCTCCGGTCACCGGCGAACACCAGGTGGGCGTGCGAGTCGACGAAGCCCGGAATCACCGCACGCCCGCCGAGGTCCTGGACCGCGTCGGTGATCGGCGCAGCGGCTCGCGGCCCGACCCACACGACGTGCCCGGCCTCCACGACCAGTGCCGCGTCGCGGATCAGTCCGAGCGCTGACCCGTCCCCGAGAGCCGGGTCGTTCGTGACGAGCTCGCCGACGTTGCGCAGGAGCAGGTTGGTCACGGCAACAACCGTACGTCTGCGGCTGTCGCCGAGAACACGATCGTTTCCGCACTGGCCCCGGTGCCCCGGGTCCGCAAGCTGTCCAGGTCGACGACGGCGAGGTCGGCGCGCTGGCCGACGACGATGCGACCCGCGTCGTCGAACCCGAGGGAGGCATGACCGGTCGGTCCGGCAGCGTCCAGCAGCTCCGCAGCACTCCAGTGGCCGCGCACGTGCGAGCGCAGGCGTTCGTTCAGCTCGACGGCGCGCATCTCCTCGAAGTGATCGATGACGGCATGGCTGTCCGAGCCGAGCGTGAGTCGGGCGCCGGCGTCGTGGAGCTCGCGCGACGGCCCGATCCCGTCAGCGAGGTCGCGCTCGGTCGTCGGGCAGAAGCACACGAACGACTGCGCCTGGCCGATCAGTGCGATGTCCTCGGGCGTCAGATGCGTGGCGTGGACGAGGGTCGTCAGCGGCCCGAGTGCCCCGGCGTCGGCGAGCACCTGCGTCGGCGTCATCCCGTACGCCGCCACGCACGCCTCGTTCTCGGCGACCTGCTCGGAGAGGTGGACGTGCAGCGGCCGTTCACGTTCGCCGGCCCAGTCCACGACCGTGCCGAGCTGGTCGCGCGGGACCGCTCTCACCGAATGGATCGCGGCACCGACCCGGTCGTCGTCGAACGCGGAGACCCGTTCCGCCCAGCGTTCGGCGTCGCCATCGCTGAACCGGCGCTGGACTCCTTCGGGCTCCGTCCCGAACCCCGACGCGAGGTAGCAGGTGTCCAGCAAGCGGATCCGGATGCCCGCCGCGTCCGCAGCCGCCAGGAGCGCGCGACCCATCTCGTTGGGGTCGTCGTACGGGGTCCCGTCGGGCTGGTGGTGCAGGTAGTGGAACTCGCCGACCGCGCCGATGCCTGTCGCCGCCATCTCGGCGTACACGTCGAGGGCGAGCGCGTAGTAGCTGTCGGGTGTGAGTTCGGCGGCCGTCGCGTACATCTGCTCGCGCCAGGTCCAGAAGGTGCCGCGCTCGGTCTGGGTGCGACCGCGCAGAGCCCGGTGGAAGGCATGCGAGTGGCAGTTGGCGAGCCGCGGGATCGTGATTCCCGAGACCGGCGTTGGTTGAGGAAGGCCTCCCGGAGCCTGCCTCGAAACCTCGGTGATCATGCCTGCTTCGACAACCAGCCGGACATGCTCGACGACCACCCCGTCCACCAGCGCGTGCTCCAGCCGGTACTCAGTCACGAGACCAGCTCCGCCAGGCAGTCCGCCAGAAACTCGAACCCGAGCAGGCAGTCGGCCATCCCCGCGTACTCGGCCGGCGAGTGCGAGACGCCGGTGGGATTGCGGACGAACAGCATCGCTGTCGGGATGCCCGCAGCGGCAAGGACCCCGGCGTCGTGCCCGGCCGCTGTCGCGATGACCGGCCGTCTGCGGCCCGTCAACGTTGCGAGCCGTTCGGTCAGCGGCACGTCGAAGTGCACCGCAGGCGAGACCGACTCGGCCCTCAGCTCCAGTTCCGTCCCGTCGCGACCGGCGCGATCGCGTGCCTGCTGCTCGATGGCCGCTACCAGCGACGCGAGCGCCTCGTCGCTCTCGCTGCGTGCGTCCAGCCAGGCGGTGACCCTGGACGGAACGGCATTGGTCGCGTTCGGTCCGACCTCGACGCGGCCGAAGGTCGCGCGGGAATCGGCCAGCCGGGCCTGCTTGTTGGCCGCCAGCACGGTCATCGCGTAGGTCAGCATCGGGTCGTGGCGATCGGGCATCGCGGTCGTGCCGGCATGGTTCGCCTGGCCGGTGAAGTCGAACCGGTAGCGACCGTGCGGCCAGATCGCCGACGCGAGACCGACCGGCTCGTCGCGCAGGTCGAGGTCGCGCCCCTGCTCGACGTGCAACTCGAGGTAGCAGCCGACCCGGTCCACCCAGGCCGACCGCCCTAGGCCCGTGTCCACGCCGGCCGCGATCATCGCGTCCACGAGCGCGACGCCGTCGGGATCACGGAGCTCACCTGCCCGCTCGGCGGTTGTCGTACCGACCGCGAGCCGGGATCCCAGGCAGGCCAACCCGAAGCGTGACCCCTCCTCCTCGGCGAACACGGCGACCCCGATCGCGCGAGCCGGCTGCACGCCGCGATCCCGCAGGACGTCGATCGCGGCAAGCGCCGAGACCACGCCGAGCGGTCCGTCGTACGCGCCACCGTCCACGACCGAGTCGAGATGCGAGCCGGTGAGCACCGCCGGCTCTCCCGTGTCCAGCGTCGGCTCCCACCATCCGATCGTGTTGCCGTTGCCGTCGTGCTCGACGCGCAGGCCGCGTCGTACGCATTGCTCGACGAACCAGGCGTGGCACTCTCGCTCCGCCGAGGTGAAGGGTTGCCGGAAGTAGCCCGTGGTCCGGACCGACCTTCCCACGGGGTCCAGGTCGGCCCACATCCGCTCGAAGTCCTCAGGCATCCTCGACCTCCCGGGCACTCGCTAGGCTCGCCGCGTGGAGTTCCAGGACGTGGTTGACCGCCGCAGGATGATCCGCAACTACGCCGACCGCGGCGTCGATCCCGAGATCGTCGAACGGGCTCTGCGCAACGCCACCCACGCGCCGAGCGCCGGCTTCAGCCAGGGGTGGGGGTTCCTGCTGCTGGACACTCCCGAGGACGTGCGCCGCTGGTGGAGCGTCACTACCGATCCTGCTGCGCTGGCAGACCCCGATGACTGGCTGACCGGGATGATGCGGGCGCCGGTGGTCATCGTGCCCTGCTCCAGCAAGGCGGCCTACCTGAGTCGCTATGCCGAGGACGACAAGGGGTGGGCGGACCGGGCCGAGAGCCGTTGGCCCGTGCCGTTCTGGCACATGGACGCCGCGATGGCCTCGCTGCTGATCCTCCAGACCGCGGTCGACGAGGGCCTGGGCGCCTGCTTCTTCGGGATCCCGGTCGAGCGTGTGTCTGCCGTGCGGACCGAGTTCGCGATCGCCGAGGAGTTCGACCCGGTCGGCGTGATCACGCTCGGCCATCGCGTGACCGATGCCGGCAACGCCGGGTCGCCGGACCGTCGTGCCCGGAAGTCGCTCGACGACATCATTCACCGCGGCACCTGGACCTGACACCCGACCAGTGCACCGTCCCGGGGTAGCCCGGTCAACGCGCCGAGCCGTCGGCCCGTCTCACATCCGAGATCGCCGCAACGTCCCGACCTCTGCGTTGCGGTCTCGGGCACCCCGCCCACCTCTTAGGCTGGGGGGGTGCGCCCGTCCGATCGATCCCCGAGGCAGCCATCCGCCACACCTGTGGGGGAGGGCCGATGACCGACCGGCTGCGCAGGCGCTCCGCCCTGGTGGCCGCGATCGTGGCCACCGCGATCGTCGGGATCTGGGCGTTCTGGCCCCACGGCGGCAGCCCTGCTCCCGCGCCGTACCGGCCACCGGCTGCGCAGGCGGTCGTTCCGGGCTCGGTGTTCAAGCCCGCGGTCTGCGGCACGATGGTGACCCACACCTTCCGACCGCGCACGATCTCGGCGGCGCTCATCGCCCGCGACGCCAACGTGCTGGCACTCCCGCGTGACGCCAACAACGTCCCGCAGGCACCCCCGCTGTCCTCGGTCGGCAAGACCGAGTTCGCCTGGGACGAGCCGACGCTGGCGCCGGGGAGCCCGCACGGCAACGTCCTGTTCAACGCGCACACCTGGCCCGATGACAGCGCGATGGGAAACCGCCTGCTCGACCACCTGCACGTCGGCGGCCAGATCATCGTGCGCGGCAAGAACGCCGAGCTCTGCTACCGCGTGACCAAGCGGTTCGTCATCGAGGCAGCGAACGGATCACCGGCGTACTACGCGAAGGACGGGCCGCCACAGCTCGCGCTGATCGTGTGCTCCCCGCCGCGGCTCGGGCCCGGGGACTGGCAGAACCGGACGATCTGGTTCGCCTCGCCCGAGAATCAGGCGACCAGCTAGCTGACGTCACCGTCGGTACGGCGCCGCAGCGGACGCTCGTTGAGCGTGCGTCGCAGGACAGCGACGCCGCAGAGAACCAGGACGACTCCGACGAACAGGGCCCAGAGCGGGAACGGCACGTGGTCCGGGGACGGCGCCAGGTCCGCAGCGCTGGCACTGGACATTGCCCCGAGGCTCGCGAGTGCCACCAGGACTGCGACCACAAGAGCTTGACGCGCGCGACTCATAATGAGCTCCTCCGAAGTTCCAATGCCGGCCTGCGCGTGCACGCAGACGTCACTGTGGAGACGAGGATGCCCCGGATCACTGACGCCGAAACCAGAAGAATTTCTTTGACCGGGGTCCCGATATCCTCGGTACCAGGTGAACGTGATGAGCCAGGACGGGATCAGCGAGCAATCCGAGCCGGGGCGCGGGACCGATCCCCGCACCGGTGAGTCGGCCGCTGCGCAGCGGATGCGGCACCAGGCCCGGTGGGTCGACCTGCAGATCCAGCAAGCCATGGCGCGTGGCGAGTTCGACGACCTCCCGGGCGCCGGGAAACCGCTCGAATCCCTCGACAGCGACCCGGACTGGTGGCTCAAGCGCCTCATCGAGCGCGAACGGATCACCGGCGTCCTGCCCGAAGCACTGCAGCTGCGCAAGGACGACGCCGAGCTCGACGCAGTCCTCGACCGCGAGACCTCGGAGTCCGTCGTACGGGACCTGCTCGAGCAGTTCAACCGACGGATCATCAACGCCCGGCGCCAGCTCCAAGGGGGTCCGCCGGTGATCACCCCGCTGCGCGACATCGAGGCGGCAGTTCAGTCATGGAAGGCGCGGAGGCGGTAGTCCAGGACCCATCGCCGGTCGCGAACGATCGCGGCCGCCCTGCGGTAGGCGGCGCGGAGGCGTGCGGCAGTCCTTACTCGATCGACCAGCTCCCCGCGTACGACGGAGACGTACTCAAGCCCGTGGTCCCGGAACCGCTCCTCGCGCGCCCGGTCCAGACGGCGACGGTCGTCGAGAAGGTGGTGGGCACCGTCGTACTCGCCGACAAGGCCGACGTCCGGGTCGAAGAGGTCCGGTCTCCCGAGAAACGCGCCGCTCGGCGAGCGCAGGACGGGATTGCACAACGGCTGCGGCAGCTCGGCGTCAAGAACCCAGGCCATGCGCATCGCCGTCTCCTGCGGCGACTCGCTGCCTGCCCGCATGAGTCCGCCCACGTCCCTGACAAGTTGGATCCCGGTCCAGGCAGGACGGATGCCGATGTATGCCGCGAACTCGGACGGTGTGCAGAGCCGCGCAGCAAAGGTCATGTCTGCAGCTTCGACACCAGTACGCAGGGACCCCCGGCGACGAATCTCGTCGAACAGGGCACGCAGCGGTGATGCTGCCCGAACACCATGCAGGAGATCGGACTCCCACGGCGCGAACTGCTCCTTGCTGATCAGCACCCGATCTGAGCCGCGCAGAGCTCCGTGAACGCCCATGTGGAGCGGAACCGGCACCTCGCTCCGCCCGCCGTGATCGGTGCCGTCGAAGTAGGCAGCTCCGCGCCAACGAAGAGCAGCCCATCCGGTAATTCCGCCGGTCACGGGCAACCGGGTCGCCTGCTCGATGATGCGTTGCTCGACACGATCGGGCGCTCGCCGAGCGTCGACGTACCAGCCGTAGGAGACTCGTCGCCAGCGCGCTCCCCGCGCCTGCGACCGGGTCGGTCCGCCCACCCCCGTGGGATCGAGTCGCACAGGCACCACGAGATCCGACGGGAACGCGCACACCGGTTGCCAACGAACGACTTCGCTCATGGCAGCGACCGTGCCTGCGGGTCATGACGGCCCGCGTCGGCTCGTCGGCGACCTGTGGACTCCTAGGGGCTATCCACACCTGCTCGTCGCGATAGTCCGGAGCAGTTGGCCTGGTCAAGGCGCCCGAAACTGGTGCTTCTTGCTCCGGACTACCGTTCCAGCATCGGCACCCGCACACCACGGTCAGCGGCGACCTCGGCGGCCAGGTCGTACCCCGCGTCGACGTGCCGGATGACACCCATGCCCGGGTCGTTGGTCAGCACGCGCTCGATCTTCTCGGCCGCGAGGGCGGTTCCGTCGGCGACGCAGACCTGGCCTGCGTGGATCGATCGGCCCATGCCGACCCCGCCGCCGTGGTGGATCGAGACCCAGGTCGCCCCGGAGGCGGTGTTGACCAGGGCGTTCAGCAGGGCCCAGTCCGCGATGGCGT
>NZ_JAOPXI010000008.1 GCF_025965215.1 Marmoricola sp.
GTGATGCTACATGGATCCATGCAGATCTTATCGCTGGTGCTTCATCGACCTGAACGGCAGAATCGAGTGCATGAGCCCCCGCAACGTCGCCCTCGCCATCCTCGTGGCCGTCATCTGGGGCTTCAATTTCGTGGTCATCGAATGGGGCATGCACGGAGTGCCGCCGCTTCTCTTCGTCGCGCTGCGGTTCACCGCTGTCCTAGTGCCCGCGGTGTTCTTCGTGCCGCGTCCCCAGGCGCCGTGGGGCACGGTCGTCGCGGTCGGGACCTTCATGTCGCTGGGCCAGTTCGGACTCCTCTACACCTCGATGCACCTCGGGATGCCGCCCGGCCTCGCAGCCCTGGTGCTACAGGCTCAGGTGCTGTTCACCGTGTTGATCGCGGCCGGCTGGCTCGGCGAACGACCGACCGTTCGCCAGCTTCTGGGCATCCTGATCGGGGCGAGCGGGCTCGTCGTGGTCGGCATGGGCCGTGGCGGTCACATTCCGCTGGGCGCTCTGCTGCTGTGCATCGCGGGCGCGCTGTCGTGGGGGATCGGCAACGTGGTCTCGCGCCGGGCGAGCGTCTCCTCGGGGCTCTCGCTCTCGGTCTGGTCCTCGCTGGTCGTCCCGGTGCCGCTGGTGCTGCTCAGCCTGGGCATCGACGGACCGGCCGTCGTCGGTCATGCCCTCGGTCACCTCGGCTGGCATGCTGCCGTGTCGACGGCCTACACCGCGGGGCTGGCGTCGCTGGTCGGCTACTCGATCTTCAACGGACTGCTGGCACGGTACCCAGCGTCCACGGTCGTCCCGTTCGTGCTGATCGCGCCACCGGTCGCAATGCTGAGTGCGTGGGCGCTGCTCGACCAGGCGCCCGGTGTCACCGAGCTCGTCGGCGGCGCGGTCGTCCTGGTCGGTGTCCTGGTGACGCTGCAGCGCTCCGGCCAGCCCGGTTCAGAGCCCGCTCTCGGTGTACGACGGGCCGGGACTGTCGGACACGTTGATCAGCGCCGAGACGATCCGGCGGGCAGTGAAGTCGGCGCACAGCTCGTGGATCTCCTCGATCGTGCAGAAGCGCGCCGAGCGGATCTCGCGCTGCTGGCGCACGATGCTCGCGGTGATCGACTCGTCATGCACGCCGCCGTCGAAGACCAGGCACACCGCGTCGTCCCAGCCACCCCACGCGGGGAGCCAGTCGGTCAGCACCAGCGTGCCGGCATCGAGCTCGAGACCGAGCTCCTCGGTGACTTCGCGCGAGACGGCCAGTCGCGGGGACTCGCCGACCTCGACCACCCCGCCGGGCAGGTCCCAGTCCTTCTTGTAGGTGAGCTGGCACAGCAGCACCCGTTCGTCGGTCGAGCGGATCAGCATCTGGCTGATCGCGCGCTTGCGGGGGAGGAATGAGTTCAGCAGTCTGCGGAAACCGATCGGGTCCTCCACGGGAGTGTCGTCGGCCAGGCGCGCATAGACGATCCGGTCCGAGCCGTCGGCGACCTGGCGAGCCACGCCCTCACGCATCAGGCCGGAGAACGTGGCGATCCGTTGGGCATCCTCGTCATCGGGGTCGACCAGTGCCTCGACGCGATGATGGCCCGCGCCGAAGCCTTCGGCCAAGGCACCGCGGACGGCCTCGACCGACGGCCCGAGGCCCTCGGCCTGGAGCTCGACCGACCAGCTGACGCGCACGACTCCGGGGGAGACGGGAGTCAGGTCTGCAGGCACGCTCCTAGCCTACGGGGAGACGCGTCCGTGCCTTCCTCAACCGACGTCGGTGGTCGAGGAAGGAACGAGCCACAGCGTCCCCAGGGGAGGCAACCGCAAGGTGGCGCTGGCGGGCTGGTCGCCGTACGGCTGGGCCACCGCGCTGACGATGCCGAGGTTGCCGACCCCGGAGCCGCCGTACGCCGTCGCGTCGGTGTTGACGGCCTCGCGCCAGGTGCCCGCGAACGGCAGCGGCAGGCGGTAGGCCTCGTGCGGCCGGCCCGAGAAGTTGCACACGCAGACCAGCGCCCGCCCGTCCACGGCCCAGCGCACGAACGCGATCACGTTGGCGGCCGCGTCATCGGCCGAGAGCCAGGTGAATCCGGCTCCGCTGGCGTCCTGCTCCCAGAGTGCCGGGGTCGCGACGTAGGTCTGGTTCAGGTCAGCCACGAGGGTCCGGACGCCGCCGTGGGCGCCGTCTCCCAACAGACCCCAGTCGAGCTCTCCGGACTCGGCCCACTCCCCGTCCTGGGCGAACTCGCTGCCCATGAACAGCAGCTGCTTGCCCGGGTGCGCCCACTGGTAGGCGAAGAAGGCCCGTACACCGGCGAACTGCTTCCAGCGGTCTCCTGGCATCTTGCGCAGCAGGGAGCCCTTGCCGTGCACGACCTCGTCGTGGCTGATCGGCAGCACGTAGCGCTCGGAGAACGCGTAGACCAGGCTGAAGGTGAGCTCGCCATGATGGTGCGACCGGTACATCGGGTCGCGCGCGATGTAGCTCAGCGAGTCGTGCATCCAGCCCATGTTCCACTTGAACCCGAAGCCGAGTCCGCCACTGTCGGTGCCGGCCGTCACGCCCGGCCAGGACGTCGACTCCTCCGCGATCACCATCGACCCCGGAGCGACGCTGGCCACCACGTCGTTGAGCTCGCGGATGAACGCGACCGCCTCCAGGTTCTCGCGGCCGCCGTGCACGTTCGGTGACCACGCGCCGGCCTCGCGGGAGTAGTCCAGGTACAGCATCGAGGCGACCGCGTCGACCCGAAGCCCGTCGACGTGGAACTCCTCGAGCCAGTACAGCGCGTTGGCGACCAGAAAGTTGCGGACCTCGAGCCGCCCGAAGTCGAAGACGAGCGTGCCCCAGTCG
Organism: Marmoricola sp.; assembly: GCF_025965215.1. Classification (GTDB taxonomy): domain Bacteria; phylum Actinomycetota; class Actinomycetes; order Propionibacteriales; family Nocardioidaceae; genus Marmoricola. The sequence goes on from NZ_JAOPXI010000008.1 coordinate 2,826, forward strand.
GGATGCTCGCCCCGGCTCGGGTTGGGGTCCTCGTACAGCGCCGTCCCGTCGAAACGGGCCAGGGCGAAGGCATCCTTCGGGAAGTGCGCCGGCACCCAGTCCAGGATCACGCCGACGCCCGCCGCGTGCAGGGCGTCGACCAGCCGCCGGAAGCCGTCGGGGTCACCGTAGCGGGCGGTCGGTGCGTAGTACGAGGTCACCTGGTAGCCCCACGAGCCGCCGTACGGGTGCTCCATCACCGGCATCAGCTCGACGTGCGTGAACCCCATCTCGACCACGTACGCCGTGAGCTGGTCGGCCAGCTCGTCGTAGGACAGGCCGCTGCGCCAGGAGCCGAGGTGCACCTCGTAGATCGACATCGGACGTGCCGGTCGGTCCTGGTGGGCCCGTGCCTCGATCCACGCCTGATCGGTCCAGCGGTGCGTGCTGCGGAAGATCACCGAATGGGTCTCCGGCGGCACCGCGGTGTGTGCGGCCATCGGGTCGGCCCGGTCCGACCAGGCCCCGTCAGCCCCGCAGATGACGTACTTGTACCGGTTGCCGGGAACGGCCCCCGGCACGTCGAGCTCCCAGATGCCTGACTCGCCCCGCAGGGCCATCGGCATCGTCGAGCGGTCCCAGCCGTTGAAGTCGCCCACGAGTCGGACCTCGCGCGCATGCGGCGCCCAGACAGCGAAGCGGACTCCGTTGCCACCTAAACCCTCGTAGGGGTGCGCCCCGAGGGCCTCCCAGAGCCGGTGGTGACGGCCCTCTCCGATCAGGTACAGGTCGAGCTCTCCCAGGGAACCGGTCATCGAGGCTGCCCCGCGAGCCGGCCCAGTGCTGCGAGCGGGATCGGAAGCCAGCCGGGCCGGTTGCGGGCTTCGTACGCGGCCTCGTAGACGGCCTTGTCCGCTACGTAGGCGTCCAGCAGGGTCTGTTCGACGCCGGTGATCTCGGCGCCGCGCTGCTCGGTGTACCCGTCGAGCAGCGCGGCCACGTTGTGCTCGACCCACTCGCGCGCGCGGTAGCCGATCTGGTCGTGGCCGTGATCGCTCGCCTCCAGGTCGGCCGCGGTCGAGGCGGCGGCGTAATCCAGGGAGCGGACCATGCCCGCGACATCGCGCCAGGGCGAGTCCGGCAAACGGCGCTCGGCCAGCGGCTTGGCCGGCTCGCCCTCGAAGTCGACCAGCTTCCAGCCCAGCGAGGTGCGCAGCGTCTGGCCCAGGTGCAGGTCGCCGTGGATCCGGTGCGCCACCAGCCCGGGGGTGCCCGGCGGCAGCTCGGCCAGGGCGGCGAAGCGGCTCTGCACCGCGTCCTCGTACGCCGACAGCTCCGGAACGACACCGGTAGCGGCGCGGAATCGCGCACTCATCTGCTGCCCGATGGCCGCCGGGTCGATCGTCGTGGTGCCGAACGTCCCGGCCAGGACCTGGTGGATCTCGGCGATGGTCGCGCCGAGCCGGTGCGCCTCGGCAGCGAAGTCGCCGCCCACCTCGTGCGGGTGCAGGTCGCCCTCGAGATACAGGTTCCGCGCACTCGTCAGGGCCAGCACCCACCCGTCGCTGGCGGTCCGAAGGAACTGCTGGAGCATCGCCAGCTGGAGCTGCTCGCCCTCGGCACTGAGGTAACCGTACAGCGCGGCGACGTGGGTGTTCCCGGCGCGGGTGAGGGCCTCGTGGATCTCGACGTCCGGGTTGGTGCCGGTGGTCAGCTTGCGGAACACCTTCATCAGGCTGTCCTCGCCGAACGCGACCGAGGAGTTGCTCTGCTCGCCACCGAAGACGGTCGAGTGCGTGCTGATGTCCAGGTCGTGCCCCGCGAGCCGGTGCACGACCACGCCGTCGAGGTCCTTGCCGGTGTCGAAGACCTCCAGGTAGACCGCCATCGCCTCGCGGTCGTGGACCGCGTCGTAGGTCCACTCGCCGTCGCCCTCGCGCACCAGCGCGTGACCGAGCCGTTCCTGCGGGCCGGAGTAGCGCGAGACCGGCATCTGGTAGGTCTCGGTCGCGGGAGTCCCCTCGGCGTACGCGACCTCGACGAGCTCGATGCGTACGTTCTCCGAGAGTGTGGCGAGCACCCGGACGTCGGTGACCTCGAAGTCACGACCCTTCCCGGCGAACCAGCGCTGGTTCGCGAGGAAGGCCGCGCGCTGCGGATGCTCGCTCACGTGCTCACCTCCTCGGTCGGACTCAGGTCCGGCAGTCGGATCCAATAGAACCCGTAACCGCCCAGGGTGAGGAGGTAGGGAAGCTCACCGATCTGCGGGAACCGAACCCCGCCGAGAAGCTCGACCGGGGTCAGGCCCTCCCAGCGGCGCAGGTCGAGCTCGACCGGCTGCGGGAACCGGGACAGGTTGTTGACGCACAGCACGGTGTCGGTCCGCCGTGAGTCGTCGTCGTCGGTGAACGCGTACTCGCGGACGTAGGAGAGCACCGAGGGGTTGCTTCCCCCGAGGTCATGGAACTCGCCGAGGCCGAAGCTGGGGTGCTGCTTGCGGGTGTGGATCATCCGTCGGGTCCAGTGCAGCAGGGACGAGGTGTTGTCGAGCTCGGCTTCAACATTGACCGACTGATACCCGAAAACAGGATCCTGAATCACCGGCAGGTGCAGGCGGCCCGGCGTGGCGGCGGAGAACCCGCCGTTGCGGTCCGAGGTCCACTGCATCGGCGTACGGACGCCGTCGCGGTCGCCGAGCCAGATGTTGTCGCCCATGCCGATCTCGTCACCGTAGTACAGCACCGGCGAGCCGGGCAGTGAGAGCAGGAGAGCGCTGAACAGCTCCATCCGGTTGGTGTCATTGTCCAGCAGCGGCGCGAGCCGGCGACGGATCCCGATGTTGGCCTTCATCCGGGGGTCCTGGGCGTACTCGGACCACATGTAGTCGCGGTCCTCGTCGGTGACCATCTCCAGGGTCAGCTCGTCGTGGTTGCGCAGAAAGATGCCCCACTGGCAGCCCGACGGGATGGCCGGCGTCTGCTCCATGATCTCGGAGATCGGGAAGCGGGACTCGCGCCGCACGGCCATGAAGATGCGCGGCATCACCGGGAAGTGGAACGCCATGTGGCACTCGTCGCCGCCGACCTCGGGGTCGCCGAAGTACTCCACGACGTCGGAGGGCCACTGGTTCGCCTCGCAGAGCAGCACCCGGCCGGGGTACTTGTCGTCGACGAACCTGCGCACCATCCGGAGGAACTCGTGGGTCTCGGGGAGGTTCTCGCCGTTGGTGCCGGGGCGTTCGTAGAGGTACGGGACCGCATCGAGGCGGAAGCCGTCGAGACCGAGGTCGAGCCAGAAGGACATCGCGTCGAGCATCGCCTCGTGCACCTTCGGGTTGTCGAAGTTGAGGTCGGGCTGGTGGGCGAAGAACCGGTGCCAGAAGTACTGCTGGCGCACCGGGTCCCAGGTCCAGTTCGAGGGCTCGGTGTCGACGAAGATGATCCGGGCGTCGGCGTACAGCTCGTCGGTGTCCGACCAGACGTAGAAGTCGCCGTACGGACCCTCGGGGTCGTTCCGGCTGGCCTGGAACCACGGATGCGCGTCGGAGGTGTGGTTCATCACGAAATCGATGATCACCTTGATCCCGCGGGCGTGGGCCGCGTCGAGGAAGGCGTGGAAGTCATCGACCGTCCCGCACTCCGGAAGGATGTTGGTGTAGTCCGCGACGTCGTACCCGCCGTCACGCAGGGGCGAGGTGAAGAACGGCGGGACCCAGAGGCAGTCGACGCCCAGCCACTGCAGGTAGTCGAGCTTCTCCGTCAGGCCGCGGAAGTCGCCGACGCCGTCGCCGTCGCTGTCCTTGAACGAGCGCACCAGCACCTCGTAGAACACCGCTGTCTTGAACCATTCGGGCTGCTCGCTCACGCTGTCCTCACGCTCAGGATGTGGGCCACCTGTCCGGCCTCCTGGCCGGTGGGGTCGAGACGGACGTAGTTGTCGGCGCTCCAGCCCCAGGTCTGGCCGGACAGCTCGTCGTGCACCTCGAAGCGGGCGTCGGGTTCCAGGCCGAGTGCCGCGAGGTCGAGATGGATCGTCGTCTCGTGGACCGCGTGCGGGTCGAGGTTGACCACGACCAGCACGATGTCGGTCTCGGCGTTCGTCGAGTGTGCCGAGGACCCGCGAGGTGCTTGCTTGCTGAACACCACGATGCTTTCGTCGTCACTGCCGTGCACGACCAGGTTGCGCAGCTGCTGCAACGCCGGATGTGCTCGCCGGATCTCGTTGAGGTGGGTCAGGTACGGCGCCAGCGACCGGCCTTCGGCCTCGGCGCCGGCCCAGTCGCGCACCTTGAGCTCGTACTTCTCCGAGTCCAGGTACTCCTCGCTCCCCGGGCGCACGGCCATCCGCTCGTACAGCTCGAACCCGGCGTACACGCCCCACGACGGTGAGCCCGTGGCGGCGAGGGTTGCGCGGATCCGGAAGGCCGGCGGACCGCCGTACTGGAGGAACTCGTGCAGGATGTCGGGGGTGTTGACGAAGAAGTTCGGCCGCAGGAAGTGCGCCGAGTCGGTCGAGACCTCGCGCAGATAGGACTCGATCTCCGCACGGGTGTTGCGCCACGTGAAGTAGGTGTAGCTCTGGTGGAAACCGACCTTCGCGAGAGCGTGCATCATCGGCGGCGTCGTGAACGCCTCGGAGAGGAAGAGCACGTCGGGGTCGCTCGCGCGGAGCTCGTCGAGCAGCCGCTCCCAGAACTCCAGCGGCTTGGTGTGCGGGTTGTCGACCCGGAAGATCCGTACCCCGTGCTTCATCCAGTGCCGTACGACGCGCAGCACCTCGGCGTAGATCCCCTCGGGATCGTTGTCGAAGTTGATCGGGTAGATGTCCTGGTACTTCTTCGGCGGGTTCTCGGCGTAGGCGATCGACCCGTCGGCGCGCGTCGTGAACCACTCTGGGTGGCTCTGCACCCACGGGTGGTCCGGCGCAGCCTGGAGTGCGAGATCGATGGCGACCTCGAGGCCGAGCTTCGCAGCCCTCCTCACGAAGGCGTCGAAGTCCTTGAGCGTCCCGAGCTCCGGGCTGATCTTGTCGTGGCCACCGGCCTTCGAACCGATCGCCCACGGCGACCCGACGTCGGTGGGCTGGGGGGTCAAGGTGTTGTTGCGGCCCTTGCGGTTCACCTCCCCGACGGGATGGACGGGCGGCAGGTAGATGACGTCGAACCCCATTGCGGCGACGGCGTCGAGTCGCTCCGCCGCGGTCCTCAGGGTGCCCGTGTGCAGCGTCCCGTCGGGGTCGGTGTACGCGCCCTCGGAGCGTGGGAAGAACTCGTACCAGCTGCCGGTCAGCGCGCGCCGCCGATCAACGAACAGCGGGTAGGGGCCCTCGACCGAGAGGAGGTCGCGGATCGGGTAGGTGGCCAGGATCGCCACCAGCGCGGGATCCTCTGCCACGGCCAGGCGGACCTCGGTCGGCCTGGTGGCGTCGTTGATGGCGGTGATCGCGTCGAGCACGACGCGTCGCTCGGCCGAGGGCGCCTGGACCTGGCGACCCCAGCGCTCGAGCAGGAGCGCACCTTCGGTGAACATCAGGGAGACGTCGACGTCGGCGCGGATCTTGATGCCGGCGTCGTGCAGCCACGTGGCGACCGGGTCGCTCCACGACTCGATGGTGAATCCCCAGGCGCCTTCGACGTCGGCGCTGACCTGCGCAACCATCCGGTTCACGCCGTAGGGGGCCGGGCTCATCCGGACGGGTGGGCGCGAGATCCCCGCGGGGTCGATGAGCACCACATCGGCCCCGAGCTGATCGTGCCCCTCACGGAAGACGAGCGCGCTCACCTCGAACTGTTCCCCGACCACGGACTTGGCCGGATAGCGCCCGTGTTCGATCACGGGCGTCACGTCCATCACGGGGATGCGTCCCACCATGGCTCAACCCTTGCGAACTAAGCCTTCGGAAGCAAACGGGCCGGCTGCACGGTCGCGGTGACACCTGAGCCGATCTAGCCGTGGATGAGGGGGGACATCGCCTTGGCGATCACGCTCGGCCGGCGGGTGAGGCGTTCCTCGGCGTCTGCTGCGGTCATCGCCCGAAGGCCGGCGTTGATGCCGAGCCAGCGCAACGGCTCGGGCTCCCACGAGGGGCTGTGGTGATCCACCCAGGGCAGCGAGGTCAGCTCGGTGTCGCGCCGCAGGATCAGGTCGGTCAGGGTCCGCCCGGCCAGGTTCGTCGTACCGACTCCGTCGCCCACGTAGCCACCAGCCCAGGCCTGGCCGCTGCCTCGGTCGAGTCCGACCGAGGCCGACCAGTCACGCGTGATGCCGAGCGGTCCGCCCCACGCGTGGGTGAAGCGGGCGTCACCCAGCTGGGGGAGCAGGTCGACCAGGGACCGGCGCAGCTTGGTGAAGACACCGGGTTCGGCGTCGAAGCCCGGACGGATCCGTGAGCCGAGGTGGTACGGCGCACCGCGACCGCCGAATGCCAGCCGGCCGTCGGCGGTGCGCTGGCCGTAGATGATCACGTGGCGACCGTCGGTGAACGTCGGGCGTCCGTCGAGGCCGACGTGCGCCCAGGTTTCGGCGGAGAGCGGTTCGGTGGCGACCATCAGCGAGTACACGGGTGCGATCGCCCGCCGGCTTCGCGGCAGCTGGGACGTCCAGGCCTCGGTCGCCCGCACCACGATGTCGGCCTCGACCCGGCCGACATCGGTCAGCACGGAGCCCGCGTCGATCGCGTGCACGCGAGTCCCCTCGAAGATCGACACCCCGCGACGCTCGACGGCGGCGGCCAGGCCGCGGACCAACCGCGCCGGATGGACTGCCGCGCAGTGCGGCGTGAACAGCCCGCCCTGTACGCCGGTCGCCTTGAGATGATCGCGGGCCTCGGTCTCGTCGAGCCAGCGCACGTCCGCGTCGGTGAACCCGTGGCCGAGCCACTCGGCGAGCTCCTCGCGCAGCCGTCGCACCTGGGGGCGGGAGCGAGCAAGGGTCAGGGTGCCCCCGCGTTGATAGTCGGCCTCGATGCCCTCGGCCTCGACCACGCGACCCACTTCGACGACGGTGTCGGCCATGGCGCGGTGCAGTCGCAGGGCTTCGGTCGCCGATGACGCGGCAGCAAGTTTCGACCACGGAGTCGGGAAGAGAGCGCTGCACCAGCCGCCGTTGCGTCCAGACGCCCCGAACCCGGCGGTCTCGGCCTCGAGCACCGCGATCCGCAGCGACCGATCGGCGGCGCTCAGGTAGTACGCGGTCCACAGCCCGGTGAACCCTGCACCCACGACCACGACGTCGTACGACGCCGGTCCCGGCAACGCGGCACGGACGGGCGTGTGTCCACCGACCGTGTCGGCCCACAGCGAAACGCTCAGCGGACGCCCCACGAGTAGGTCTGCTTGCGCAGCTTGAGGTAGACGAACGTCTCGGTGCTGCGCACGCTCGGGATGGCCCGGATCCGCGAGGACAACACCTCGAGCAGGTGTTCGTCGCTCTCGCAGACGGCCTCGGCGAGGATGTCGAATCCGCCGGCGGTGACGACCACGTAGTCGATCTCGTCCATCTCGGCGAGCGCATCGGCCACCGGCTCGATCGGGCCGTCGACGTGCAGTCCGATCATCGCCTGGCGCGCGAAGCCGAGCTCGAGCGGATCGGTGACCGCGACGATCTGCATCACGCCGCTGTCGATCAGGCGCTGCACGCGCTGGCGCACCGCGGCCTCGGACAGTCCGACCGCTTCCCCGATCCGGGCATAGGGGCGCCGCCCGTCCTGCTGGAGCTGTTCGATGATCGCCTTCGAGACGGCATCGAGGGGCGCACTGCGTCGGGAGGTCACGTCAGGCTCGGCCATGACGCCATGGTGTCGCCATCAGGACGGCGAAGGCAAGTTAATGCGCCGGTTTTCGTTGTGAAACACGATCTTCACGACGGAATCCCTTGTCGCAGGCCTTTTGCCGTGTCACGATCCCCCAACGAGCTGTCGGAGGATGGGAGAGGGAGGTTTCGTGACTGGAGATCCCCGAGTGAGTCGCCGGACGATGATCAAGGGCGGCGCGGGCGCCGTCTTCGGCCTCGGCAGTCTGGAGGTTCTGCGCCTGTTGGGCACCAGCAGCCTGCGGCAGAATCCCGCGGACTGCAAGGCCACCGACGTCTCGGCCCACGACAAGACCTTCGTGATCTCGAACTGGCCGCTCTACATCGACCCGGACAGCAAGAAGAACCCCTCGACGCTGCAGACGTTCGAGCAGACCACCGGTATCAAGGTCAGCTACACCGACGACGTCAACGACAACGAGGAGTTCTTCGCCAAGGTCAAGAACCAGCTCGGCTCGTGCCAGTCGACCCAGCGGGACATGTTCGTGCTCACCGACTGGATGGCTGCCCGGATGATCGACGTCGGCTGGATCCAGCCGCTGGACCCGGCCAAGGTGCCCAACCTGCACGCGAACATCATCGACTCGCTCGCCAAGCCGTCCTGGGACCCGCAGCGCAGATACTCCGCACCGTGGCAGAGCGGGCTGACCGGGCTTGCCTACAACAAGAAGTACCTCAAGAAGCCGGTCAAGGCGTACGGCGAGCTGCTGAGCCGCCAGGACCTGCACGGCAAGGTCACCATGCTCACCGAGCTGCGCGACACCATGGGGCTGATCATGCTCAGCCAGGGCGCCGATCCCGCGAACTTCACCGATCACCAGTGGCAGAAGGCGATGGATGCGGTGACCAAGGCGACCAACGACGGCCAGATCCGCAGGTTCACCGGCAACGACTACGTCCAGGACCTGTCGGCCGGCAACGTGCTGGCCTGCGAGGCGTGGTCCGGCGACATCGCCAACGCCGGCGACCCGAACCTCGTCTTCGTGCCGCCCGAAGAGGGACTGATGATCTGGGCCGACAACATGCTGGTTCCCAACCTGGCGACGCGGAAGTCGAACGCCGAGGCCTGGATCAACTACTACTACGACCCGGTGGTCGCTGCCCGGCTCGCTGACTACAACCAGTACATCTGCCCGGTCAAGGGCGCCCAGAAGGCCATGGAGAAGATCGACCCGGGCAACGTCGACAACCCGCTGATCTTCCCGACCCCCGAGACGCTGGCCACGACCCATCGCTTCATGGCCCTCCAGGAGTACCAGACCCGCGAGTATGAAAGGCAGTTCTCCGATGTCACAGGCGTCTGACGGTTCACGCAGCCTGCATCTCTCCCAGGTGACCAAGGAGTTCGCGGCCTTCACCGCGGTGAAGTCGATCGATCTGGAGGTCCCTCACGGCTCGTTCTTCGCGTTGCTCGGGCCGTCGGGGTGCGGCAAGACCACGACCCTGCGGATGGTCGCCGGCCTGGAGACGCCGACCTCCGGGTCGATCCGCATCGGCGACACGGACATCACCTACGCCAAGCCCTACCAGCGGCCGGTCAACACCGTGTTCCAGAGCTATGCGCTGTTTCCGCACCTGGACATCTACGAGAACGTCGCGTTCGGGCTGCGTCGGCGCAGGTCGCCCGAGGTCGACCGGCAGGTCAAGGAGATGCTCGAGCTCGTCGAGCTGACCAGTCAGGCTCGCAAGAAGCCTCCCCAGCTCTCCGGCGGCCAGCAGCAACGGGTCGCGCTCGCGCGCGCACTGATCAACCGCCCGGACGTCCTGCTGCTCGACGAGCCGCTGGGCGCCCTGGACCTGAAGCTGCGCCGCGCGATGCAGCTCGAGCTCAAACGGATCCAGACCGAGGTCGGGCTCACCTTCATCCACGTCACCCACGACCAGGAGGAGGCCATGACGATGGCTGACACCATCGCGGTGATGAACGCTGGGGAGATCGAGCAGATGGGCGCGCCCAACGACCTCTACGAGAACCCGAAGACCACGTTCGTCGCGAACTTCCTCGGGCAGTCGAACCTGATCGCCGGCAAGGTACTCGGCCCGGACGGCGACTTCGTGAAGGTCGACATGCACGGCGTCACCGTCTCGATCCCGGTCTCGCGCGCACATGCAGCGGGTGCTGACGGCTGGATCGGGATCCGTCCCGAGAAGGTCCTGATCGCCGCCGTCGGTGAGGAGATCGACGCGCCGGGCAACCACCTCGACGGCGGCATCGTCACCGACGTGAGCTTCGTCGGGGTGAGCACCCAATACCTGGTGCGGATGCCGTGGGGACAGGAGCTGCAGGTCTTTGAGCAGAACACCGGCCGCCGGCGGCTCTTCGCCAAGGGCGAGACGGTCGACCTGTCCTGGCGTCCCGAGTACGCGTTCCTGCTGGATGCCAGCCAGGACGTGACCGCCGGGATCGAGGACGACTGATGGCCCGACCAGGACGAAATCGCTACACCGGATACCTGCTGCTCGCGCCCGGAGCGTTGTGGCTCGCGGCGTTCTTCGTGATCCCGTTCTACTCGCTGGTCTCCGCGAGCCTCTTCGACCCGAACGGCTCGGTACTGACGGGCTACAAGATGACCTTCCACGTCGCGAACTTCGCGACCGTCATCCGGGTCTACCACTCCGAGCTCTTCCGGTCGCTCTGGTATGCGGGACTGGCAACGCTGATCTGTTTGGTGATCGGCTACGTGCTGGCCTACGCGATCGCGTTCAAGGGCGGCAGGTGGCGCAACCTCCTCCTGGTCCTGGTGATCGCACCGTTCTTCACCAGCTTCCTGCTGCGCACGCTGTCCTGGAAACTGATCCTGTCCGACCACGGCTTCGTGGTCTCGACCTTGCAGAACCTGCATCTCATCGGTTCCAACCAGCACCTGCTCAACACCTGGTTCGCCGTGGTCGCCGGCATCGTCTACAACTTCCTGCCGTTCATGGTGCTGCCGTTGTACGCGAGCCTCGAGAAGATCGACGGCCGGCTCGTCGAGGCCGCCAACGACCTCTACGCCTCGCCGTTCACCGCGTTCTTCAAGGTCACCTGGCCCTTGTCTCTCCCAGGGGTCGTCGCCGGAACCTTGCTCACCTTCATCCCGTCGGCCGGTGACTACATCAACCAGACCCTCCTCGGCAGTCCGGGCGGACGGATGGTCGGCAACGTGATCCAGAGCCTGTTCACCACCACGCAGGACTACGCCGGAGCCGGTGCATTGTCGGTGATCCTGATGGTCGTGATCATCGGGCTGGTGCTGGTCTACATCCGCAAAGCCGGGACGGAGGAGCTGATATGAGCCCGATCGCACGCACCTGGCGCTGGATCCGCGAACACGTGGTGCTCGCTCTGGGCCTGCTCGTGCTCACCTACATGTTCGTGCCGATCGCGGTCGTGGTGCTGATGAGCTTCAACGATCCCGGCAAGTCCAAGAACGTCTACACGTTCCGTCATTTCACGCTGCACAATTGGATGCACCCGTGCGCGCCGGCCGGGATGTGCCACTCGGTCGGGCTGAGCCTCGGGATCGGTCTGCTCGCCACGATCATCGCGACGATCATCGGCACGATGGCGGCCTTCGGCATGGTGCGCCACGAGTTCGCGGGCCGCTCGCTGGCGAACACCGTCATCTTCCTGCCGATGGCGTCACCCGAGATCGTGATGGGGTCGTCGTTGCTCGCCCTCTTCGTCTCGACGCAGGTCGCGCTCGGCTTCGTGACGATCCTGATCGCGCACGTGATGTTCTGCCTGTCGTTCGTCGTCGTGACCGTCAAGGCCCGGCTGACGGGCCTGGACGACAACCTCGAACAGGCGGCGATGGACCTCTACGCCAACGAGACCGAGACGTTCTGGCGGGTCACGTTCCCGCTGGTGCTTCCGGGCATCCTCGGCGCGGCGCTGCTGAGCTTCTCGCTGTCCTTCGACGACTACATCATCACCAACCTGAACGCAGGCCAGTCGACGACGTTTCCCATGTTCGTCTGGGGCGCGGCTCAGCGCGGCGTACCGATGCAGGTCAACGTGATCGGCACGGTGATGTTCCTGATCGCGATCACCCTCGTCCTGGGCAACGAGCTCAACAACCGCCGACAGGCAAGGGCGCTCGCGACCCGCTGAGGTCGTCCTAGAGGTGGTTCTCGGCTTCCTTGAGGACGCCGCGCAGGGCCTGCTCCATCTCGTCGAAGTGGGTCTGGTCGCAGATCAGCGGCGGCGCGAGCTGGATCACCGGGTCGCCGCGGTCATCGGCGCGGCAGTAGATGCCGGCCTCGAAGAGCGCCTTCGACAGGAATCCGCGCAGCAGGCGCTCTGACTCGGCGTCGTTGAAGGTCTCCTTGGTCGCCTTGTCCTTGACCATCTCGATCCCGAAGAAGTACCCGTCGCCGCGGACGTCACCGACCAGCGGCAGGTCAAGCAGCTTCTCCAGGGTCGCCCGGAACGCGTCCTCGTTGTCGAGCACGTTCTGGTTGAGGCCCTCGCGCTCGAAGATGTCCAGGTTCGCCATCGCCACGGCCGTCGACACCGGATGTCCGGCGAACGTGTACCCGTGCAGGAACGTCTCACCGGTGGACTTGAAGGGCTCGAACAGGCGATCGGTGGCGATCATCGCGCCGAGCGGTGAGTAGCCGGAGGTCAGTCCCTTGGCGCAGGTGATGATGTCCGGCTGGTACCCGTAGCGGTCGGCGCCGAACATGTGGCCGAGCCGGCCGAAGGCGCAGATGACCTCGTCGGAGACCAGCAGTACGTCGTGCTCGTCGCAGATCTCGCGGACTCGCCGGAAGTACCCCGGCGGGGGAGGGAAGCAGCCGCCGGCGTTCTGCACCGGCTCCAGGAAGATTGCGGCTACGGTCTCGGGACCCTCGAACTCGATCGCCTCTGCGATCCGGTCGGCGGCCCAGAGCCCGAAGGCCTCCTCGTCTGCTGCGGTGCCACCCTGGAACTGGTCGGGGGCCCGGTAGAGATTGGTGTTCGGCACCCGGAACGTGCTCGGGACCAGCGGCTCGAAGGGAGCCTTCAGACCGGGCAGGCCGGTGATGGAGAGAGCGCCGTGCGGGGTGCCGTGGTACGCGATCGCCCGGCTGATCACCTTGTGCTTGCCGGGCTTGCCGGTGAGCTTGAAGTAGTTCTTGGCCAACTTCCACGCACTCTCGACTGCCTCGCCACCCCCGGTGGTGAAGAAGACCCGGTTCAGGTCGCCGGGCGCATAGCCCGCGACCCGCTCGGCCAGGTCGATGGCGCCGGGGTGGGCGTAGGACCAGAGCGGGAAGAAGGCGAGCTTCTCGGCCTGCTTGGCGGCGGCTTCGGCCAACTCCGTACGACCGTGACCGGCCTGCACGACGAAGAGCCCGGAGAGGCCGTCGAGGTAGCGCCGGTCATGACTGTCGTAGATGTAGGCGCCCTCGCCGCGGGTGATCACCGGGATCTCTGCGGTCTCGTACGACGAATGCCGGGTGAAGTGCATCCACAGGTGATCCCGTGCGGCCTGCTGGCGGTCCTCTGCTGCTCCATCGCTCATACGGGCAGTCTGCCAAGCAGATGTGG
>NZ_JAOPXI010000055.1 GCF_025965215.1 Marmoricola sp.
GCCGAGTGGTCAAAGGCGCGGACAGCGCACAGGAACTGTCGACTCGAGGGGCGACAGCTGACTTTTCGGGGCACGACGACTGACCATTCGGCTCGCGAGGACTGACTATTCGGCGGGGAGGCGGGCGGTCAGTCCGGCGAGAAGGCACTCCAGGGAGAAGTCGAACTGGACCTCTGCCTCGGGCCGGGCGGCGATCATCTCGCGCAGGTGGGGAAGGTCGGCGGCGGAGCGTTCGCGGACGCCACGACCGAACTCGACGAACTGGGGGTCCTCTCCGTCCGCGGCCAGCGCCTGCTGCCAGGCCTCACCGAGTGCGAGCGTGTAGACGTGCTGGACGCAGTGCTGGACGTCGGCTGTGCTGAAGCCGGCGGCATCCATCACTGCCGCGAGGCGTTCGATCCGGTCCAGTCGCAGCCCGGTCGGCGCGCTGGTCAGCCGGACGTACTGGAGCAGCTGCGGGTTCGCCACGACGGCCGCGCGGGTGGCCCGTGCGAACGCGATGATCCAGTCCTGCCAGGTCGCTGCCGCAGGCGGTTCGAAGTCGTCGTACTCCGTCTCCTCGAGGATGCGCGCGGCCACCAGTGCCAGGAGCTCGTCGCGATCCCGGACATGGTTGTACAGGGCGGCGGTCCCCACATCCAGGGCACGCGCGACTGCGCTCATCCGCAGGTCCTCGGGTCCGAGTCGCACCGCAGCACTGACGATCTGCTCGCGAGAGATCCGCTGCGGACGGCCGCGTCGACGCTGCTCAGGAACCGTCACGGGGATCTCCACGGACACCAGAATACTGAAGACCGTCAGAAAATCATCACTGAAAGCCTTGACAGGTGAGAACGCGTTCTAGTTCTGTTGCCGGATGACCACTGAGAAGCCACCGGAGGACTTCGCGATGACGCGGAGCAGCCGGGACACCGACGCGATGGCCCGCACGCTGACTGGATGGCTCGCCGGGCAGCTGCCCGGCGGCGCGGACGTCGAGATCGCCCTCTCGGGTGCGTCGGACTCCAACGGGATGTCGAGCGAGACGATCCTGGCCGACGTGACCTGGACTGCCGACGGTTCACGCGCGACCCACGGGTACGTGATCCGGATGGCGCCTGCGCCTCAGGACGTGCCGGTCTTCCAGACCTACCGACTCGATCACCAGTACGAGGCGATCCGGCTGGTCGGTGAGCTGTCCGACGTACCGGTGCCGACGCCGCGGTGGCTCGAGGCGACCGGGGACGTGCTCGGCCAGCCGTTCTTCTTCATGGAGCGGGTCGAGGGCATCGTGCCGCCCGACGTGATGCCCTACACATTCGGTGACAACTGGTTCTTCGACGCCTCCGATGCCGACAAGCGACGCCTGCAGGACAGCACGGTCAGGGCCATCGCCGGACTGCACTCGATCCCGGATGCTGCCACGACCTTCGGATTCCTCGACGTGCACGACTACCCTGGCGAGACCCCCCTGCGCCGGCTCTTCGAGAAGCTCCGCTCGTGGTACGTCTGGGCCGCCGCCGAGCTCGCGCCGTCACCGCTGATCGACGAGGCCCTGGCCTGGCTCGAGGCCAACTGGCCGACGGTCGACACCCCTGACAATGTGGTCCTGTCGTGGGGCGACTCGCGCATCGGCAACTGCCTGTACGTCGACTTCGAACCGGTCGCGGTCCTCGACTGGGAGATGGCCGGGGTCGGTCCGCGCGAGCTCGACCTGGGCTGGATCGTGTTCGCGCACCAGGTGTTCCAATCGATCTCCGACGTCTTCGGAATGCCCGGGCTGCCCGACGTCCTGCGTGCCGAAGACGTCCGCGCCACCTATGCCGAGGCCACCGGGGTGGAGGTCGGCGACCTGCGCTGGTTCGAGATCTACTCGGCGGTGATCTGGGGGGTCGTGTTCATGCGCACCGGCGCCCGTCAGGTGCACTTCGGCGAGCTCGCCGAGATGCCCGAGGACGTGGATACCCTGTTCCACCACGCACCGCTGATGCGGGCCCTGCTCGCGGAGGTGTCGGCATGATCGGCCCGCTCGACGAATACCCGATCCACCAGGCGCCGCTGCCGATCAACCGTTCGGTGCACAGCGACCGGAACTTCTACGACCGGTGCTACTTCAACGCGATGGACACGGCCGGGGGCGACACGATGCTGGTTACGGGCATCGGCTACTACCCGAACCTCGGGGTCAAGGACGCGTACGTGCTGCTGCGTCGCGGCCAGACCCAGACAGCAGTGCACCTCTCGGATGCGATCGACCAGAACCGGCTCGACCAGCGCTGCGGCGGCTACCGCCTCGAGGTGATCGAGCCGCTGCAGAAGATCCGGCTCGTTCTGGACGAGACCGAGGGCATGGCCATGGACCTGACCTGGGACGGCTCCTACGACGTAGTGCAGGAGCTGCCGCACCTGATGCTCGCCAGCGAGACCCGGCCGACCCTGGACGCCCAGCGGTTCGCGCAGCTCGGGTCGTGGAGCGGGTCCCTGCTCGTCGACGGTGAGGAGATCACGGTCTCGCCGGACAGCTGGATGGGCAGCCGGGACCGTTCCTGGGGCATCCGGCCCGTGGGCGAGGCCGAGCCAGCCGGACGTCCGCAGGACCCGCCGATGGAGGGCTTCTGGTGGCTCTACGTCCCGATGCGCTTCGAGTCGTTCTCGATCGTCGTGATCATCCAGGAACGCCACGACGGCTTCCGCACGCTCAACGACGTCACCCGGGTGTGGAGGGACGGTCGCGTCGAGCAGCTCGGTTGGCCGAGGGTCGAGATCGAGTACGCCCCCGGCACCCGGACCCCGACCAGCGCCAGGCTCAGCGGCACCGGTTCGGAGGGCCAACCCGTGGTGATCGACGTGCAGACCCGTACGCACGTCGTCCTGCACGTCGGCGGCGGGTACGGCGGCGACCCCGACTGGACCCACGGCCAGTGGAAGGGCGAGAACTTCGTCGAGCGCGTCACCTACGACCTGACCGACCCGGCGATCGTCGGTCGGATCCCGTTCGGTGTGATCGACCACTGCGCGCGGGCGACCTGCGACGGCGAAGTCGGCCACGGGCTGTTCGAGCACGGCACCTTCGGGCGCCACGACCCCAGCGGGTTCATCGACTGGAGCAACGACCGTCGCTGAGCCGGTAAAACGCTCAAGTACGACCGGACATGGCCGATGTGACCCGTACTAGGGGTGCCCTACGGACAGGGCGCCGACGGGAAGGAATCCCCATGCGCCTGAATGCCACCGCCATCCGTCCCCGCACCCGCGCGATCGCCTCGGCGGTCGTGCTCGCCATCAGCCTGAGCACAGCTCCGGCGCTGATCGCACCCGCCGGGGCCGCGACCTCGCGCGCCAGTCGTACCTCGGCAGTCGACTGCCAGGCATCGACCACCGCGATGCAGCGTGCAGACCACCAGCAGGCGACCGCGAGAGCCGCCGTGGTCGCAGCACGCAAGGCGTTGCGGAAGGCCCGGCGTCACCACAACGCCGCGAAGATCCGCAGGGCGCGACGCGTGCTGACCAGGACGAGCAGGCAGTACGCCGCAGCGGCTGCCTCGGCGAGGTACCGCCAGGTCGAGGCCCGTTACGCCTGCGCCTCGCCGACCTCGACCACCGCTGCCACCGGTGCGGGCAAGAAGCTCGACGTCCTCGCCGTCGCCCGTGGCGTCTCCGTCGGTCCGATCGACGTCGGCCAGCTCACCACGCTCGTCAACCAGCTGCTCCCGGGGGTCAGCCAGCATCTTGACCCGAGCCAGCTCGCCGCGCTGCTGGCTGGCTTCAACGGCGGTACCCCGGACCCGACCGAGCTGCTCGGACTGCTCTCCGGGATCCTCTCGCCCACCCAGATCGCCGGCCTGCTCACAGGCAGCGCGAGCGGTGACGTCCTGACCGGCCTGGCCGGCAACATCATCGGCCAGCTCAGCGGGCTCGGTGGCGGACTCCCGGTCCCGGACAGCTTCGACCCGACCCAGCTCTGGAACCTCTTCAGCGGCATGTTCGGCAACCTCGACCCGAGCCAGCTCGGCGATCTGCTCGGACTGCTGACCACGGCCACCGGCCAGGGATCGAGCACGTTCGACCTCGGTCAGCTCACGAGCCTCATCCAAGCCCTCGTGCCGACGGCGAGCAGTGCGTTCGGACCTGCGGACCTGACCACGATGCTCGGCGCGCTGAACGGGCCGAGTCCTGACGCCACGTCGCTGGCTGCGCTGCTCGGTGGCCGTTTCGGACCCGGCGACCTGACCCAGGTGCTGGCCGGTACGGCGAGCCCGCAGCTGACCGGCGATGTCCTCGCCAACGTGCTTGCCCAGCTCGAGACCGGGGGCACGGGCAACCTGAACATCCCGACGCATCTGGACACCTCGGCGGTGACCTCGCTGATCAGCACGGTCACCGGCCTGATCACCTCGGTGCTGGGCGGTGGTCCCCTCGGTTCGCTCTGCGGGATCATCCCGCTGCCGCTGATCTGTCCCTGATCCTCCCCAGGAGCAGGGTCGGTCCTGGGGTCGGCCGTTCGCGATCAGGGCATCGATCTTCGCCTCGAGCCTGGTGATGTCTGCGTGCGCGGCCGACCGCAGGTCGTTGCGCAGGGTCGCCACGATCGAGGCCTCATCGTGCACCTCGCGACGCGGCCATCCGGGTGGTGCGAGAGCATGGCGAGCGTGGACCAGGCGGTGACAGGTGACGACGAGGCTGTCGTGCGGCCCGGGCGTCAGGCTTGGGCGGTCTGGTCGGTCTCGCTCGCTGTGTACATGCTGGCGGTCTTCCACCGGTCCTCGCTCGCGGTGGCCGGCCTCGCAGCCACCCACCGGTTCGGGATCTCCGCCTCGCAGCTGGCCACTTTCACGATGCTCCAGCTCCTCGTGTACGCCGGCATGCAGATCCCGGTGGGGTTGCTGATCGACCGGTTCGGGCCACGTGCCGTCCTGACCGTCGGAGCAACCGTGCTCACCTGCGCGCAGGCGGGCTTCGCGTTCGCCGACAGCTACGGGCTGGCGCTGCTGGCCCGCATCTTCGTCGGGGTGGGCGATGCGATGACGTTCATCTGCGTGCTCCGCCTGGTGAGCACCTGGTTCGCACCGCGACGCATCCCGGTGATGGTGCAGGTCACCGGCGTACTGGGCCAGCTCGGGGCGATCGGCGCCGCGGTACCGATGACCTGGGCGCTGGGTCACCTCGGCTGGACCCGGTCCTACCTGCTGGCTGCCTCGCTCGGCATCGTGATGGTCCTCGGCCTGCTGGTCGTCGTGCACGACGCGCCAGGATCGCGCAACGTGCGCGGGCCGTCGTTGAGCTGGTCCGCGATCCGCAGCAGCCTGGCCGAGTCCTGGAGCCACCCGGGCACCCGGCTGGGCTTCTGGATGCATTTCTCAACCCAGTTCAGCGCCACTGTCCTGGGGTTGCTGTGGGGTTTCCCGTTCCTCGTCAAGGGGGAGGGACTCAGTGAGAACACAGCGGGTGTGTTGCTGACGCTCATGGTCGTCGCGATCATGGCAACCGGCCCGCTGCTCGGGTGGCGGACGACGCTGCGGCCCTGGCACCGTTCGAACCTGGTGCTCGCGATCATCGGTTCGATCGTCACGGTGTGGACCGTTGTCCTGGCCTGGTCAGGGCCGGCACCCCTGTGGCTGCTGGTCGTCCTGGTGGTCGTCACCGGCGTGGGCGGCCCTGCCGCGGTGATCGGCTTCGACCTCGGTCGCACCTCCAACCCACCCCACAGGCTGGCCAGCGCCACCGGGATCATCAACCAGGCCGGGTTCTACGCCAGCTTGATCCTGGTCATCGCGATCGGGCTGATCCTGGACTGGAAGACCCCGAGCGGCTCTGCCTACACGCCGGCCGCGTTCCGCTGGGCGATGAGCTTCCAGTACCTGCTCTGGGGCGTCGGTGTCGTCCAGATCTGGCGCTACCGCCGCAAGGCCAGGGCGCGGTTGCGCGACGACGATCCTGACCTGTGGGCCGAGCTGTCGGGCGCTCGATAGGCTCCGCGGCCTCACCTCGCTGGCGCTCGGCGGGCGCTCGATAGGCTCCGCGCGTGATCCTCGCTGCGCTCGTCAACGCGCTGTCGCACACTCGGCCTCACCTCGCTGGCGCTCGGCGGGCGCTCGATAGGCTCCGCGCGTGAGTACTGAACTGAACATCCCGTCGGCTCCGGCGATGGCGGGCGCGGTGCACCTGCACTCCGGCAAGGTTCGCGACCTGTACCGGATGACCGAGGGCGAGCACGCGGGTCGGCTGCTCATGGTGGCCAGCGACCGCATCTCGGCGTACGACTTCGTGCTGGCGAGCACGATCCCGGACAAGGGCGCGATCCTGACGCGGATGTCGTTGTGGTGGTTCGAGCAGCTCGCCGGGTTGGTGCCGAACCACATCGTCTCGACCGAGGTGCCGGTCGAGGTACGCGGCCGGGCGGTCTTCTGCGAGGAACTCACGATGTTCCCGGTCGAGTGCGTCGCGCGGGGCTACCTCACCGGCTCGGGCCTGCTCGACTACCGCGCTACCGGTGAGGTCTGCGCGATCGCGCTGCCGGCCGGTCTCGAGGACGGCAGCCGGTTGCCCGAGCCGCTGTTCACCCCGGCCAGCAAGGCTGCCGTCGGGGACCACGACGAGAACGTCTCCTACGACGCGGTGGTCGGTAGCGTCGGTGCCGAGGCGGCCGCCGAGCTGCGTGACCTGACGCTACGGATCTACGCACGAGCCGAGGAGATCGCCCGCGAACGCGGGATCATCCTGGCCGACACCAAGTTCGAGTTCGGCTCGCGCGCGGACGGCACCACGATCCTCGCCGACGAGGTACTCACGCCCGACTCGAGCCGTTTCTGGCCGGCCGACCTGTGGCAGCCGGGCCGCGCCCAGCCGTCGTACGACAAGCAGATCGTGCGGGACTGGCTCACCTCCGCCGCGAGCGGCTGGGACCGTACGTCGGGGGAGAGGCCGCCCGAGCTGCCCGAGGCCGTGATCGCCCACACCCGCGCCCGGTACGTCGAGGCCTACGAGCTGCTCACCGGGGAATCGTTCTGATCAAGCGTGTCGACTTCGACGTCGAGCCGGAGGTCGCGTTCGACTTCCTCGTCGACCCGCGGAACCGACCGCTGTGGCAGTCGTCCCTGCTCAGCGTCGTCGTGCCGGACGAACGCATCGGGGTCGGTCAGCGCTGGATCGACGTGACGTCGGTGGGCCTGCGACCGGCGATGGAGACCGTCGAGCTCGACCGCCCGCGTCGGTGGACCGAGCGCGGTCGGTGGCGTGCGATCGTCGCCGAACTGACCCTCACCTTCTCCGAGCTCCCAGGCAGGCGGTGCCGGGTGGTCGCGCAAGCCCGGGCCGTGCGTGACGGCGTGCCCCGGTTCGGGATGGTGACCGCCGCAGCTCGGCTGGTCGTCCCTCGCGACCTGAAGAGGGCTGCCCGACTCCTGTCGGAGCGCGCATCGGGCCAGTAGGTTGGCCGCATGCTGAATCTGTCGGTCCTGCTCGAGGACTCCGCACGCAACTTCCCCGATCGCGACGCGCTGGTCCTCGGTGACACCAGGCTCACCTACGCGCAGGTCGACGCGGCCGCCAACCAGGTTGCGAACCTGCTCGTCGACCGCGGGATCCGGCCGGGGGACAAGGTGGCGCTGAGCTGTCCGAACCTGCCGTACTTCCCGATCGTGTACTACGGCGTGCTCAAGGCCGGTGGCGTCGTGGTGCCGCTGAACGTGCTGCTCAAGGCTCGCG
Organism: Marmoricola sp.; assembly: GCF_025965215.1. Lineage (GTDB taxonomy): Bacteria > Actinomycetota > Actinomycetes > Propionibacteriales > Nocardioidaceae > Marmoricola. Next base: position 7,684 of record NZ_JAOPXI010000055.1, read on the forward strand.
AGGTGGCCTACCACCTCGGCGATGCCGACGTGAAGGCGTACTTCTGCTTCGAGGGCACACCCGACCTCCCCATCGGCGCCGAGGGACATGCCGGATTCCTGGCGGCGCAGGCCGACGGCAAGAAGGCCGAGCAGTTCTTCCTGATCACCGCCGACCCGGCAGCGGCATCGCCGATCGACGGCACCGAGACCCTGGGCCAGGCGCTGGTCGGCAAGTCCCCGGACTTCGACTCGGTGGTCACCGAGGCGAGCGACACGGCGATCATCCTGTTCACCTCGGGCACGACCGGCCAGGCGAAGGGCGCCGAGCTGAGTCACTCGAACACGATGATGAACGTGCTGACGATGAACCGGTTGTTCCGCAACCAGCCGGCCAGCGACACCCACGTGCTGACGCTGCCGCTGTTCCACACCTTCGGAGCGACCGTGCAGATGCATGCCGGCTTCGCCGCTGCCGCGACGCTACTGCTGGTTCCGCGGTTCGACGCGGCGCAGGTGATCGGCCTGATGCAGTCAGAAGAGGTCACGTTCTTCGCCGGCGTACCGACGATGTGGTGGGGCCTGCTGGCCGCACTCGACGCCGATCCGGGCGTCGACGTGGAGCGGATCGCCCGCAACCTGCGCATCGGTGCCTCCGGTGGTGCCAGCCTGCCGGTCGAGATCATCACCCAGGTCAAGGAGAAGCTCGGCGTCCAGATCCTCGAGGGCTACGGGCTCTCCGAGACCTCGCCGGTCGCGACCTTCAGCGATCCCGACCAGGAACCGCGTCCGGGCTCGATCGGCGTACCGATCTGGGGTGTGGCGTTGAAGCTCATCGACGACGACTGGAACGAGGTCACCGAGGTCGGCGCCATCGGGGAGATCGCGATCAAGGGCCACAACATCATGAAGGGTTACTACGGCCGGCCTGAGGCCACGGCCGAAGCGATCAAGGACGGCTGGTTCCGCTCCGGCGACCTGGCCCGGCGCGACGAGGACGGCTTCTACTACATCGTCGACCGTTCCAAGGACATGATCATCCGCGGCGGCTTCAACGTGTACCCGCGCGAGATCGAAGAGGTCCTGATGACCCACCCGGACGTGTCGCTCGCGGCTGTCGTCGGCATCGCGCACGAGTCCCACGGTGAAGAGGTCAAGGCGTTCGTGATCCGCAACGCCGGGGCCACCCTCAGCGAGGACGAGCTCGTCGCCTGGGGCAAGGAGCAGATGGCCAACTACAAGTATCCGCGGATGGTGACGTTCGTCGATTCGTTGCCGATGACCGCCACCGGCAAGATCCTGAAACGAGAGCTGGTCGAGTGATGGTTTCCACCTATGAGCTCGCATCCTCGACCGTCGTCCCGGTACCGCTCGAGGTTGCCTTCGACGGAGTCATGAACGCGCCTCTGGAGGAGCTGTTCCCGCACCGGGCCGGGATGATCCCGCCGGTCAAGGAGTGCACCGGCCAGGTCGGCCCGTGGGACACGGTCGGGCAGACTCGGAAGGTCATCACCAGCGACGGCAACAGCAACACCGAGACGCTGGTGACCTACGACCGGTCTGGCGGGCTCTACCAGTACCGGCTCACCGATCTCACCGGGCCGCTCAAGGCGTTGGTGGTCAGCGTCGACGGCCAGTTCACCTACGTCACCGAGGGTGACGGCACCAGGGTCACGTGGAGCTGGTCGATGCATCCGACCAACGCGGTCACCCGGGCGCTGCTGCCCGTGATGGGCGTCTTCTGGCGCCAGTACGCCGCGAAGATGTGGCCGCTGTACGCCGCTCGCCTGGTCGCCTGACGTATCCAAGTTTTCCACAGGTCTTCCCCGACAGCGTCGCTTCAAGGGACGAGTTGGCAACTTCTGGGTATTCCGACCTGCCTGAGAGGTGAAGATGGGGAGGCTGACCGGCCTGAGCCTCGGGTTGGCTCTCGCGGTGTCCCTGAGTTCGTGTGCCAGCTCATCGCTCGCTACCGCGACGCACACCACACGAGTTCAGCAAGCGGCACCCCCATCGAGGCAGGTGAGCCCGGCGACGCCCATGCCCGACGTCGGTGCCGGCACCTTCTATGTCGGAACAGGGGCCGGGTCGCAGCGACTCGCGTCGATACCTCGCTCCGGCAGGTTGGTCGTTGCCTACTCGTGCGACCGGCCCGGCGCCACCATTCGTTGTGTTCGCTCGCCTGATGTCGACGTCACCAGTACCTGTGTCCGAGGCTAAGTAGGCCGCATCTCGTTTGCAGCGAACGAGCGCACGAGCGCGAGGTCAGTCGAGGTGAGGACAGCGTCCGACGTGAGTTGGCGCGTCGCCCTTGGTGTCCAGCCCTGAGGCTCGCGACGCTCTGCATACCCCGCCCGGTACGTCAGTTCGCCCAGGGCCTCGAGTCACCTCGGGCACCCGTAGACTGGGCGCTGTCTGATTCCACAGCCCCCAGGAGTTGCCCCGTGGCCCGTGTCGTCGTTGACGTCATGCCCAAGCCCGAGATCCTCGACCCGCAGGGCAAGGCCGTCCTCGGCGCCCTGCCGCGGCTGGGATTCGACGGCGTCACCGAGGTCCGTCAGGGCAAGCGGTTCGAGCTCGAGATCGACGGCGACCTGACCGAGGACCGTCTGGCCGAGGTCAACGCGATGGCCGAGACGCTGCTGTCGAACCCGGTGATCGAGGACTACGCGGTCCGGGTCGTCTCATGAAGGTCGGGGTCGTCACCTTCCCGGGATCGCTCGACGACGCGGATGCCCGTCGCGCCGTACGCGTGGCCGGCCACGAGGCGATCGCACTGTGGCACGGTGACCACGACCTGCAGGGTGTCGATGCGGTGCTGCTGCCCGGAGGTTTCTCCTACGGCGACTACCTGCGCTGTGGAGCGATCGCCCGCTTCGCGCCGGTGATGACCGAGGTCGTCGATGCGGCCCGTGGCGGCATGCCGGTGCTGGGCATCTGCAACGGCTTCCAGATCCTGTGCGAGTCCCACCTGCTGCCAGGCGCCCTGATCCGCAACGACCACCGCAAGTTCGGGTGCCTGGACCAGACCCTGACCATCGAGAACAACACCAGTGCGTGGACCTCGTCGTACGCGGTCGGTCAGCAGGTGACGATCGTGCTGAAGAACGGCGAGGGGTCCTTCGTCGCCGACGACAAGACCCTGGACATGCTCGAGGCCGAGGGCCGCGTCATCGCCCGGTATGTCGGCAACCCCAACGGCTCGCAGCGTGCGATCGCCGGCATCACCAACGAGGCCGGCAACGTGGTCGGGCTGATGCCGCACCCCGAGCACGCGGTCGAGGGGTTGTGCGGGCCGGGGACCGACGGGCTCGGGTTCTTCACGTCGCTGGGTTCAGTGCTCGCCTGAGCGGGCACCTCACCGCATCTCGGCAAGCTCGATGAGCGGGCACCTCACCGCATCTCGGCAAGCTCGATGACCGGGCACCTCACCGCATCTCGGCAAGCTCGATGACCGGGCGCCTCACCGCATCTCGGCAAGCTCGATGACCGGGCACCTCACCGCATCTCGGCAAGCTCGATGACCGGGTGTCGAACCGTCACCGCATCTCGGCAAGCTCGATGACCGGGCACCTCACCGCATCTCGGCAAGCTCGATGACCGGGCACCTCACCGCATCTCGGCAAGCTCGATGTCCGGGTGTCGAACCGTCACCGCATCTCGGCAAGCTCGATGACCGACGTCCGACCGGTCGTTGAGCTTGCCGAAACGTGGTGAGCCGAGCTACCAGAGTCCCTTGGTGAGCGCGCCCCAGGTCAGGGTCGCGATGATCCCGTGCACGGGGGAGATGTGGTTCTCCCGCTGGTACAGCGCGACCGCCTGCTGGGTCGCCGAGTCGTAGATGCCGGTGATGGTCACCGGGGTGTTCCCGGCGGCGTTGATGGCCCGCTGCGCGCGGATCACGTCCGCGCCCCGCACGCCCGGCTTGAGCACGGTGCCGGAGTTGCCCGCACTGAGCAGTGAGACCCAGTCGGCGCGCGTGAAGGCCCGCTGCTGGAGGTGCCCGACGCGCTTCTGCCAGGCCTCGACGCCGCTTCGGGTGCGAAGGTTCCAGTTGCCCGTGACGCCGACGTTGTAGAGGCCGTGCTGCTTGAGCACACACTGGAGCGGCGCGATCAGGCTCGGTCGTCGGGTCGGGGTGACGTAGCGGTACGCCGTCCGGTTGACCGAGGCGGTCGTGCATCTCGGGTCGGCCAGCGATGCCGGGAGCGAGCCCTCGGGGGTGGTGGGCGGAGGTGGTGTCGCCGGCCCGCCGGAGAGGCTCAGCCAGCTCCGGTCGTTGTTGATCGTGACGCCGCCCCAGGTCTCGTTGTGGCCGCCCTGGTACTGGTGCAGACGTCGACCGACCCAGCCGTCAGACCGTACGTAGGTCGAGCTGGTGCCAGCCGTCCCGTTCCAGTCGGCGATCCAGATCTGGTACGGCATGGAGATCGTGTTGCCGGGGGTGACCCGGGCATCGTCGAGGGCCTTGATGCCGGACCCGGCGCTGGAGTAGACGCCGGAGGTGTAGCCGTTCTCACTGATCTTGTTCGTCCACGCCGAGAGGAACTTGAGTGCCGAAAGGCGGCACGACGCGTTCTTGATGTCGAAGGATTCGAGGTCGTAGTAGATCGTGCTGCGCGCCACGATCCCGAGCGCCTTGGCTGCGGCTGTCGCCGTGTTGGCCTCCGCGCGACCCTGCGCTCGTGCGGAGGCATAGTCGTCGGTGGTGCTCGAGCTGATCAGGTCGCCCTTGTACCGGACGCGGTTCGCGCACGACGCCTGCGCGCCGAGGTGGATCGGCAGCAGGCGCCAGCCGGTCGACAGCTGGGTGGCGACCCAGGTCGCGGTCAGGTTCGGCTGGTCAGGGCAGAACCTCAGGGCTCCGGAGATGTAGATCCCGACGGCGCGGAACGGCGAGCTCTTCAGCCACGCGGTCATGCTGGCCTGGCTCGGGGCGTTGCACTGGTCGAAGCCGTACCCGCTGAAGTTGCCCGGCGTGATCGGGTTCGGAGGCGCAGGCGTGGTCGCCAGCGCGTTCGATGCGGTCAGCCCGATCGTCGTGGCGAGTGCGACGACGACGAGGGTCGCGAGGGTGCGACGAACACGTGGCGGGGAAGGCATCTAGGGCACTCCTGGGTGGGGAACCTCGTCACCTTAACCACACCAGTCACACCAGTAACAGGCCTTGGATCTAACTACAAACCTGTAATTCGATTCTGTCCGCGGGGGTGCTTCCGGGGGTGGCCCGAGGCGGGCCGACGCGGTCCCACCGAGTAGATTTGACCCTGACATCCACCGAGCCCGGAGCGCCTACGTTGCTGATCGGAACCGCGCGTGCCTGACGTCCGTACCCACCTCGACACCGTCACCGCAGCTGAGCAGGACCCGGACCGGGAACAGCCCTGGGCCGACCTCGGCCTCAAGGCCGACGAGTACGCACGGATCCGCGAGATCCTCGGTCGCCGTCCGACCAGCTCCGAGCTGGCGATGTACTCGGTGATGTGGAGTGAGCACTGCTCGTACAAGTCCACCAAGGTGCACCTCAAGCAGTTCTCCGACATCCCCCAGGAGACCCCGGTCGGCAAGATGCTGGCCGGGATCGGCGAGAACGCCGGCGTCCTCGATGTCGGCCAGGGCTACGCGGTGACCTTCAAGGTCGAGTCGCACAACCACCCGTCCTTCGTCGAGCCCTACCAGGGTGCTGCGACCGGGGTCGGCGGCATCGTCCGCGACATCCTCGCCATGGGCGCTCGTCCGGTGGCCGTGATGGACCCGCTGCGCTTCGGTCCCCTGGACGCGCCGGACACCCAGCGGGTGCTGCCCGGGATCGTGGCCGGCGTCGGCGGCTACGGCAACTGCCTGGGCCTGCCGAACATCGGTGGCGAGGCTGTGTTCGACGAGACCTACCTCGGCAACCCATTGGTCAACGCGCTGTGCGTCGGTGTGCTGCGGCACGAGGACCTGCACCTGGCCAAGGCATCCGGTGTCGGCAACCAGGTCATCCTGTACGGCGCCCGGACCGGCGGTGACGGCATCGGTGGCGTCTCGGTGCTGGCCTCGGAGACCTTCGACGCCAACCTGGATGGACAGAGCGGCCCCGCGAAGCGTCCGAGCGTCCAGGTCGGCGACCCGTTCATGGAGAAGCTGCTCATCGAGTGCACCCTGGAGATCTTCGCGGCCGGCCTCGTTGCAGGCATCCAGGACCTCGGCGGTGCCGGGCTCTCGTGCGCGACCTCCGAGCTGGCCAGTGCCGGTGACGGCGGCATGCACGTCGAGCTGGACCGGGTGCCGTTGCGCGACTCGACCCTGGCGCCCGAAGAGATCCTGATGAGCGAGTCCCAGGAACGCATGATGGCGGTCGTCGAGCCCGGTGACGTCGAGGCGTTCATGGCGATCTGCGCCAAGTGGGATGTCGAGGCAGTCGTGGTCGGTGAGGTCACCGACGGTGATCGGCTGCTGATCGACTGGCACGGCGAGTGCGTCGTGGACGTGCCGCCGCGTTCGGTGGCGCACGACGGTCCGACGTACCACCGTCCCTTCGCTCGGCCCGCCTGGCAGGACGCCCTCCAGGCAGATGGCGCGGAGTCGCTGCCGCGCCCGACCACGGGCGCCGAGCTGCGTGCCACGGTTCTGCGGCTCGCGGCCAGCCCCAACCTGTGCGACAAGTCCTGGATCACCGACCAGTACGACCGCTACGTCCAGGGCAACACCGTCCTGGCCCAGCCCTCGGACTCCGGCATGATCCGGATCGACGACGAGACGAACCTCGGTGTGGCCGTCTCGACCGACTGCAACGGCCGCTTCGCCAAGCTGGACCCGTACGCCGGTGCCCAGCTCGCGCTCGCCGAGTCGTACCGCAACGTCGCGACCGGCGGCGCGAGGCCGCTGGCGATCAGCGACTGTCTCAACTTCGGTTCGCCCGAGGACCCGGATGTCATGTGGCAGTTCGCCGAAGCGTGCCGTGGCCTGAAGGACGGCTGTCTCGAGCTGGGCATCCCGGTCACTGGTGGCAACGTCAGCCTGTACAACCAGACGGGCGACACCGCGATCCTGCCGACTCCCGTCGTCGCCGTGCTGGGCGTGATCGAGGACGTCACCCAGCGCACCCCGACCGGTTTCCAGGCCGAGGGCGACCGGGTCTTCCTGCTTGGCGAGACCCGCGAGGAGCTCTCCGGCTCGGAGTGGGCGCACGTGGTCCACGGACACCTCGGTGGCCTGCCCCCGGCGGTCGACCTGGCCGCCGAGCAGGCACTGGCCGAGCTCCTCGTCGAGGGGGTCGGCCTGCTGACCTCGGCCCACGACCTCTCCGACGGCGGGCTCGCGCAGGCTCTGGTCGAGAGCGCCCTGCGCCACGACATCGGCGTCACGCTCGGCGTTACCGGTGACGCGTTCGTCGGGCTGTTCAGCGAGTCGGCCGGCCGGGTCGTCGTGACCGTGGCACCCGCCGACGGCGACGCGTTGGGCGCCCTCGCGACCCGGTACGGCGTGGCACTGACCGAGCTCGGCGTGACCGGCGGTGACTCCGTGACGGTCGAGGGTCAGTTCGACCTGCCTCTCGTCGAAGCGCGCGCAGTCTGGTCCGCGACCCTCCCGGCCACGTTCGCCTGATGTCCGATCCCGTCGACGCGAAAGTGCTGACCAAGGAGTACCTGGCCCGTCTGGCGGCGAAGGCACCGGGCTACTCGGTCGAGGTCAGGGTGCCGCCGTACGGGGCGGTGCAGGCGGTCGAGGGAGGCCGGCACACCCGGGGCACGCCGCGCGCCGTCGTCGAGACCGACCCGGAGACCTGGATCGCGGTCGCGACCGGCGAGCTCAGCTGGGCCGAGGCGGTCGAGTCCGGACGGGTCCGCGCGTCCGGCGAACGCACCGACCTCTCGGCGTACCTGCCGCTGACTTAGGGCAGCACCGAGGTGTCCGCGCCGTTGAGCGCGAGGTAGTCGGTCAGTCGGTCCTGGCGCAGTGCCGTCCACAGCACCGCGTCCTTCGTCGGGTCGAGGAGGACCTCGTTGATGCCGTTGACGCTCACGGTGGGATTCGCCGCGACCGGGATCGTGAGGAACGTCGTGTTCGTGCTGCGCAGATGCCGCATCGACCAGAGCGTCCAGAACATGCTCGGGTAGCCGTAGCCCTTCTCGAGGGTCAGGTGGCTCGCTGTCGCGCGCAGGATCTTGTTGATCGTGAAGGGGTTGGCGAGCTTGCCGCCGTCGACAGCGCCTCGCATGATCGCCTTGAGCAGGCTCTGCTGGCGCAGGACCCGGTCGAGGTCCTTGCTCGGCAGACAGGGCTGCAGCGTGATGTAGTCCAGCGCCTGTTGTCCGTCCAGCCGGTACGCACCGGCGGGGACCCCGCAGGCGCTGTCCGGGACGTTCACGGTCACGCCGCCGATGTCGTCGGTGATCTCGCTCAGCGAGTTCAGGTCCATCGTGGCGACCCGGTCGAGCCTGACCCCGGTCATCGTCTCGATGGTCCGGACGTAGAGCGCTGCCCCGCCGCGTGCGAACGCATCGGTCAGCTTGCCCGGTCCGACGCCGGGGATCGGCACGATGCTGTCGCGCGGGATCGAGATCACGAACATCGTGTGGCCGTCACGGGTCAGGTGCAGCAGCATCACCAGGTCGCTGTGCGCGAAGTCGTGCTGCCAGCCGACCCCGGGTGGGCTGACCGCGTCAGGCTCGGCCGGGTTGCTCCCGACCAGCAGGATCGTCGTACCGGGCGTGTTCAGGCCCGCCTGGCCCGCGACCCTCGGCATCCGACTGAGATCCCCGAAGGTCCAGAAGAACCACGTCGTACCCAGGACGAGGAAGATTGCCAGGACCACCCCGGAGATGGCGAGGACGCGCTTGCGACGAAGCTTGCGCCGCGCCTTCTTGCGATGGTTCTCCTTGCGAACCTCGCGGCGCTCGCGGCGCGCTTCGGTCTCCTCCGGCCGATCGACCCAGGACAGGTCGTCGTCGTTGATCAGCTCGACCTGGGCAGGCGCCTCCCCGAGCTCCTCGGCGACGCTGCTGGGGGACGCCGTTTCCGGGGTCTCCGGGACGCCGCCGTCGGGCTCGTCTGGCTCGTCCTGGGTCACAGTGGGGTCCTTGCTGCCTGGGTGCCGGCGCGGTGATGCTCGCGAAAGGGTACGACGTGCGGCTGCCCGTACGCCGTAGCCCGACGCCACCGAGGTCCGTTCACCTCGCTCGCAGTCGCTGACCTAGGGTGGCGACTATGATCCTCGCTTCGCTCGTCAACGACATTTCGCCTCCTCGGCCTCGAGCAAGCTCGGGCGCTCGGAGGCTCGTGTCGTGAGCCTCGACGACCTTCGCCAGCGCGTCCAGGGCGTGCTTCCGGGTATCCGCCGCGACCTGGAGGACCTGGTCCGGATCGAGTCGGTCAGCGCCGACCCCGCCCGTGCCGGCGAGGTGCAACGCAGCGCGGATGCAGTGGCTGCGCTCTTCGCAGCCGAGGGGTTCGAGGCACGGATCGCCAGTGCCGACGGCGGCGCACCGGCGGTGATCGCGCACCGGCCCGGCCCGGCAGGCGCACCGACCGTGCTCCTGTACGCGCACCACGACGTCCAGCCCGAGAACGACCACGCCGACTGGGACAGTCCGCCGTGGGTCCCGACGGAGCGCGACGGTCGCCTGTACGCCCGCGGTGCCGCCGATGACAAGGCCGGCATCTGCGCTCACCTGGCGGCGATCCGGGCACTCGGTGACGACCTCGCCGTCGGCGTCACCATGTTCATCGAGGGCGAGGAGGAGATCGGTTCGGATTCCCTGGCCGCCCTGCTCGCCCAGGAGAAGGACTCCCTGTCGGCCGACGTGATCGTGATCGCCGACAGCGGCAACTGGGACATCGGCGTACCCGCCCTGACCACGAGCCTGCGCGGCCTGGTCCGCGTCGACATCGAGATCCGCACCCTGTCCTACGCCGTGCACTCCGGGATGTGGGGCGGCCTGGTGCCGGACTCGCTGATGACCCTGGCACGCGTGATCGCCAGCCTGCACGACGACGAGGGGAACGTCGCGATCGACGGGCTGCGCTCCGGCCCGGCCGACGATGTCGAGTACCCCGAGGCGCGGCTGCGCGCTGAGTCCGGGGCGGTCCCGGGGATCCGCTGGATCGGCTCCGGCCCGATCGTGGAGCGACTGTGGACCAAGCCCGCCCTGAGCATCACGGGGCTCGACGCCCCGCAGGTCTTCGGCGCCAGCAACACCCTGGTCCCGGCCGCTCGCGCCCGGATCGCGCTGCGCACGGCTCCGGCCGACACGACCGAGAACGCACTGGAATGCCTGCGTCGACACCTCGAGGCGGCCGTGCCCTGGGGGGCCGAGCTGTCGATCACGGTCGTCGACACCGGTGAGGCCACCGCGATCGACGCCACCGGACCGGCGTACGACATCGCCCGGGATGCCTTCCGCGAGGCCTGGGACGGCGTCCGGCCGATCGACATGGGGGTCGGCGGGTCGATCCCGTTCATCGCCGAGTTCCTGCTGGCCTTCCCGGCAGCGAGCGTGCTGGTCACCGGCGTCGAGGACCCCGACACCCGGGCGCACGGAGCCAACGAGGGCCTGCACCTGGCCGAGTTCGAACGGGTCTGTCTCGCCGAGACGCTGCTGCTGGCGAATCTGGCCTCGCTTCGGCCGTAGACTAGGAACGTGGCCCTCCCTGGACAGCCCCGCGGCGACGGACGACTGACCCACGAACTCGATCCTCACGACCGCGGACCCCAGGACGCGTGTGGCGTGTTCGGCGTCTGGGCCCCCGGCGAGGAAGTCGCCAAGCTCGCGTACTACGGGATCTACGCCCTGCAGCACCGCGGCCAGGAATCGGCGGGGATCGCGGTCAGCAACGGTCGCCAGATCCTGGTGTACAAGGACATGGGCCTGGTCTCGCAGGTCTTCGACGAGTCGACGCTGTCCTCGCTCAAGGGCCACCTCGCGATCGGCCACGCGCGCTACTCGACGACCGGCGCGAGCACCTGGCACAACGCCCAGCCGACGTTCCGCCCGACCGCGCACGGCTCGATCGCGCTCGGACACAACGGCAACCTGACCAACACCAGTGACCTCGCCCGGATGGTTGCCGAGCTGCCCAGCGACACCGGCGAGCTCGAGATCCACGCCCGTGCCCTGGAGACCAGCACGAACGACACCTCGCTGGTCACCGCGTTGCTGGCGTACCACCCGGACCAGTCCCTCGAGGACCGTGCCGCCGAGCTGCTGCCGCAGGTCCGCGGCGCGTTCTCGTTCGTCTGGATGGACGAGGGCACCCTGTACGCCGCCCGCGACCCCCAGGGCGTCCGCCCCTTGGTGCTCGGCCGGCTCGAACGCGGCTGGGTCGTGGCATCGGAGACCGCAGCGCTGGACATCGTCGGCGCGTCGTACGTGCGCGAGATCGAGCCGGGTGAGCTGATCGCCGTCGACGAGGACGGCCTGCGCACCCGCCGGTTCGCCGAGGCAAAGCCCAAAGGCTGTCTCTTCGAGTTCGTCTACCTGGCCCGCCCCGACACCCGCATCTCCAACCAGCGGGTGCACAGCGTCCGGGTCGAGATCGGCCGTCGCCTGGCCCAGGACTTCCCCGCCGAGGCGGACCTGGTGATCCCGGTCCCGGAGTCCGGTACGCCGGCCGCCATCGGCTACGCCGAGGAGAGCGGGATCCCCTACGGGGTCGGCCTGGTCAAGAACTCCTACGTCGGGCGGACCTTCATCCAACCCAGCCAGACCATCCGCCAGCTCGGCATCCGGCTCAAGCTCAACCCGCTGCGCGACGTGATCGAGGGCAAGCGGCTCGTGGTCGTCGACGACTCGATCGTGCGCGGCAACACCCAGCGGGCCCTGGTCCGGATGCTGCGCGAAGCCGGTGCCCGCGAGGTGCACGTGCGGATCTCCAGCCCGCCGGTGAAGTGGCCTTGCTTCTACGGCATCGACTTCGCGACCCGTGCCGAGCTGATCGCCAACGGCCTGTCGACCGACGACATCTGCGCCTCGATCGGCGCCGACTCGCTGGCCTACATCTCCCTGGAGAGCCTCGTCGAGGCCACCACGGTTCCCTCGGAGAACCTGTGCCGGGCCTGCTTCGACGGCGTCTACCCGATCGAGCTGCCCGAGCCGGAGCTGCTCGGCAAGCACCTGCTCGAGGCCGAGATCCTGGTGCCCGACCGCGCCCTGGATGTCGACGGCCTGGCTGCCTCGCTCTCCGGTGGCGGCGCCACGGACGCCCTCGACCGGCCCTGACCCCACCATCGGCCGTCGAGCTTGCCGAGACGCCTGAACGTCGAAGGAAATGATGAGTACTTACGAAGCCGCCGGCGTCTCGATCGAGGCCGGCGACAAGGCCGTCGAGCTGATGAAGGTGTGGATCGAGAAGGCCCGGCGGCCCGAGATGCTCGGTGGCATCGGCGGCTTCGCAGGGCTGTTCGACGCCAGTGCCCTGAAGTCCTATCACCGTCCGGTCCTGGCGACGTCGACCGACGGCGTCGGCACCAAGGTGGCGATCGCCCAGGCGCTCGACAAGCACGACACCATCGGCTTCGACCTGGTCGGCATGGTGGTCGACGACCTCGTCGTCTGTGGTGCCGAGCCCCTGTTCATGACCGACTACATCGCCACCGGCAAGGTCGTGCCCGAGCGCATCGCGGCGATCGTGCAGGGCATCGCCGAGGCCTGCGTCCAGGCCGGGTGCGCACTCTCCGGCGGCGAGACCGCCGAGCACCCGGGGCTGCTGGGCCCCGACGAGTACGACGTCGCCGGAGCGGCCACCGGCGTGGTCGACGCGGCCAACCTGCTCGGTGCCCCGCTGGTTCGGCCTGGTGACGTGGTGATCGCGATGGCGTCCAGCGGCCTGCACTCCAACGGCTACTCGCTGGTGCGGCACGTCTTGCTGAACCAGGCGGGGAGGTCGCTGGACGAGCACGTCGACGACCTCGGTCGCACGCTGGGCGAGGAGCTGCTCGAGCCGACCCGGATCTATGCCAAGGCGTGCCTGGACCTGGCCCGGCGTACGGGCACCCATGCGATGTCGCACATCACCGGCGGTGGACTGGCCGCCAACCTGGAGCGCGTGCTGCCCGAGGACGTCACGGTCACGCTCGACCGGGGCACGTGGGCGCTCCCGGCGATCTTCTCGCTGGTCGCGCAGACCGGCGATGTCGCGCGGGCCGACCTGGAGAAGACGCTCAACTGCGGGGTCGGGATGGTCGCGCTGGTGCCCGCCGACGAGGCCGATGCTGCGATCACCGTCCTGGCCGAGCACGATCTGCCGGCCTGGGTCGCCGGGACCGTCGAGAGGGCCTCGGGAGCCGACGACGCAGGTGTCGTCCGCCTCGTCGGCGACCACGCCTGACGGATCCTGTCCACACACTTGGTTTCAACAGGCGATCCCATGTGCGGGAATGTGTCCTGGGCAGGTACGGTTGCTCCCACGAGATGATGATTCCGACCGGCAGCCGTTGAGCGCCGGCCAAGTGTGCGAGGGGGTCGACCCGGATGGGACGCGGCCGAGCTAAGGCAAAGCAGACCAAGGTTGCGCGTGATCTGAAGTACCGCACCCATGAGACGGACTTCGGGGCACTTGCCAACGAGTTGCACGGAGAGCCCGGTACGCCGGCCTCCGCCCCCGTGCCGGAGAGCGACGAGGACGACCGCTGGTCGGACTACTCGTCCACCCGCGACTGATCCGGATGCGATCGCTGGGTCCGTTCCGTGCACGCACGATCTCGGAGCCGTCTGGTTACGGGTCGGAGTGTCCGTTTTGTCGGCCGGTCTAGACCGTAGAAGCAATGTCCGTTTGGTCGGCTTTACACGACTTGCCGAGAGTGTCATGCTCGACGTGTCGTCCAAGAAGTTGAACAACCCAAACGAGGGGCCCGAGATGCAGCACAACTCCGAAACCGAAACCCTGTTGACCCCTGCTGAGGTCGCCGCGATGTTCCGCGTT
>NZ_JAOPXI010000109.1 GCF_025965215.1 Marmoricola sp.
ACCTGCGCCGAGTTGTCGGCCTCGCGGGCCAGCGCCGACGAGATCTCGACCGGCTGCACCGCGCTGCGGAAGGTACGCGCGAAGACGCCGGAGATCATCTGCTCGAGGCGGTTCTCGAAGCGCTGGAGGCCACTCACGCCCGTACCCCCTTTTGCTCGTGACCGATCGCGCGCGGTCGGATGCCGCGTGTCATCCACGATCGTATAGGTCCGGACTCAGCCGACGTCTCGCCCGGTTTGGGCGGGCGCGTCGGCTTGGGATAGCCTGTGTCCCGCTTCACGCGCGAGTGGCGGAACGGCAGACGCGCTGGCTTCAGGTGCCAGTGTCCGAAAGGGCGTGGGGGTTCAAATCCCCCCTCGCGCACGTGATCAGACAGGCCCCGGTAGCCCGGGGCCTGTGTCTTTCCCGGCGTGCTCTGTCGGGACGGCCGACCCGGGCCGCCGTTACGGTGCCGTCGTGAGGATGCACATGCGCGCGGCAGCAACCGGGCTGGTTGTCGGACTGGTCGTGGTCCTGGCGTTGCCCCCTGAAGAAACGGGCCTGCTCAGTCGCCGCGGACCGCAGCGGCCACCGCGCCCGGCACGTCGGGGTGGAAGACCGACGGGATGATGAAGCTCGGGTTCAACTCCTCGTCGCGGACGACGTCGGCGATCGCCCGGGCGGCGCGGAGCAGCATGTCCACTGTGATCTCGCGGGCCCGGGCGTCGAGCAGACCCCGGAACACCCCGGGGAACGCGAGGACGTTGTTGATCTGGTTCGGGTAGTCCGAGCGCCCGCTGGCCACGACCTCGGCGTACTTGGCTGCCTCGACCGGGTCAACCTCGGGATCCGGGTTGGCCAGGGCGAAGACGATCGACCGGTCGGCCATGTCGCGGATCCACTCGGCGTCCAGCACGCCGGGAGCACTGACCCCGATGAAGACGTCGGCGCCCCGGAGCGCCTCGTGCAGCCCACCGGTCACGCGCCGCGGGTTGGTGACCTCGGCGAGCTGTTGCTGGGCCGGGCCCAGGTTCGGCAGATCGGGTACCAGGCACCCGGCCCGGTCGTAGACGACGACATCGGTGACGCCGGCAGCGATCAGCAGCGTGACGATGGCGGTCCCGGCCGCGCCGGCACCCGCGACGACGACCCTGGCCCGGGTCATCTCCTTCTCGACCACCCGCAGTGCGTTGGTCAGCGCTGCCACGACGACGATGGCGGTGCCGTGCTGGTCGTCGTGGAAGACCGGGATGTCCAGGCTGGCCCGGAGCCGCTGCTCGATCTCGAAGCAGCGCGGGGCCGCAATGTCCTCCAGGTTGATGCCACCGAACCCGGGGGCGATCATCTCGACGGCCTTGATGATCTCCTCGGTGTCCTGGGAGGCCAGACAGATCGGCCAGGCGTCGATGTTGGCGAACCGCTTGAACAGGGCCGCCTTGCCCTCCATCACCGGCAGTGCTGCTCCGGGACCGAGGTTGCCCAGACCGAGGACTGCTGATCCGTCGGTGACGACAGCGACCGAGTTCCCCTTGATCGTCAGTCGGGAGACGTCCTCGGGATGCTCGTAGATCGCCATGCTCACCCGTCCGACCCCGGGGGTGTAGGCCATCGACAGGTCGTCGCGGGTCTTGAGCGGGACTTTGGAGGTCACCTCGATCTTGCCGCCGAGGTGGAGCAGGAATGTCCGGTCGCTGACCTTGTGTACCTCGACTCCCCCGAGCGCGGCGACCGCCTGCTGGAGCAGGAGGGCGTGGTCCCCGTCGGACGCCGAGCAGGTGACGTCCAGCCGCAGCCGGGTGGGGCTGGACTCGACCACGTCGATGCCGGTCACCACTCCGCCCGCGGCGGCGATCGCCGTCGCGACCGCGCCCACGATGCCCTGGTCCGGCGGCGTGTGCAGGCGCATCGTGATCGAGTACGAGGAGGCAGTCGCGGTGGAGGGCACGTCGCCACCATCGCACCGGTCGGTTGTTACGGGCGAGTCACTTCGCCCGCCGTGCTAGCCGTTCGGGTGGCAGCCGAGCTGCTGCTCGAACGCCTGTGGCGTGGCGAAGTACGTGCCCACCGGGTAGTAGGCGCCCAGGGTCTGCTTCTCGGTCCCGAAGGTGGCGTTCTGCACCGCGTGGGTGAAGCTCGGGTCCGGGAGCATGTTGCGCATGTATGCGATGCCCTTGGGGTCAGCGCCCCACGGCAGCCAGGAGACCCCGCACGCGGCGGTCGCGTTCGCCGGTCGGTCCGCCGCGGTCGAGATGGCGATCGTCACGTAACCGTCCTTGTCGACCTGGACGTCCTCGTCGTCGACGCAGCCGTAGGTCTGCGTGGTGCGGTCCGCCGTACACATGGACCAGTAGCGCAGCTGCTGGCCGCCGGTGGTGACCGGCTCGCTGTCGTAGGTCCGTGGTGTCGTGGGCAGCTTGGCCTTGAGCAGCAGGACTCTGCCCCACTCCTGCGAGAGGTAGGCGTAGACGTACTTGTTGTCGACGTTCTCTCCGAGCCCGCCGGGCAGCTGACCGGTCAGGGCGGCGATCGCGGGGGTGAGCGTGGAGGAGGTGAACTGGTTCTCGGTTGGATCGGTGAGGTAGGTCTGCGCCACGTTGACGTAGCGCATGAAGTGGGGCACTGCGGGAGCCAGCACTCCCAGCGGCGGGAGTGGAAGCGCGAGGCCGAGGCTCGCGAGCAGGTCCGTCACGGACATCAGGTCGGGCAGCGGATCCGGGCAGGTCGGCAGGGGAATCCTGGTGCCGTCGGCCAGCACCAGGGTGATCGCGGGTGCCGGTACGCCGCCGAACGGTCCGGCCGTGCGGTCGGGCAGGTAGATCCGGTAGGCGAAGGCGATGCCGTACCTGGTGCCGTCGGTGCTGTTGTTGTACAGCGTGTTCGCGGGTCCACCGGTTGCCGGAGCCTGACCGTTGACGATCCGCACCGTGTAGCTGCGGTTCGTTGCGTTCCGGTCCGCGCCGATCCGGAACGGGTTGATCGAACCGGGATCAGGGTCGATCTGGTCGTCATGCAGGTTGCTCGCCGTCTGCAACGACAGGCTGTAGGTCTGCAACGACATGTAGCGCGCATGCGGGAACTGGCCGGTGAGCTCGATCGAGCCGCCCACCGGGACCGGGATCGCTGCGCCGAGGTACCGGGTCGCCAGGTCCGGGAAGAGGATGTTCTCGCGGTCCGCGCTCGGCTCCAAGACCCAGCCGCACGAGCGCGAGCGGGCCGGGTCTGCCGCGACAGCGGTTCCCGGAGAGAGCGTCAGGGTCGTGATCAGCCCGGCGGCGAGGGCGAGCGCGCAGGCCAGCAGCGCGCGCGAGGTCGGGCGTGGGGCCATGCCGGGACCGTAACAGAGGCGGAACATATGAACAAGATGTTCCACCTCGGACATTAGTTGAGAACGTTCCATTCTGGGTAGGATCTCTACCATGACCGCGTCGATGTCCGTGCCGATCCCTGGCCCCGCATCACTGCCGCAGCTCGAGCGGGCGACCCGTGAGCACGCGCTGCGGTTCGCCCGGCTGCAGTTCGAGCAGGGCGACCGGATCGACATGCAGACCCTCGCCACCGCACTCGGTGTCGGCCGTACGACGCTCTATCGCTGGGTCGGCGACCGGGAGCAGCTGATCGCCAAGCTGTTCGCCTCCATCACCGACGAGCTGTTCGCGGCGATCGCTGCCGAGGTCTCCGGGGCAGGCATCGACGGCGCCTTCGACGCGATCCGCGCGTTCATGCTCCGTACCGCCGGGTTCGCACCGCTTCGGGACTTCGCTGTGCGCGAACCGGCGCTGGCGCTACGGATCCTGGTGTCGCCGCGTGGCATCGTCCAGAACCGGATCCGCGCCGGCGTGATCGCGGTGCTCGAGGCCAACCTGCCCGGCAGCCAGCTCCCGATCCCCGACGACCTCATCGACGTCCTGGTCCAGGTCGGTGCCGGGCTGCAGTGGACGCCGATCGTGATCGGTGATCCGCCGGATATCGATCGTGCGCTGCACCTGGGTCGTACGGTCCTCGACGCCCACTTCGGCTGATCAGTACGCGATCCCGACCGCCGAGAACGCCGCCGCGCAGATCAGCGATGCCGGCACGGCAGTCACCGCGGCGGGCACGAGGACGGAGAGCCGGCGCGACGTACCGATCAGGACCGCGATCCCGAGCACGGTCATGAGGCCGGCGGTCTGCGCGATCTGGACGTGGAACGTCCCGTAGGCCTGATCGACGTGTCGCCAGGTCAGCAGTGCTTCCCCGATCAGTACGCCGGCCCCGGCGGCCGAGCCGACGACCCGCTGCCACCAGACGTACCCCGACGTCCACGACCCGGCGATCCCGAACACGACCCCGGCTAGGACCCCGGCGAGCATCCACATCCGGGCGTGCGGGGACCAGATCGTCGCGACGCCGGCCAGGTTCAGGAACGCCGCGTAGGCGTAGTAGGCCTCGACGGCGACCACCATCATCACCACGCCGGCGACGGCCGACCGAAGAGGATCGGTGCGCATGACCGCGCCGAGCAGGAACGCGCCGATCGCCCAGACCGCGCTGGAGTTCGCGAGATTCGCCCACGGGTAGGCGACGTGCGTCATCACGACGAGGTCGCCGACGCCCAGTGCCGCGCCGGCCGTGACCGGAGCGATGAGCAGTCGACCGACGTCGACCAAGGACACGGCGGACACGGGGCGATCGAGCGTGGTCATGCGCCCAGCCTTGTCGGGCCGAGATCGGGGGGCCTCC
This sequence comes from Marmoricola sp., assembly GCF_025965215.1. Taxonomy (GTDB): domain Bacteria; phylum Actinomycetota; class Actinomycetes; order Propionibacteriales; family Nocardioidaceae; genus Marmoricola. The sequence goes on from NZ_JAOPXI010000109.1 coordinate 4,699, forward strand.
GCCTGAGGTACCGGGCTCGTGACCAGAAGTACCGGGCCTGGTCCCGGCGCGGTACTAGGACCAAGGTCCGATGGCGTCCGGGGCTGGTCCGGGGCGATGGTCAGGGAAGTCAAGGAGAGGACTGTTCGATGATCAAGTACCTGGTGGCCGCTGCAGCGCTGGTGCTCGCCGGCGTGCCGGCCGCGTTCGGCATGGTCGGCAACGCGTCGTTCACGCGGGACGTGCCGATCCGGATTCCGGCTCAGGCCCGGATCGTCACGCCGTCGCCGTCCGCCGTACCGAAGGCCGTGGACCATCGGGAACCTGCCGGACCGGGCGACGACCGTACCCCGAACGCGGAGCCGGTCGACGGGAGCACGCCGCACGCGGAGCCGAGCGACGACGGTCAGCAGGTCGACCCCGGCGATGACGACGGCCAGGCGGTCGAGCCGGGTGACGACGCGACACAGCACAGCGAACCGGGCGACGACCATCATGGGTCGGGCTCGGGGAGTGGTCACGGCGGAGGGAGTGACGACGCAGGATCCGGGTCGGACGGTGGGTCCGCCCCCGCGTCCGGGACGGGCGGCGGCAGCGGTTCGGACGACCACTGACAGCTGCTGCGCCCAGAATGGACGTGATGACCCACGATCCGCCTGCCGTCGCCGCCGGTGACCAGCACGGCGCCACCCGGGACGACCCCGGGTTGGCGCCGTGGATCGTCGTCTCCGAGGGTCGTCGCGAGCTTGCCGCGATCGAGAAGCCGCGTCGGGTCCTGGCCATGGTCGGGCTGGGGGCACTCGTCGTGCTGGTGCTGGTCAGCATCTTCGGCGTGGTGGCTGCCCGCAACCTCGCCGCACACCAGGCGGTGCACGATGCGGCCAACCGGGCCGACCTGCTGGCGGAGGCCGTGGTGCAGCCGTCCCTGGAGAACGGGATCGTGCGCCAGGACCCTGTCTCGGTGGCCGCGGTCGGCCGGGCACTGAGGCCCTACATGGCCTCGTCGTCGCTAGTCCGCGTGAAGTTGTGGGCCGAGGACGGAACCATCCTCTACTCCGACGAGCCGCGGCTGCTGGGGCGCGCCTTCACCCTGGATCCCGAGGAGCGTGACGTGTTCGCACATCCGCGCACCGTCGCTGATGTCACCGACCTGACGAAGCCGGAGAACCAGTTCGAACGAGGCCAGGGCCGCCTGCTCGAGGCCTACCGCCCGGTGTGGACACCGAACGGGACCCCGTTGCTCTTCGAGACCTATTCGCCCTACACCGAGGTCGACCAGCGCGCGGGCCAGCTCTGGCGCGGGTTCGCCGGGGTCACCATCAGCAGCTTGCTGCTCTTCACGGCGCTGCTGATCCCCTTGCTGTGGCGGCTTCTGACGCGCGTCCGGGCGGTACAGCGCCAGCGCGAGGCATTGCTGCAACGTGCCGTCGATGCCTCGGCCGACGAGCGCCAACGGATCGCGGCGACCCTGCACGACGGAGTCGTCCAGGAGCTCGCCGGTGCCTCGTTCGCGCTGAGTGGTGCGGCCAACCGTGCCGAGGTGATCGGTGATGACCAGCTCACCGCGGATCTGCGCGCGACCGCGACGACGCTGCGCGACAGCATCGGTGGATTGCGGACCCTGTTGGTCGACATCTATCCCGAGACCCTCGAGTCGGCGGGTCTCCTGGAGGTGCTGCGCGACCTCGCCACCACGCTGCGCTCGCGCGAGATCGCGGTCCACCTCGATCTGCCCGCGGCCGACCCGCAGCTCGGCACCGAGGCCGACCGTCTTGTCTTCCGGATCGTGCACGAGTGCGTGGCGAACGTGCGTCGGCACTCATCGGCCGCGAACGTCCGGGTCAGCCTGATCCAGGGCGAGGACGGAACGGTCGTCGAGGTGGCCGACGACGGGATCGGCTTCGATGCGGTTGGCGCGCTGGCCAGTCCTGCTGAGGGGCATTTCGGTCTGCGGGTCCTCGCCGACCTGGCCGGTCGGGCAGGAGCCCATCTCGCGGTCTCCTCGGCTCCTGGTGCCGGGTGCACCTGGAGGTTGACGCTGCCATGAGCCTGATCAGGGTGTTGCTCGTCGATGACCATCCGGTCGTGCGTGCCGGGCTCTCGAGCCTGCTCTCGGCGACCGACGACCTCAGCGTCGTCGGCGAGGCAGCGGACGGAGAGGCGGCGCTCGCCGTGGCTGCCGACACCGTCCCCGACGTCGTGCTGATGGACATCTCGATGCCGGGCATGGACGGGGTGACGGCGACCCGACGGCTGCTGGGCTCCGGTTTCGCCGGTGCCGTGGTGATGCTGACCTCGTACGCCGAGCGCGACCGGGTCACCGAGGCACTCGGTGCCGGTGCCGTGGGCTACCTGTTGAAGGACTCCGAGCCCGGCGAGGTGCTGGCGGCGATCCGCGCAGCAGCCGTTGGGCATGCCCCGATCGATCCGCGGGTCGCCGGTGCCCTGTTGCCGAGCCGTATGCCTGCCCCGGGAGCCGGTCTGAGCACCCGCGAGCGTGAGGTTCTCGGGCTGGTTGCCCAAGGGCTGGCGAACAAGCAGATCGCCCGTCGCCTCGGTATCACGGAGCGGACGGTGAAGGTCCATGTCGGCAACGTCTTCCGGCGGATCGGGGTTGCCGACCGCACCAGCGCCGCGCTGTGGGCGCGGGACAACCTGGACTGAACCCCGCGGGGCCTTGCGCCGTGATTCGGAGCACGTAACGATCGAGCGGTCGCGCCGTCGCATCGACGACCCAGCGATCATCCAGCGACATCCCAGCCCGAAGGACACCCCCATGAACGACATCTGGACCACGGTTGCCGCTGAACGCGGCGCGCTTGCCGATGACCTGACCAGCCTCACCGCCGACCAGTGGGCGACGAAGTCGCTGTGCCAGAACTGGACCGTCGCGCAGACGGTCGCGCACATGACCGGGACCGGCACGCTGACCCCGGTGACGTTCCTCGCCAGCTTCGCGAGGGCGGGGTTCAACTTCGACAGGTTCGCGACCGCCCAGATCGGCAAACACCTCGGTGACGACGACGCCGGCACCCTGGCGAACTTCCGGGCCATCCAGACCTCGACGTCCTCGCCTCCCGGCCCGAAGGCGTCGTGGCTCGGCGAGGCGATCGTGCACGCCGAGGACGTACGCCGCCCGCTCGGCATCACGCACGCCTACGACGCCGACGCTGTCCGGCAGGTCGCCGACTTCTACAAGGGCTCGAACGCGCTGATCGGCACCAAGAGCCGGATAGCGGGCCTGGCCTTGAGGTCGACCGACAGCGACTGGTCGCATGGCGAGGGAGAGGAGGTCAGCGGGCCGATGTTGTCGCTGTTAATGGCGATGACGGGACGCAAGGTCGCCTGCGATGATCTGAGCGGACCGGGGGTTGCGATCCTGCAGCAGCGGTCCCTCTGACCGACAGCCCGACCGACGTACCGGGAGCCGTGATGGAACGCTGGGCCGAGTTCGTTCTGCGACACCGACTGTGGGTGGCCCTGTTCTGGGTCGTGATCGCCGTGGGCGGAGGTGCCGCTGCCGGGACGACTACCAACCGGCTCACCATCGACTTCTCGCTGCCCGGCCAGCCGGGCACCGAAGCTGCCGCCAAGATCGTCCAGGCGTTCCACGACGGCGGCAAGACACAGCCGATGCTGATCTCGGTGACCCTGCCAGCCGGCGAGCAGGTGAGCAGCCATTCCGATGCGATCGGCAAGGCGTTCGACTCGGTCGTGGCCACGGTCGCGAACACCCGCGTCATCGACGAGGCCAACACCGGCGATCCGGCGTTCCGCACCAAGGACGGCCGAACGGCGTACGCGATGGTCTTCTATCCGTTCCCGCACTCCCAGGGCGACAGGCCGCCCGTGACCCCGATGCGGACGGCGCTCACGGCAGCTGCCGCACCGCTGAACGCCACCGTCGGGGTCACCGGGATGGATGCCCTCGCGCTCGGCAACGACCAGTCCGGTCCGGGGGTCCTGGTGGAGACCCTGATCGGGGCTGCCGGAGCTCTGGCCGTCCTGGCCTTCGTGTTCGCGTCGCTGCTGGCGTTCCTGCCGCTGGTGATCGCGGGTGTCTCGATCATGACCACCTTCCTGTTGCTTCTCCCGCTGACCTACGCCACGGACGTCTCGTTCATCGTCCAGTTCCTGGTGGCACTGGTCGGCCTCGGCGTGGCCATCGACTACTCGCTGATCCTGGTGACGCGCTGGCGCGAGGAACGTGATCACGGCAGGGAGAACCACGACGCGGTCGTTGCCGCGATGGCGACCGCCGGGCGGGCGGTCATGTTCAGCGGTCTTACCGTGGCGATCGGCCTGCTGGCCCTGATCGTGCTGCCGGTCCCGTTCATGCGCAGCATCGGGATGGGCGGCGCGCTGATCCCGTTCGCCAGCGTGGCGGTGACGCTCTCCCTCACGCCCGCGATCCTCGGAAGCATCGGGCCGAAGGTCGACTGGCCGAAGATCCGGCACGAGAACACGGCCAGCGCGGGCTGGAGCCGGTGGGCGCGCCTGGTCGTACGCCGGCGGTGGATCGCTGCCGCCGCGGCCTTCGTCGTCCTCGGGCTGCTGTTCGCCGCGTTCACCGGCATCAAGATCGGTGCTGCCTCGTCCGACTCGCTCGCCAAGAACGGTGCGGCGCGCGATGCCCTGCTGGTGCTCAAGCACGGCGGGGTGACCACCGGGGCGCTCACTCCGATCGAGGTGCTGGCCCAGACCGACAAGGCTCATGCGGTGGCAGCCGCACTGGCTACGGTGCCCGGGGTCGAGCACGCGCTGGTGTCGAACGGACCCACGAGCAACGTCGGCAACGAGACCGTCGTCATCCTGATCCCGTCCGCGGAGACCGTGAACTCGAAGAGCGTGCAGGTGGTCAAGGACGTCAAGGCCAAAGCCGCGAGCGTGCCGGGCGTCATCGGGGTCGCCGGGCTGGGGATGGACCAGGTCGACTTCCTGCACGCGGTCTACGGGAACTTCCCGCTGATGCTCGGACTGATCGCCCTGCTCACCTTCATCCTGCTGGTGCGCGCGTTCAGGTCGCTGCTGCTGCCGCTCAAGGCGGTCATCCTCAACCTGATCTCGCTCAGTGCCGTGTACGGCGCGATGGTGCTGTTCTGGCAGGAGGGGCACGGGTCGGAGTCGCTGTTCGGCATCACCCAGACCGGAGCTGTCACGTTCTGGGTGCCGCTGATGGTCTTCGCGTTCCTGTTCGGACTCTCGATGGACTACGAGGTGTTCATCCTGGCCCGGATCCGCGAGGAGTACGACGCGGGGCACTCCACGAACGAGGCCGTCATCGAGGGCATCGGCCGGACCGGGCGACTGGTCACCAGCGCGGCGCTGATCCTCTTCCTGGCCTTCGCCGCCCTGGCATCGGGGCCCGGCACGGACCTGAAGGTGCTGGCCACCGCGCTCGGCTTCGGCATCCTGCTGGACGCGACGATCGTGCGGTCGTTGCTCGTGCCGTCGCTGGTCTCGTTGTTCGGGCAGTGGAACTGGTACCTGCCCGACTGGGTGGCGCGGGCGCTGCGGATCAAGCCCTCGGTGCTGCACGCCGAAGCGCCTACCAAGCCTCAGGTATCTGTCTGAGGACCGACGGCTTCGGCGACACGCCAGGTCCGTACGGGCGCGCAATCACGGGTTCCGGGCAGGCCGGGGAGCACAGTGGAAGAAGCCGTCACGGGTTTTCCCGTGCACTGTCCGCCAGGAGCTCACCATGGCAATTGGACTCGGGATCGGCCTGCTTCTCATCACGCTCGGCATCGTCTGCGAATTCGTCGTGGCGCATTTCGACGCAGGGTCCGCGGCGCACCCGGGCTGAGGATCAGAGCGTGAAGGAGACTCCGGTCTTCTCCTCGCTCAGCGCCCACAGCTTCTTCGCGAGCTCGCAGTCCATCGCGTACGTGCTCAGCTTGGCGTCGCCGACCGGCCCGCGGGTCTCGCGGAAACCGGTCGGACCGCTGTAGGAACCGGGAGCCGCGAGGGTGGCTGCCAGCAGTGACGGGTTCGCGCCCTTGGCTGCGGACTGGAAGATCAGCGGCATCAACAGTGGGGCGACCGTACCGATGAGCCTGTTGGCGCCCATCCCGTTGGGGTCGGCGACCAGCCCGGTGACCGAGATGCCCGGGTGCGAAGCCGTCGAGACAAGCGTGCTGCCGGCCTCGCCGATCCGGCGGTGCAGCTCCCGGGCGAAGAGCACGTTGGCGAGCTTGCTGTTGCCGTAGTACGGCTCCGGCTTGTAGTGCTCGGGCGGGTTCGCGTCCAGGACCGCGTCGGTCCCGCCGAAGTGGGCGATCGAGGCGACGGTCACGACCCGCGGGGCCGGGGACTCCGCGAGCGCAGGCAGCAGCCGTCCGGTCAGCGCGAAGTGGCCGAGGTGGTTGGTCCCGAACATCAGCTCGTGGCCGTCCTCGGTCTCCCGGTACTTCGGCGGGTTCATGACGCCGGCGTTGTTGACCAGCAGGTCCAGCGGGCCGTCCCAGCGCTCGGCGAATGCACGCACCGACGCCTGCGAGGCCAGGTCGAGGGTCTCGACGCGGACAGAACCACTCATCTGGCCGGCAGCCTCGGCACCCGCGGTCGTGTTGCGGCAGGCGATGACCACCGAGGCGCCGTGGGCGGCCAGCTCCTTGGCGGTGTGGAAGCCGATCCCGGAGTTGCCGCCGGTCACGACAGCGGTCTTGCCGCTCAGGTCGGGCAGGTCGGCAGGTGTGAAGCTCATGGGGTCCCCTCGGCGCGGTGGTGCACGAGGTCGGCGTAGTCGGGGTGCTTCTCGATCCAGCCGCGGTAGAACGGGCAGACCGGTACGACGTCACGCTCTCCCTTGGCACGGATCTCGTCGAGCGAGGTGCGGATGATCGCCGATCCCACACCATGACCTTCGAACGCGGGGTCGACCTCGGTGTGGGTGAAGACAATGGAGGTCGGGTGCAGCTCGTAGTCGGCGAATCCGGCGAGCTCGCCGTTGATGTGCGCCTCGTAGCGGGACTTCTCGGGGTTGTCGGTGACGACGACATCGCTCATGGACCCAACCTACCGAGCGGGGAAGGAGTCAGGACAGACTGGCGTTGTGGCGAACGTGACCCCGACCCCAGAGATCAGCAGAGAGATCACTCCAGAGATTCATCCCTTCCTGCGTGAGCGCTGGAGCACCCGTCTCTTCGACCCGGGCTACCAGGTCTCCGAGGACGACCTCATCCGGCTGCTCGAGGCCGCCCGGTGGGCGCCGAGCGCCGGCAACTCCCAGCCGTGGGCCTTCCTGGTCACCAAGCGGGGCGACGAGGCGCACCGGAAGTTCGTGGCGACGCTGAGCCGCGGCAACTCCGGGTGGGTGCCGACCGCCAGCGTGGTGCTGGTCTCGCTTCATCGCATCGGCGACGACGAGGACCCGTCGCTGACGTTCAGCGACTACGCGGCCTACGACCTCGGCCAGGCGGTCGCGCACCTGACCGTCCAGGCCGAGTCGATGGGGCTGCGCGTGCACCAGTTCGCCGGCTTCGACCACGACGCGGTCGCGAGGGCATTCGGCGTACCGGCTTCGTGGGCGGTGACCACCGGGATCGCGATCGGGCGCTACGCCTCGCCGGACCAGCGGGCGGTTGCCGATTCTGGGCTGCGTGAGCGCGAGGAGAAGCCACGGCAGCGCAAGCCGCTGGCGGAGTTCGTCTTCGCCGGGGAGTTCGGGCGCCCGCGATCGGTGTGACCCGGGCCATGAAAGTTTACAAGTCCTAGGGTCTTGTCAAACCCCTTTACATTCACTACCTTCTTGTCAAGTGGTTCATGCACCTACCCGGCATGGCCCCAGGCAGAAGGAGAGCACGGTGGCAGCGGACAGCATCGCCAACTCGACTGTTTCCGAGGACTCGACCGAGGCCTGGAAGGACAACAAGCGTTACCTGTGGCTGATCGGACTCGTCGTCCCCAGCCTGGCCTTCGTGGCCGCCGGCGCGTACATCGTCAGCGGCTGGGGCGCGTTCCTCTGGATCGGCCCGATCATCGTGCTCGGCGTCGTACCAGCCTTCGACCTCATCGTCGGCCTGGACAAGGCCAACCCGCCGGACGACGCCATCGAGGCCCTCGAGAAGGACAAGTACTACCGCTGGATCACCTTCCTGTTCCTGCCGATCCAGTATCTCGGGTTCGTCGGTGCCATGGCCGTGGTCGCTGACCAGA
>NZ_JAOPXI010000110.1 GCF_025965215.1 Marmoricola sp.
ACGTCGAGAACATCCTGCTCAAGCTGATCCAGGCCGCCGACTACGACGTCAAGAAGGCCGAGACCGGGATCATCTACATCGACGAGATCGACAAGGTGGCCCGCAAGGCCGAGAACCCGTCGATCACGCGCGACGTCTCGGGCGAGGGTGTCCAGCAGGCTCTGCTGAAGATCCTCGAGGGGACCACCGCCTCCGTCCCGCCGCAGGGTGGCCGCAAGCACCCGCACCAGGAGTTCATCCAGATCGACACGACGAACATCCTGTTCATCGTCGGCGGCGCGTTCGCCGGTCTGGAGCACATCGTCGAGCAGCGCGTGGGCAGGAAGACCCTCGGCTTCACCGCGGAGATCCGCGCGTCCAAGGAGCTCGAGGCCGACGCGATGTTCGCCCAGGTGCGGCCTGAGGACCTGGTCAAGTTCGGCCTGATCCCCGAGTTCATCGGCCGGCTGCCGCTGATCGCGAGCGTCAACAAGCTCGACAACGCGGCCCTGGTCCAGATCCTCGTCGAGCCGCGCAACGCGCTGATCAAGCAGTACCAGAAGCTCTTCGACATCGACGGTGTCGAGCTCGAGTTCACCGATGACGCCATCACCGCGATCGCCGACAAGGCGATGGAGCGCGGCACCGGCGCCCGCGGGCTGCGCGCGATCATCGAAGAGGTCCTGCTCAACGTCATGTACGACGTCCCGTCCCGAGAGGACATCGGCAAGGTGGTCGTCACCGGCGAGGTCGTCTCCGACAACGTCAACCCGACCCTGATCCCGCGCGAGCCGGAGAAGAAGGCCAAGAAGTCCGCGTAGCAAGGACGCGTCAGCGGACTTGGTCGACGCGAGGTTGAGCAGCGCCCGCGACTGAGGTACGACGTCGCGCAAAGCGCGTGTCGACACCGGGTGATGGGCGCGCAGTCTCAGTCGACGGTCTCAACGGGAGCGAGCTCGGCGACAACGCTGAGCTCGGTCGTGGCGTTGGCGGTGAACACCAGCTCGCCGATGATCTTGCCGACCTTGCGCAGGTCCGCGGCCGCGGCCTCAGCGGCGGCGACCAGGGCGGCCGGGCCTGAGATCTCGACCCGGGAGAGCTCGGCGCGCATCGAGACCTTGGCCTGGGACTTCGCGGCCCGGATGCCGCCGAGGGCGGAGGCAACCGCGCCGACCATCGCCGGATCTCCCGGGGTCACCGACGCCAGGTCGTCGGTCGTCGGCCACGCTGCGTGGTGGACAGAGCCTCCCCCGGAAACGGCAGAGCGCCACCAGGACCAGACCTCTTCGGTCACATAAGGCAGGAACGGGGCCAGCAGGCGGAGCTGGATGTCGAGCGCGATCAGCAGCGTCGCTCGAGCCGAGGCAGTGTCGGCTCCGCCGTTCTCGGCGTACGCACGCTCCTTGACCAGCTCGAGGTAGTCGTCGCAGAACTCCCAGAAGAACTTCTCGATGCTCTCCAGGGCGGTCGTGTAGTCGTAGGCCTCGAAGGCCTGGGTCGACCGGGTGATGACCGTGCCGAGGCCGGCGAGCAGGGCGCGGTCGATGGCCTCGGTCACGATCTCGGGGTCCGTCGCGGTCTCGCCGAAGCCGCCGAGGACGAACTTCGACGCGTTGAGAACCTTCATGGCCAGTCGGCGCCCGACCTTCATCTGGGCCTCGTCGAACGGCGAGTCCAGTCCCGGCCGGGCCATCGCGGCCCGCCAGCGCACGGCGTCGGCGCCGAACTTCTCCAGGATGTCGGTGGGCACGACGACGTTGCCCTTGGACTTCGACATCTTCTTGCGGTCCGGGTCCATCACGAAGCCCGACATCATCGCGTGCGACCACGGGACGACGCCGTTCTCGTGGTGCGCCCGTACGACGCGGGAGAACAGCCACGTCCGGATGATGTCGTGGCCCTGGGTGCACAGGTCCATCGGGAAGGTGCGCTCGAACAGGTCGGCGTCGCTCTCCCAGCCGCAGGCGATCTGCGGGGTCAGCGATGACGTCGCCCAGGTGTCCATCACGACGGGGTCACCGAGGAAGCCGTTCGGGAGGCCGCGCTGGCTCTCGGAGTAGCCCTCGGGCGCATCGGTCGAGGGGTCGACCGGCAGCGCGGCCTCGCGCGGCATCAGCGGGTGGTCGTAGTCCGGTTCGCCGTCGGCGTCCAGCGGGTACCAGACCGGGAACGGGATGCCGAAGAACCGCTGGCGCGAGATCAGCCAGTCGCCGTTCAGGCCGCTGACCCAGTTGTCGTAGCGGTGCTTCATGTGCGCCGGCACCCAGGTGATCGCGTTGCCGTCCTCTATCAGCTCGTCGCGCAGTTCGGCATCGCGTCCGCCGTTGCGGAGGTACCACTGGCGCGTCGCCACGATCTCGAGCGGCTTGTCGCCCTTCTCGTAGAAGTTCGCCACCCGCTGGGTCGGCTTCGGCTCACCGTCCAGGTCGCCGGACTGGCGCAGCTTGGCGACCATCTCCTCGCGCGCGCTGAAGGTGGTCTTGCCCGCGAGGTCCGCGTAGGCCTCGGCCGCCCGGGGAGCAGCGAGCCACTCGGGCGTCTCGCGCAGCAGCCGGCCGTCGCGACCGATGACAGCGCGGACCGGGAGCTGGAGCTCGCGCCACCACTGGACGTCGGTCAGGTCACCGAAGGTGCAGCACATCGCGATGCCCGCGCCCTTGTCGGGCTCGGCCGCCTCGTGCGCCACGACCGGCACCTCGACGCCGAAGACCGGGGAGGTGACCGTCGTACCGAACAGCGGCTGGTAGCGCTCGTCGTCCGGGTGCGCGATCAGGGCCACTACGGCTGGGATGAGCTCGGGGCGGGTGGTCTCGATGTAGAGAGGACTGCCGTCGGGCCGGTGGAACGCGACCCGGTGATAGGCACCCGCGTATTCCCGGGCTTCCAGCTCGGCCTGGGCCACAGCGGTCTGGAACGTCACGTCCCAGAGCGTCGGGGCTTCCTGGAGGTAAGCCTCGCCGCGTGCGAAGTTGCGCAGGAACGCACGCTGGCTGACCGTCTGGGCCTTCTTGCCGATCGTCGTGTAGTGCTGCTTCCAGTCGACCGAGAGGCCCAGCGTGCGCCAGAGCGACTCGAAGACAGCCTCGTCCTGCTTGACGAGCTCCTCGCACAGCGCGACGAAGTTCGGCCGCGAGATCGGGATCTGCTTCTTCGGGTCCGGGTTCGCCGGCGGCGTGAAGTCGACGTCGTAGGGCAGCGAGGGGTCGCAGCGGACCCCGTAGTAGTTCTGGACCCGGCGCTCGGTCGGCAGCCCGTTGTCGTCCCAGCCCATCGGGTAGAAGACCGACTTGCCCTGCATCCGCTGGTAACGGGCGATCAGGTCGGTGTGGGTGTAGGAGAACACGTGTCCGACGTGCAGGCTGCCCGACACCGTCGGCGGGGGAGTGTCGATCGAGTAGACCTCGGCCCGCGGTCGGGAGCGGTCGAACGCGTAGGTGTCGTCGGTCTTCCACGTCGCCGCCCAGGTCTCTTCGAGACCTTCCAGCGCCGGCTTGTCCGGTACGACGACCGCGGCAGGCGCTGCGGTCGTCGGGATCGCGGGCTGGTGCTGGGTGTCGGTCATGGGCGTCATGCTACGGGCGCGTCGTGGACCCGAGAAAACCAGTTCGGGACCGTGGAATCGCTGGTTAACCTCGGGGCGTGACCTACCTGCTCGAGTTCCATCCCTCACCGACCGACTTCCTGGCCGCAGCCGGTGACCTGCTCGCGGCCCGGCCGGTCGAGAGCACGGTCGTGGCCAGCGTCGCAGGCCGGATGATGCGCGACGGGACGGGCGGCATTCCGGCTGAGGCGGGCATCGCGTCCTGGTGGCTGGTCGTCCGAGATCAGGCCGGGGAGGTCGTCGGCGCGGCCATGCGGACCGCGCCGTTCCCGCCGTTCCCGCCGTACCTGCTGGCGATGCCGATCGAGGCCGCACGCGACCTGGCCCTGGTCCTGCACGGGCGCAGCGAGCCGGTCTCGACGGTCAACGGTGCCGTGCCGGCGGTCCAGGTCTTCGCCGACACGTACGCGGCCGCAACCGGTGGCATGGTTCGCCGGGCCGAGCAGATGCGGCTCGAGGAGCTGGGGCAGCTGGTTCCTCCTGCCCGGCCTGCCGGCCGCTTGCGGGTGGCCGTTGCCGAGGACCAGGACCTGGTGCACCGCTGGTTCGTCGCGTTCAGCGTCGACGCTGCCGCCCAGGCCGGGCGGCACGACCCGCACCCGCCGCCGATCGAGACCCACGACAGCGTCGGGCACCGGATCGACGCCGGGGACATCTGGATCTGGGAGGACGAGGACGGGGCGCCGGTGCACGTGACCGGCTACAACCCGACGAGCTTCGGAGTGGCGCGGGTTGGCCCGGTCTACACCCCGGCCGAGCACCGTGGACACGGGTACGCCGCGGCTGCGGTGGCCGAGATCTCCCGGCGCCTCCTCGACGAGGGTGCGCGCGTGTGCCTGTTCACCGACAGCGAGAACGCGACGTCGAACGGGGTCTACGAGCGCCTCGGCTATCGACCGCTGGTGGACATGGCGAACCTGGTGATCGAGTCCGGCTGAGCGCGACTGTCAGCGCCTCTCGGCAAGCTCGACGACCGTAGGGAAACCACGGTGGTTGAGCTTGTCGAAACCCGGTGAGTTCAGTCAGTCCAACGGGTCCAGGACGCCGTGGTCACCGATCCCGGCCGAGAGTGCCGTGACCTGGTCGCGGGCGTCCCCCAGCCAGTGGCTCAGCGCCGTCAGCCGTGAGGTGAAGTGGCCGATCGAGAACTCGTCGGTGACCCCGATACCCCCGTGCAGCTGGATCGCCTCCTGTCCGATGCGGCGCGCTGCCCGCACGGTCTGCAACTTGGCGCGGGCCGAAGCGTCCTGGAGTGCGTCGGCGTCGCCGTCCGCGGCCACCAGCGTCGCCCAGGTGACGATGCTGCGGGTCAGCTCGAGGTCGGTGTACATGTCGGCGGCCCGGAAGGTGAGCGCCTGGAAACGGTTGAGGGTGACCCCGAACTGCTGCCGGGTGGTCAGGTACGACGTCGTCAGTCGCAGCGCGGTGTCCATCGCCCCGAGAGCCTCGTGGCAGGCCACGATCCGCGCTCGGGCCACGACTGCCGCGAGTGCCTCGCCGGCGTCGCCGCCGGACCCGAGCGGTGTGGCTGCTGACCGGTCGAACTCCAGGCGTGCCGCGCGGCCGCCCTCGTGGGTCCGGTACGCCGTCACGCCCGCGGGCCGGTCGACCAGGAACACCTCGCCGTCGACCTCCCAGACGATGGTGTCCGCGCGGGCGCCCTGGATCACCGGTTCGGCGACCTCGCCCGAGGCGAACGCGAGCAACCGGTCGCCCGAGGACACCTCGCCCAGGATCTGGGCCCGCTGCTCGTCACTGCCCAGGGCCGCGACGACCCCGCCGGCCAGCGCCACCGCGGCGACGTACGGCTCCGGCGCCAGGACCCGGCCGATCTCCTCGGCCACCAGGGCGACCTCGATCGGCCCGGCCCCCATGCCGCCGTCGGCCTCGGCGAACGGCAGGCCGAGCAGGCCCATCTCGGCCAGTCGCGCCCACAGGGCTTCGTCGTACCCGGGGTCGGTCGCGGTGACCTTGCGCCGATGCTCGGAGTTCGTGGCCGGGTCATAGCCCTTCAGCAGGCCACGCACAGCGTCGCGCAGGGCGGTCTGCTCGTCATCGAGTTCGAAGTCCATCTCGGCTCCTCACAGTCCCAGGATCGTGCCGGCGATGATCTGGCGCTGGATCTCGTTGGATCCGCCGTAGATCGAGGCCTTGCGGAAGTTCAGGTACGTGGGCACGGTGTGCGCCGCCCACTCGGGCACGGTCGTCGAGCCGGAGGCGAGCGAGAGCGGCCCGGCCAGATCGACCAGCAGCTCGGTGACCTCCTGCTGGAGCTCGGAGCCCTTGAGCTTGAGCACGGAGGAGGCCGGGTGCGGCTTGCCGTCCGAGGAGTTCGCCACGACGCGCAGCGCGGTGAGCTCGAGGGCCAGAAGCGCGTTCTCGAGCTCGACGAACCGGGCTGCGGTCAGCGGGTCGCCCAGCGCCCCGGTCTCGATGGCGTGGTCCTTGGCGGTGGCGAGCGCGCGCTTGGTGGCGCCGACAGGCGCGACACCCACCCGCTCGTTGCCGAGCAGGAACTTCGCCTGGGTCCAGCCCTGGTTGACCTCGCCGACCAGGTTCTCGCCGGGCACGCGGACGTTGTCGAAGAACACCTCGTTGACCTCGAAGGTGCCGTCGAGCAGCTCGATCGGTCGCAGCGTCACCCCCGGTGAGTCCATCGGGAAGAGCAGCATCGAGATGCCCGCCTGCTTCTTGACCTCGGG
>NZ_JAOPXI010000102.1 GCF_025965215.1 Marmoricola sp.
TGGCGCTGTTCGTCTTCGTCCTCGGCGGCAAGTGACCCACTGTTCGTCCACCAGACAGGAATTGGGTAGATGACACCCCTCGAGAGCAACTTCCTCGTACCGAACGGCACGTTCTTCGTCGAGCTGACCGCGTTCGCGATCATGTTCTTCATCATCGCGCGGTACATCGTCCCGCCGATCAACAAGGCGATGACTGCCCGCCAGGACGCGATCCGCAAGCAGTTCGCGGACCTCGACGAGGCCAAGGAAGAGGCGACGTCGGCGGCCGACGAGTTCCGGGCGCAGATCGAGAACGCCCGGCACGAGGCAGCACGCATCCGTGAGGACGCGCGCGAGCAGGGTGCGGCGATCGTCATCGAGATGCGCGAGCAGGCCCAGGCCGAAGCAGCGCGGATCGTCGAGCATGCCCGTGCCCAGATCGAGGCCGACCGGCAGCACGCGGTCACCTCGCTGCGCAGCGAGGTGGGCACCATCGCCACCGAGCTCGCCGGCCGGATCGTCGGGGAGTCCCTCGATGACGAGGCACGCCAAAGCCGGGTCGTGGACCGCTTCCTCGCCGAGCTCGACGCGACCAGTGGAGTGAGCTGATGCTTGGTTCCTCAGGTGCATCCTTCGCTCGGCTGACCGACGAGCTGGATGCTGCCCTCGCCGACGGCGCCGACGGCGCTGCGCTCGGTGACGGGCTCCTCACCGCCGCCGAGGTGCTGCGCGGGCAGGCGGCGCTGCGCCGGGCGGTGACCGACCCGACGATGCCGTCCGAGGCGAAGTCGGCACTGGCCACCAACGTGTTCGCCTCCCACCTGGACGCCGCGGCCACGGCACTGGTCGCGAGCGCCACCACGACTCGCTGGGGTCGTAGCGGTGATCTGGCGGACGTCCTCGGCCAGCTCGGTGTGATGGCGATCGTCAAGGCGGCCGACAAGGCCGGCGAGGGCGACCGCGTCGAGGGCGAGCTGTTCACCTTCGGTCGCACGGTGACCGAGAACCACGACCTGCGCGACGCGCTGTCGGACCCGGCGCGTTCGGTGGCCGACAAGCAGGCGCTCGTCCGGTCGTTGCTGAGCGGGAAGGCGGCCACGGCCACCGTCCGGCTCGCGGAGGAGTCCGTCAAGGGCACCTACCGCACGGTGATCGGCGCTATCGACGAGTACACCCGTGCCGCCGCGTCTGCTCGCAGCCGCCTGGTGGCGACGGTCCGGGTCGCACGTCCGCTGGCCGCCGAGCAGGCCACCCGCCTGTCGACCGCCCTGGGTGGCGCGCAGCAGCGCCCGGTTCACCTCAACATGGTCATCGACCCGTCAGTGGTCGGTGGCGTGCACGTGGAGATCGGCGACCACGTGGTCGACGGCAGCATCTCCAGCCGCCTGGATGACGCCCGCAGGCGCGTCGCCGGCTGAGGCACCAGCCTCACCCCACGAACTCAGACATCAGCAAGAGAGTAGGCAGGAAGATGACGGACCTTTCGATTCGTCCCGAAGAGATTCGCGACGCCCTGGCGAAGTACGTCGCCGACTACCAGCCGGAGACGGCGAGCACGGAAGAGGTCGGCACCGTGGCCGAGGCCGGCGACGGCATCGCACGCGTGACCGGACTTCCGTCGGCGATGGCCAACGAGCTGCTCAAGTTCGAGGACGGCACCCTCGGTATCGCCCTGAACCTCGACACCCGCGAGATCGGTGTCGTCATCCTGGGCGACTTCGACAAGATCGAAGAGGGCCAGACCGTACGCCGCACCGGCGAGATCCTCTCGGTGCCGGTGGGTGACGCCTTCCTGGGTCGCGTCGTCGACCCGCTGGGCACGCCGATCGACGGTCTCGGCGACATCACCTCCGAGGGCCAGCGCGCGCTCGAGCTCCAGGCGCCCTCGGTGGTCCAGCGCAAGTCGGTGCACGAGCCGCTCGCGACCGGCATCAAGGCCATCGACGCGATGACGCCGATCGGTCGTGGTCAGCGCCAGCTGATCATCGGCGACCGCGCGACCGGCAAGACCACCATCGCGATCGACACGATCATCAACCAGAAGCAGAACTGGGAGTCCGGCGACCCGGACAAGCAGGTGCGCTGCATCTACGTGGCGATCGGCCAGAAGGGCTCGACGATCGCGTCGGTCCGCGCCGCCCTCGACGAGGCCGGCTCGCTGGAGTACACGACCATCGTCGCGTCGCCTGCCTCGGACAGTGCCGGCTTCAAGTACCTGGCGCCGTACACCGGCTCGGCCATCGGCCAGCACTGGATGTACGCCGGCAAGCACGTCCTGATCGTGTTCGACGACCTGACCAAGCAGGCCGAGGCCTACCGCGCCGTGTCGCTGCTGCTGCGTCGCCCGCCGGGCCGCGAGGCGTACCCGGGTGACGTCTTCTACCTGCACAGCCGCCTGCTCGAGCGCTGCGCGAAGCTCTCCGACGACCTCGGCCACGGCTCGATGACGGGTCTGCCGATCATCGAGACCAAGGCTAACGACGTCTCGGCGTACATCCCGACCAACGTCATCTCGATCACCGACGGTCAGATCTTCCTGCAGTCCGACCTGTTCGCGTCCAACCAGCGCCCGGCCATCGACGTCGGCGTCTCGGTCTCGCGCGTCGGTGGCGCCGCGATGACCAAGGCCATGAAGAAGGTCACCGGTTCGCTCAAGGTCGACCTGGCGCAGTTCCGGGCCATGGAGGCGTTCGCGATGTTCGCCTC
>NZ_JAOPXI010000080.1 GCF_025965215.1 Marmoricola sp.
AGCCGCTGCTCCAACCGGCGCGCCACGGCCTCACCCTCGGGGGTGAGCTCGAGCTCGGTGTGCGAGGTGTGCAGCCCGTCGCGGCTCCACTCGGTCTCGCCGTGGCGGATCACCCACAGCTCGCTGGGGCCCTCGTGCTCGCTCACGGGGTCACTCGGCCTTCGGGCCGGGCCAGTTCTTGTCGGGCTGCGGGACCGGACGGCCGGGCTGCTCACCGCCACGCTCGGTCAGGTAGCTGTCCTTGGGCACCATCACCTTACGGCGGAAGATGCACACGACCTTGCCGTCCTGGTTGTAGCCGATCGTCTCGACGTAGACGACACCTCGGTCGTCCTTGGACTTCGACTCGAACTTGTCCAGGACCGTCGTCTCGCCGTACAGGGTGTCGCCGTGGAAGGTCGGCGCGACGTGGCGCAGTGACTCGACCTCGAGGTTGGCGATCGCCTTGCCCGAGATGTCGGCGACCGACATGCCAAGCAGGATCGAGTAGACGTAGTTCCCAACCACCACGTTCTTACCGAACTGGGTGGTCTTCTCGGCGTAGTTGGCGTCCAGGTGCAGCGGGTGGTGGTTCATCGTGAGCAGGCAGAACAGGTGGTCGTCGTACTCGGTGACCGTCTTGCCGGGCCAGTGCTTGTACGTCGCACCGACCTCGAACTCCTCGTAACTACGACCGAACTGCATGTCCCACTCTTTCCTGACGGCGACGCCGGTGTTTCCGGAGCCGTCCCATCGTGCCGAACAAGGCCCGGATCAGGCGAGTCGAACGTGCGTGGGATTGCTCACGCGTCAGGAACCGTAGCCGAGCTTGGTCGCCATCTCCTTGGCCTCCGGCGTGATCGGCACGGCCACGACCGCCGTGCCGTAGGCACAGAGCTCGGTCCAGACGTCGCCCATCTCGGAGGTGTCGAAACGCATCCCGACAACTGCGTTGCCCCCGCGGGCGCGAGCCTCCTCGAGCATCCGGCCCATCACCTCGTTGCGGCTGTTGATCAGGTTCGTGGTCATGCCCTTGAGCTCACCGCCGACGAGCGACTTGAAGCCCGCGCCCATCTGCGAGAACGCGTTCCGGGAGCGGACGGTCAGACCGAAGACCTCGCCGCACACCTGGCGGATCTCCCAGCCAGGCAGGTCATTGGTCGTCACGACGAGCATCAGGATCCTCCTCCGCCGGCCTTGCGCCGGTGCATCTTGGGCGCACCTCCGACCACTTCGGAGCCGTGTGCCTTCTCCTTGGTCGGGCCGTCCTTCGGTACGCCGCGGTCGTTCGACTTCTTGCGATCCAGCGCTTCACGCATCTTCGCCTTGAGGTCCTCGTTCGGGCTCTGCTCGGCCATCTGATCCTCCGTGTGACTCGCGGGCTGCTGGCGCCAGCCTGCCACCCACCGTGTCACCGCGTCGAGGAAGGGTCGCGCTGACGACGTCCCGGGCCGATTTTCGGCAATCGTTGTACCTGAATTTGCCCAATCAGGGCGACAAACCGACCCTGATCCGGTCTGATGGGACGGCGCCGGGCCGGGTTGGCCCGGCTTTTCTGACCTCGGAGGTCATCTTGAAGTTTCGCCCGTACGCCGTAGCGGTTGCCGTCCTGGCGACCGCCGCGGTCAATGTCGCGGTCCTCGCACCGGCCAACGCCGCTGCGACCGACCCCGTCACAACTTGTCCGTCTCGCAGGTCCAGGCCGGTTCGAACGACCAGATCACCGCGACCTGGACCCCGAACGACTCAGCGACCACCTACCGCGCGTTCATCACCGACGCCGCCGACGGCACCAGCGGCTCGGTGCTGGCCTTCCAGGACGTCCCCGCAACCTCCCCGTCGACGACGGCGACGATCTCCACCGCTGGACTCGCCGGTGGCCAGACCTATTGGGTGGCCGTGAAGGCTACGGCTCCTTCGGACGGCACGGTCGTCACGTCCCAGTTCACCGCGATCACCCTGGATACGACAGGCCCGGCCGGGACGTTCACTGTCGACCACACGTTGCGCTACCTGGCCCCGGACTTCGCGAGCCTCTCCTTCGGCCTCACGGCCGACGTCCACATCAGCCAGTCCGCGCTGGCCGATGACACCACGGCACCTGCCGCGATCACCCGCCAGGTCAATGCCGGTGACGGCTCGGGCCTGAAGCCCTGGACGAGCGGCACGAGCTACAAGGTGACCTACACCAAGGCCGGTACCTTCACCCCGCACGTCGTGCTGACCGACCAGTTCGGCAACGTCACCGACAAGGTGCTGAGCACCGTCACGATCGCTCATGACACGACGGCTCCGACCAACCACATCACGACCCCGACAAGCCCGTCGCGGATCGCGTCCTGGAGGGTGATCCGGGGCAAGGCGACCGACTCGGGTACCGGCGTCCAGGCCGCGGCTGTGAGACTGGTCGAGAAGCGCGGGACCATCTGGTACGCCTACGACTTCGCCCACAAGAAGTGGCTTAGGGGCTGGGCCAGCATGACCAGGACCCTGAACCGGACCAAGGCGGAACCGGCATTCCTGCACGTGACGGCAGCGGGGGCCTGGCGGACGCCGTTCATCCGCGGCCTGACGCGCGGCACGCTGCACGTCGAGGCGCTGGCGATCGACGGCGTCTTCAACGTCGGCCAGGCGCCGAAAATCACCCGTCCGATCCACTGATGGAACAGCGAAGCCCGGTTCCCGTCTAACGACGGGAACCGGGCTTCGTGGTTTGGCCCAGGTCAGCTCTTGATCTTGTAGTCCTCGAGCATGTTGCGACCGATGATCATCTTCTGGATGTCCGAGGTGCCCTCGCCGATCAGCATGAACGCGACCTCACGGTAGAGCCGCTCGATCTCGTACTCCTTGGAGTAGCCGTAGCCACCGTGGATCCGGAAGGAGTCCTCGACGACCTCGTGGGCGTACTCCGACGCGACCATCTTGGCCATCCCGGCCTCGACGTCCATCCGCTGGCCGGTGTCCTTCATCCGCGCGGCCTTCACCATCATGGTGTGTGCGACCTCGACCTTGGTGGCCATCTCGGCGATGCGGAAGAGGATCGCCTGGTGCGCGGCGATCGGCTTGCCCATGGTGTGTCGCTGCTGGGCGTACTCGATCCCCAGCTCGAAGCCGCGCCAGGCCAGGCCGCAGGCGCGGGCAGCGACGTTCACGCGCCCGACCTCGACGCCGTCCATCATCTGGTAGAAGCCCTTGCCGGGTTCGCCGCCGAGGACCTGGTCGGCACGGACCACGTGGCCGTCGAGGACCATCTCGGTGGTCTCGACGCCCTTGTAGCCCATCTTGTCGATCTTGCCGGGGATGGTCAGGCCCGGAGCGGTCTCCCCGAAGCCGGCTTCCTTCTCGATCAGGAACGTCGTCATGTTCTTGTAGACCGAGTCGGCACCTTCGTCGGTCTTGCACAGAGTCGCGACGAGGCGCGACTGGGCGCCGTTGGTCAGCCACATCTTCGTGCCAGTGATCTTGTAGCTGCCGTCGTCCTGCAGAGACGCCTTCGTCGAGACGGCCGCCACGTCGGAGCCCAGCCCGGGCTCGGACATCGAGAACGCGCCGCGCATCTCGCCGGTCGCCATCTGCGGCAGATACCTCTGCTTCTGCTCCTCCGTACCGTGCTGCATCACCATGTACGCGACGATGAAGTGAGTGTTGATGACACCAGAGACGCTCATCCAGCCTCGCGCGATCTCCTCGACGCAGAGCGCGTAGGTCAGCAGCGACTGGCCGAGGCCGCCGTACTCCTCGGGAATCATCAGACCGAAGACACCGAGCTCCTTGAGCCCTTCGACGATCTCGGTCGGGTACTCGTCGGCGTGCTCGAGCTCCTGGGCGACCGGGATGATCTTCGTGTTCGTGAAGTCCCGAACGGCCTTGAGGATTTCTTCCTGGATGTCGTCCAGACCCTCGGTCTCGCAAAGTCGAACCATGGGTGATGCAGTCCCTTCCGGTGATGATCAAGCTGGGCGCAACGATGACGACGGCGCCGCTGGGGGATATTACCCGCGAGTATCTCCCAGCTCGCCCGCGCTCACCATGATGCAGGTCACCCGGCCGGTACCGCGAGCCAGGGACTCACCTGATCACGAACCGGCGGGCCCAGGGAAACCGCGCGGCGATCGCGTGCCGCAACCCCGGTTCGGGACGCTCCTCGAGCGCGGCCACGCGTCGCCGGGCCGCGTTGCGCTCCATCCGCAGGCGGCGTACGTCGTGCATGAGCTGGCCCGCCACGGCGACCGCGACCTCGGCGACCTCGGCATCGGTCACCGACTCGGCCGTACGCCGCTCGGGCAGCTCGGTGGGTACCCGCAGGTCCTCGAGGTCACCGATGACGTCGTAGCCGCCGGCTCGGATGTGCTCGATCGCGTCGTCCGCACGCTGTCGGCACTCCTCGATCACTCCTGGGGCCGGCCAGTACCGCTCACCGTTGCGGGGCACCAGGCGCTCGTCGGCCAGGAACGTGCGGATGTACACCCCGCGATCGACCGCCTTGGTGAAGTCGTCGTCCTGCAGGTGCAGGTTGATCCGCCGCAGCGTCTCGGCTTCGACCACGCCCATCGACTCGTTCGGGAAGCTCGCCTCGTCGTCGAACTCGTGCGGGTCCAGGCCGAGCAGGGTGGCGAAGCGTTGCCAGATCAGGTTCCGCGGGGCACCCGGTCCGGGCAACGGAAGCACGTGCACATTCGTCGGGGTGACCGCGGGCGCCCACCGTTCCAGCACCAGGCGGAGGTCGAGGGTGTGCCAGTTCCAGATCGCCTGCGAGCTCTGCGAGACCGGCTTCGCGGCGTACTCGGCCATGGTGACCGTGTCGCGATTCTTCAGGCTCTCCTGCCAGCTGCTGGTGAACAGGCCGAGCGCATCGCGCGCGGTGATCACGACGTGCACGTCTGCGGGAGCCAGGTCGGCAACCATCCCTGCGGCCTCCTGCGCGGAGGCGCCGGCGAAGAACTCGTGCGAGATGACCGCGTTGGACTCCCACGCGGCGATCTCGGCCGTCAGGCGGGCCCAGGACGTCAGCCGGCGTTCGTCGAACGTCGTGACGTTCGGGTCGTGGCGGATCACCCGGCTCGCCCACAGGTGGTCGCGACGTTCGCGACCCGGAAGCAGCACACCCTGGTCGCGCATCCGCTCCCGGTCGCCCCACATCATGGTCTGCAGGTACGTCGTCCCCGTCTTCGGCAGCCCGATGTGCAGGAAGACCTTCTCAGCCATGGGTGATCGACCTAGACGACGGAGCGCTCGAACTTCGCGAGCGCAGCCTCGATCGCCGCCCGGTCCTGCGAGGCCAGCGGCAGCATCAGCTCAGTGAGCAGGTCGACCAGCTCGGCGACCCGCAGGTTGAGGTTCCGGTTCTCCTGGACCTCCGCTTCGAGCTCGTCGATCCGGTTGGCCAGCTCGTCGATGACACCGCCACTCGCCGCCCGGACGACCTTGCGGGTCATCCGCTGTCGCAGCGACGTACCGCCCTGGTGTGTCTGTGGGGTCACGTCGGCCACTCCGCCACCAATCGCGTCGTCGGTCGACCGGGCTTTCCGGGCGCCGTCCCCTCATCGAGGTTCTCGCGGTGAACGATAACCGCTCCCCGCGCGACGAGTTCGGCGACAACCGTCTCGTCGGGCACCGGGGAGAGCAGCTCGGTCATCGTGCGCTCCCGGGGCTCGCCGCGCCAGAACTCCAGGTACAGGCGGCCACCGTCACGCAGGGCCATCCGGGCGAACTGCCACGCCGCGGCACGGCCGATCTCGTTGGTCGCCCCGATCAGCTGGTTCGCCATCAGCACGCGAGGGCCGGGCGTCCACGCCAGTCGCGCACCCTCGGCAAGCCAGGACCGCAGCGAGACCAGGTTGATCCACCGCACGGTCAGGTCGAGCCCTTCGGCGGCCGCGAGCTGCTGGACTGCCCCGGACGCCGTCGTCACGAAGTCCAGCGCGACCACGCCGGCGCCCTGCCGGGCGAACCACAGGCTGTCGGCCCCCCGACCGGCTCCGAGGTCGACCAACTGGGGCGGGACGCCCTCACGCTCGAGCACGAAACGCGCCAGCGCACTCGGCTCTTCGGGTGGCATCACGGTTCGCAGCGTGCCGTAGCGACGCTCCCAGACGTTGCGCTGGGCACGCTGACCTCTGAACCAGCCGTCGAGGCGACGGACCGTGCTCCTCGGGGTCGTGAACTGGTACGCCGGATCCGGCACCCGCCAGCCAGGCCCGTAGGTCGCTTCGAGCAACTTCTCGGGCTGTGCCGGCGCCGGCAACGTGCGCCCGTCCAAGGTGGTGGTGCCGAGCGGGTAGATCCAGCTCGGCTCGAAGGGGGCCCCGACCTCGCCCATCAGGTACAGCATCGGCGGACCGCCATCGACCCCCGGGGCGATGTACCCGCCGAACACGTCGAGGCCGCGGCTCGCTCCGTCTGCTTCGATGATGTCGACCTTGAACGCCATCCCGCTGTACCGGTCGGTGGCGAAGCCGAGCTCGGTCAGCCGCCGTTGCAGCTCGAACGACTCCCGGATCGCGTCGACCGGATGGGAGTGCTTGCTGACGTAGCCGAGGTCGGCATCGCTGTCGTGCCCGATCAGGGCACCGTTCCGGACAGCCCCCAGCAGCGTGCCGTACGCCGGGAACGCCTCGACCCCGGCCGTCTTCAGCGCAGCGAGCACAGCCTCGATCGAGTCCAGCAGCGGCACGACCTGTTCAGGCGTGCGCGTGTCGAAGGTCTGCGAGATCCGGTTCGACTTGTCCAGGCCGAGCGGGCGACCGTCCTCGTCGACGACCGCGACGCGCCCCTCCCCCGCACCGAACCCGACCTCGGCGTCGTACAGGGTGACGTCGGCGACGTGGGCCACGATGCTGAGCTGTGTCGTCCCCTGCAGGAAGCGCGTCAGCTGGCTCGGCCACGCGGCGAAACGACCACCCGCGACCGGCTCGCTGTCGCGCAGCAGCCAGAACGACCAGATCCGGCGACCGTCGAAGCAGACGTCCACCACGTCGTCCTGCGTGGCGCGGAACGACAGCCCCCTGTCATCGATGCTCACCGCCGCGACGCGGGGTACGGGAACCGCAGCCGTCATCTGGCGTTCAGCCGGATGCTCTGCTGGTCCTGGACGCCCTGCCGATCCACGAACGTGTTGGCCCGGGACAGGTCGTCCTCGAAGTCGACCTCGACCACCTGGTACGACGAGATGTCGACGGCCTCGATGCGCAGGCCGTCCTTCTCGATCGCGAGCTCGAGACCGCGCTCGAAGTAGTCGTGCTCGTCGGCCTCCTCCAGGCGTGCGATGAAGGCAGCCTTGTGGTCGGCCGCGATGTAGTTGATCCCGACCGCCTCACCGAGGCCACCGACCACGCTCTTGGAGAGCTCGGCGATGTAGCCCTCAGCATCGAGGGTGTACTTGATCTCCTCGTCGGCGACCGACTCGGTGTTGACCGCCACGAAGCTGCGGCCGGCCTCGATCTTGTCGTGGATCAGCCCGAGCACCCGCGGGTCGAACACGACGTCGCCGTTGAGCCAGAGCACCCCGCCCGGCTGGGACAGCACCAACGCCTTCAACAGGCTCTTGGCCGTGTTCGTGGAGTCGTAGACCTCGTTGTAGACGAAGGAGATGTCCGGCATGGCCTCGATGACCAGGTCGAGCTTGAAACCGACCACGGCCGTCACGAACACCTCGTCGCCGTACGCGGTACGCAGCGAGTTGACCGCGCGACGCATGATGCTCTCGCCACTGGTCAGCTGGGTGAGCGGCTTCGGGTGCGGCTTGCCGAGGCGCGTGCCGAGTCCCGCGGCGAGGATGACGACCTGGATGGCCACGAGCGCTCCCTTCCCTGCGTGTCGCCCGGCGAGCGAATCCGCGTCATCCTACAAACCTGCAGGCCAGCGGTGGCCCGTGGGACATGAACAGGAGCCCTGAGTGTTGATTGCGACCACCGAGCGTCTCCGGATCCGCGACTGGCAGATCGACGACGCCCCAGCCGCGCTGGACATCATGAGCCGTCTCGAGGTCGTGCAGTGGCTCGGCGACGGCGAGCCGGTCCTGATGAAGGACCTGGACGAGGCGCGGACGAGGATCGGGACGTGGATGCTTCGCGACGATCCACCCTGCGGGCACTGGGCGATCGAGGTCACCGAAGGCGGACCGCTGGAGGGCCACACCATCGGCACCGTGCTGCTCGTCCCACTGCCCAACGGTGACGGCGAGGTCGAGATCGGCTGGCACCTCCACCCCGACGCGTGGGGGCACGGCTATGCGAGCGAGGCGGCGCGGGCGGTGCTGCGCCGCGGGTTCGAGGGCGGCCTGACCGAGATCCACGCCGTCACCGACCTGACCAACGAGCCGTCCCAGGCGGTCTGCCGCCGGATCGGCATGAAGCACCGCGGGATCGTCGAGACGTGGTACGCCACCCCGTCGCAGCACTTCGTGATCACCCGCGAAGAGGCCTCAGCCGGCGGGAACCTCGACTGAGGGCGGCGCGGCCGAGATGACCACGGCCATCCCGGCCAGGATCAGCACCAGTCCGAGCACGGCGCCCACGCCGGGCACCTGCCCGAGCCAGGCCGCGGCGATCAGCGACGCCCCGGGGATCTCCAAGAGGATCGTCAACGACACCACCATCGGCGAGACCCGGTCCAGGAGGTGGTTGAACACCGAGTGCCCCAGCAGTTGGGCGGTCGCTGCGAGGATGCCCAGTCGCCACCACTGTCCCGGGTCGTAGCCCGTCAGTGCCTGGCCGCGCACGACCGCCGCCACCAGCAGCACCGCGGCCGCTGTCCCGTAGCAACCCAGGGTGTACGTCGTGGTGCTCATCGTCTGCCGGGCCCGACCGCCGATGATCGCGTACGCCGCGACGCCGACCGATCCGGCCAGCGCCAGTCCGTCGCCCGCCAGCGCGCGGGTCGAGATCGAGAAGTCCACGCCTGACACGACCAGCGCACCGATCGTGGCGAGGGCGACGCCATGGAGGACCCGGGTCCGGACCGCAGCGCCGCGCGCGAGGTCGTAGCCGACGACCCAGAGGACCTGCAGCGAGACGAACGCGGTGCTCGACGCGACGGAGGTCATCGCCAGCGAGCTGATCCAGAACCCGAAGTGCGCCGCCAGGCAACACCCGGCCAGAGCCACTGTCAGCACCTGACGACGGTCCAGGGAGCCGAGCTCGGCTCGGTTGCGGACAGCGGCGACGGGTGCGATCGCCACCGTCGCGAGACCGTTGCGCCAGAAGGCGATCGCCAGCGCTGGCACGGCCAGCGACGCCATCAGCGGCGCCGCGAGCGACACAGCGCCCACGCCGACCGCAAGCAGGACCAGCGTGCGCAGGTCGATCCGGGTCACGGAACCCGGATCTCGCCGCGAGCGATCGGGTGCACCTGGCCGGAGACCCGCACCCGGGTCGCGACCCCCGCAGCGACGTCCACGCCGCCGAGGAGCAGCGAGGGCCTGCCGAGCTCGATCCCCTGACGGATCCGGTACGCGCCGCCCTCTGCGAGCAGACCACGAGCGGTCAGCGCCATGCCGAGCCCGGCCGCCGCACTGCCGGTCGCCGGATCCTCGATCCCCAGCACGAACACGCGACTGTGCACCTCCAGCGGGTCGCCCGGATCCGTGGCGTACAGGTTGATCCCGTCGAGCGGGTCGCCGGTCGCTGGCAGGTCGACAAGATCCCGGACGTGGGTGCGGCCCACGACTGCCCGTACGACCGCCTCGTCGGAGACCGGCAGATGCACGAAGCCCAGGCCGGTCCCGGCGACCCAGGCCTCGCCATCCAGATCCGCCGTACTCAACCCGAGCTCGGCCAGCAGCGGCGCCACGACCGCGGCAGGCAGTGGACCGGCCAGGTCGCGCGGTGCCGCGCTGAGCTCGACCAGGTCGTCGACGAAACGCACGCGGATCTCGCCTGCCCCGCACTCCTGGACGACCTCCTCACCCGCCAGGTCACGGCGCTCGCGCAGCACCCAGGCCGTCCCCAGCGTCGGGTGCCCGGCGAACGGGATCTCCCCGGACGAGGTGAAGATCCGGTTGCGGTAGCGGCCGGACGCCAGCGGCACCGGGAAGGTCGACTCGGAGAGGTCGAACTCCCGGGCGATCGCCAGCAGGGCGGCATCGGAGAGGTCGGCCGCACCGTGCACGACCGCGAGCTGATTCCCGGCGAAAGGGCTTTCGGCAAAGACATCGACCACGTCGTAGGCGAGAAACGAAGCTGGCACGGACCCATCCTGCCCTTATCCGCTCGCCACTGCCCTCAACGGGGTTTCGGCTCGGCCGGGCCGTCGCGGCC
>NZ_JAOPXI010000191.1 GCF_025965215.1 Marmoricola sp.
GTTCCGCCAGTGACGAGAACTGTCATGATCGGGTTTCCTTCTTGTAGTCGGTGAGTCGCTTGGTGGCTCCGCTGAGCACGCGGTTCATGGTCGCGATGTCGGCGGGCTCAACCCCGCCGAAGGCGATTTCGGCAATCAAAGCCATCGGATCGGGAAGCGAGTTCCATAGGGTCGTGCCGGCAGACGTGATGAGCAGCAACTTCTGCCGCTGGTCGTCCGGATCCGACACCTGTTCGATGAGCCCTTTGCGCACGAGCGCTGCGATCACGGCACTCAGGGTCGCTCGTTCAACTTCGAGCTCGCGCGTGAGGTCTCGCTGACCGACTGGCTTCTGGGCGCTCAGCCGGTACAAGACGTACCACTGCGTGTTTCCGAGTTCGTAGGGACGCAGTACGGACTCCATCAGGGCTCTGCTGGCGAGGAAGTATTTCTTCGCCCACGAGCCTGGGATGTCCAGCTCGAAGTCATTCTTATCGTTAGGCACCATACAATTATGTTAGGTGCCTAACAAACTGTCAAGGAGAACCCTGTGAGTGCCCCTCGTAGCCGTGCCCGGTAGCCGAACCCTGAGCGGGCGCACCATAGCGGAACGTTGAACTGCAGTTCAGCTTTGCTCTACCGATTTCTGGTCTGCGAGAATCTCGGCCGCCAGTCGCAATTTCTCTCGACGGTAGCGACTTTCGAGCTGTGGAGGCTGGGATTCGGAGAGCGTGAGCGCGGAAGCTGTTAGCGTGGCGGCGTGCAGATAGCAGTAGACCTTCCTGTCTGGAATCCCTCGGAGCCGCCTGAGGCGGTCCCGCCCGCTCGGTCCGCCGCATGGGCCTCTCGAATCGGTGTTCCCGGCGCAGTTTTTCTTGGAAGAATCCGGCCACAGCTCATCGGGGCGGCGATTAGCGTGCTCTTCATCCCCGTCGGGGCCGCACGGATCTTCATCTCCGGCTCACAGCCACCATCGGCCACGGACACCTGGGGCCCGGCCGACGCCTTCGTGATCGTTGCCGCATTCGCCGGCGTTGTCGGGCTGATCATGTTCATTCGCTCCGCGCGAGGCAACCGGGCGAACGCCGCACACTCCGCACAGGTAATCCTCCGGCAAGGGAACCCTGGGGTTTCACAGGACCAGATTGCATCTGTTCTCCAATCCACCGCCCGATTCGATGAGTGGGCGCGCTCTAGGGGCATCGCGCCGTACTCGACCAACCAGGCAGCCGTGAATGCTTCAACCGAAGGTGCCCGCCTGATGTTTGCGCGAAAAACGCCTGGCACGCGGGCACTGTGGCACCCACGGTTTGGTGAGGTGTTGTCTCGCGCGTTCTGGGCTACACGAGTTCAGGCGTGGATCGGGATTGTCTTGGTCGTCGGTTCGGTAGCGTTCGACGGTGTCGCCGTGATTGCTGTTTTCATTCTCGACAAGGAAGGTCATCCGGGTGTCAATGCTGCGCTGCCCGCGCTGCAGGTCGCCCTCGTTGTGGCGTTTGTGATCGGCTGGATCTTCGTCCTGGTTGCCCGGTACGGGCCGCGAGGGCGTTACGCGATCCTCGAGGCGATGATCCCAGTGCTCCACTCTCGCGATCCGAAGCTCACAAGGTCAACCGTCGGGGCTATGTTCACCCGTCCCTACATGTACGACATGTGGGTAATCAAGTACAAGAACGTCTAAACCCATGGCTGGTGCGAGGCGACGTTCGTCATGCTCGGATGTTTCCTTGCGGAGCTCATCGGCGTCGTCCTCACGGCTCCGGCCCTCCACCCAATCCAGACGGACGATAACGGAACCCTCAACGAGAATGCCCTTTGGTGCGAATCGCCTCGCTCTATGGCTGGACTTGCGCAGCGCAGGGTGTCGTCGCATGGTTTTCGGGTGTGCGCTACCAGGCGACGGTTCTCCCCCGGTAATCGAGGAACTGCAAGCCGCCGTGCCCCCGCTGCGCATCAACGGTTGCGACCAGATTCGGAATGCTCTCCTCGATCGTGAGCTTCGCATCCGGCCCGCCGAGCGCTGTCTTCACCCAGCCTGGCGCCATGAGCAGGAGGGTTCGCCCGTCCTCCTGGTTGCGTGCGGCGTAACTTCGCATCAGCTGGTTGAGTGCCGATTTCGATGCTCGGTAAACCTCGAAGCCACCCCGCTCATTGTTGGTGATGCTTCCTTGGCCTGAGGACATGATCGCTATCGTGCCGTCCGGGGTGACGAGGTCTTTGAGCGTGTCGATGACGCGCATTGGGCTGAGCGCATTGGTCACCATGACACGGATGAAGTTTTCAGTGCTGGTTGCGGTGGAGGTGTCGTGCGGGCCATTCGCGACGCCCGCATTGTGGAAGAGCAGATCGAAGCGCCGGGTTGCAAGCCGGGCGCGGAGGTTCGCGACATCGTCGGGGCTCGTCACGTCGGCGGTCTCGATCTCCAGTTCGGCGTAGGAGGTCTGAAGGTCGTGCAGTGGCGTCCTGCTGATCCCTCGAACCGTAGCGACGACGTGCGCGCCGTCATCGAGGAACTGCTTCGCGATCGCGACGCCGAGACCTCGGGACGCCCCGACGATAAGGACGTTCGGGTGCGCGGATGTAGTCATATTCATTTCATTTCGCTTCTTGTGTCGTGGTGGGAAGGTTAGTCGGTGGATTCGCTGATGCGGAACCCTGAGCGGGCAGCCGCAAGTCTTGCTTACGCGGTTGCTGTGCCGCTTCCTGGCTGTCAGCCCCGTGCGGGATTCGCAGGCGCCCGTCGGCCGTGTCAGATCGCGAGAAGCGCGTGCTGGTGGTCGCCCATTAGCCGGCGGTGCCCGTGGGCGCTGCCCACGCGGTGATGCTTACGGTGGTTCCGTCGGCGATGTCGGTGTTGATGGGGAGCTGGGTGCGTTGCGCTCCCGGATACGTCGCGGCCCAGAGCACCGCGGCGGTGTTTGTGGTCTTGCCGGTCGCGTCCCACGCTAGGTCGTTGGAGCGGTGATTGTTCGCGCTTCAATTTAGACCGTGTGCGTCAGGTGCCGCCGGCCTTCGTGAGGAGGCGCAGGAGCTCGATGCGCTCCGGGGCAGTAAGGGTGCCGACCGTCTCCTCGAGCACGTCGTCGAGCACGCCGGCGCCCGCGGTCCGGGCCTGCTCGCCGTCGTCAGTGAGCCGGTGCAGCACGATCCGGCCGGGGCCGGCTTCACGCCGGAGCAGAC
>NZ_JAOPXI010000100.1 GCF_025965215.1 Marmoricola sp.
CCTGCCGGACCCCCGGCGGCCCACCTTCCAAACCGCGACCCGACTTCACCGCGGCCACAGCCCGGACAACAGCCCGGGCCGACCCAGCACGCCCAAACTCAGACTTGACTCGGCTGGCGAAAGCTAGCGGCTGACGTTCGGCGGCGGCTGCAGCTATGTCAGGTTCGTCGGACGCGCTTAGGTAGCAACTCGTCCGCGCGCGCCAAGCCGACGTCGCTGAGGTAAGGATCCAAGGCGGTAGTGACGCTTTCCGTGATGTGCAGCGCGCCAAGGACTCGGAGAAACGTGTCCATAGTCGCGCCGGGCTCCCCCGCCTCAACGCGCACCACTGCGCCGCGCGACACTCCTGCGCGCTCCGCGACCTGGGTCTGGGTCAGACCCTGAAGGCGTCGCCAAGTACCGACATGCTTGGCCGTGATGCGGAGTGCATCTTCGGCTGCATAGTCCGTTGGTCGTGCGTTGCGGGTCTTCACCATGTCTCGAGCCTACTGTCTCGTCTTCGGGTCACTAAGGCCTTTTGTGTTCCCCAGACCGAACGTAAGGTGAGTCGTCTCCCCGTGGCGGCCTGACGAGCTTCAAGCGGGTGGAAGCGCCGCGGCGAGATGTCTGTGGATCTCGGCGATCGAGGCAGTGCCCAACGGCCCCGATGCTTGGAGTTGCGGGTACAGCTTCTTGGGCCACAAGGCGTCGACTCCGCGGATAGTGAAGGAGCCGCCGATGAGCGGCCAGTCGGCCTCGACGAAACAGATGACGCCGTGAACCGGCACACGACCCCACGGCCGGCCCGGTCCTTCGGACCGACCTCCCGGCAAGAGAACGTCGTGAACAACATCAGTTTGCTTCAGCACCCCGTCGACCAGCTTGGAGCAGTCTCGCGAGCCGACAAGAAGCTTCTCGGTCCGCTGCCGAAGAACGCCCCCTTCGACCTTTAGGGACGGGCGGCCTCGGTACTTCTTCGCGTCGATGACCCAGATGCCGGTGGGTGTCACAGCGATGTGGTCGATGTTGGCGCGGGTCCTTGGAATCCTGCGGTCGTGCAGGACCAGCAAGGACTCCGTGCAGAGCTCGTTCAGGCGGGCGCCGAGCTTCTCCTCGCCATCCGCGCCGATGCTCCAGGCCGTAGTGCTCTGCGGTTCATCACTCAGGGCCAAGATCAGCCCGCCGAGCTTCGGGTGCTTGGCGCGTATGCGAGCTTCCCGTGCCTCATGCCGTCGATCGAACTCCCGTCGGGCTGAGCCGCCTGGGGTGCCGGCATCAAGAGCGGGCACGTCGAGCGTCGTGGTCCATTCTTCGGTGTCCGACGGACTCGGCGTCGGAGCCTGATCGTGGGTCAGGCAACGAACGGTCTTGGTCGCGCGCTCGTAGATAGCCTCGGCACGAGCTGGAATCTCGGTCTGGCAGATCCGACAGGCCCCGGCGTAGCGAAGCTTCATGCGCTTCTCGTCCAGACGTTCCTCCACCGGGTGACGCTAACGGCGATTGGCGCAACGGGTCCCCCAGATCGCCAAACTTGACGACCGGTCCCGCAGGCCGATCAAAGGAAACGCCGCGTCCCGGGGCCGACCCTGATAGGTATGTGGCCATGGCAGGGGATTCGGCTCGGGACAAAGCGCGACGCGCGCGTGAGAAGTCGGAGCGTCTGGCGCGCTACGCCGAGAAATGGGAGAAGGGAGCAGAGGGCGAGTCGCACACCGCTGCCGCCCTTGCACAACTCGGCCCGGGCTGGACCCACTGGCACGACTTGAAGTGGCCGGGCCGAAGGTTCGCCAATATCGATCACCTTGCGATCGGGCCCGGCGGCATCTTCGTCATCGACTCGAAGAACTGGTCGGGCGCCATCACAGTCAAGGACAACGTGCTGCGGCAAAACGGGTACCGGCGCGAGACAGCTGTCGCCAGCTGCGCTGACTCAGCCCTTGCTGTGGGTGAACTGCTCCCCCGCTACTTGGATCGGACCAAGCCGGTCCTCTGCTTCGTGCGAGAGGACCAACTCGAAGGGTGGGTCCGTGACGTCATGCTGTGCTCGACGACAAACCTGGTTCCGATGCTAACGTCCCGCGACCCGGTCCTCGGCACAGACGAAATCGCGGACGCGATCGTCACCCTCCAGGCTCGGATGAACTCGATGCCGGGCGCCCAGAGCATCACAATCCTTGCAAGGAATGGCAGACCGAGCCGGGTTCGGGCAGTGGCTGCGCCAGCGTCGCGATACCAAGCCGCTCGGCGCCCGAAAAGGATCAGGTCTCGCATAGTGAAGCGCATCGCAGCTGGCCTCGGCCTTTGGTACTTGGCCTGCATTTCCGCGTTCTTCATCGTGCAGCCCCACGTCGCAGATTCGGGCATCGTCCTGGGGCCTATCTACGCAGCCCTAGCATTCGTCTCTTGGCTCCTCGCCCGGAGACTCATCAAGTAGGGGCGACCGCCGGTCATGGGACACAGGCGGCCTGCATCAGTTGCTCTGCGTACTCGCGGGCGGGGCCGTGCACGGCATCCGGGGTCAGCACGCGCCAACCGACGAAGAACACCAACGCCCCGACGCCAATGTCGGCGTAAAGCAGCGGCGTCGACACCCCCAGGTCCAGCGTGGCGGCGAGGACGACCAGCAAGATTGCGACGGACGCCGCGGCCGCACCAGCCCAGCGCATCAGGTTCCGCAGGCCGTACAGGTTGCGCCATAGCCCGTAGTGGCGGAGCTCCCGAGCGACCTGCGGGTCGTCAATGAACTTCTTCCGCAGCGGGCGCATTGCGGCTAGGTACTGGCGGTCTGCTGCGTCAGGGTCGGCGAGCTCGTCGTCGGGGCTCGGGAGGTCGACCCCGGAGTGGCGGCTCACCGCGGAGCGTCGCGCCTCGCGCAGCGTGGGGTTGTGTTCTGTCTTGAGATTATTGGTGCTGCGGCGGAGCAGCTCCGTAGTCGGCGGACCTCCCCACATCTCGAAGAGTTCGATTTCTGCGGCCTTGCCGTACTTCCTCACCAGGTCGGTGAGGAAGTACGGCACGCCGGCACCGGCGACTACCCCGAGAGTAAGCTTCCACCAATCTTCGTTCGCGAAGGCGGCGACAAGCAGGACCGAGAACGGCAGCAGCGTGATGTACGCCGGGTAGAGCCTGGCGATCCGGTCGTAGGCGTTCATGGCCGAGCTACGCCGCGCCCGAGCCGGACGCCGAGTCACCGTCTTCGCTTTCGTCCAACCAGTCCAGCGGCTGGGCCTGGCCGTTGTAGGCCGGGCGGAACGGGGCGTCGGTCGAGTGCCACCACAGGGTGGTGCCGCGGGTCGCGTAGACCGGGTAGCCCCGGCGCTTGATGGCGTTGGCGACCTCCGGGCGCGGGTACTCATGCGCCTCCTTGGCGACGCTGACGATCGCGATGCCCTTCTCAGGCTGGTGCTTCGGGCCGAGGAGGCGATCCAGGAGCTCCGGGGTGAGGTTGTGGCGAGATCCGTTGTGCGGGATGCCGAACATGTCGATCGGCCGTTGGTCCCGGCCTGCCGCGTAGAGCAGGTCGGCTGCCTCGATGAGAGCCGGTGCGCCCGCGTCTCCGGTGAAAAGGGCCCGCTTGTCGTCATCCTCGACCCAAAGGTCGAGGATGACGCTCATGTTGTTGCGGGCGTTCGTGCCGCCGTTGTCGCCGGTCATGGTCTCACCGGGATCACCGAACAGGTTCTTGATCTCTCTGACCATCGCCGAGGCGAGGATCGGGGCGGCGTGCGCGAACTTGGCCAGCGCGGAGTTCTCGCGGATCCGCTGAGCGGCGAGTTGCCCGAGGTAGAAATCCTCGCTCGGCCCGGCAATCATCAAGGCCCCGCCGAAGTAGGTGGTGCCGGCGAAGTCGCGGTCGACGATGTTCACCCCGCGGGCCTCAGCCAGCGCGACGAGCTCCTCGACCCGGGTGGCGCTGACCCCGTCAGCGTCGGTGTAGCCGTAGAGCGCCGGCCGGTGGATCAGGAGGTTCTGCACGTTGAGCTGCTCGATGACGGTGGTCAGACCGCCCATGTGGTCGGCGTCCTGGTGGGTAGAGACCACCAGATCGACGGTCGTGCCGTAGTAGTTGGTGACCAGGTCGACGAACTCCTGGCCGTTGGACGCGTAGCCGCCGTCGATGATGACCACGGCGTTCGTGCCGTGGTCGGGGCGGGTGAAGCGAAGGGCGATGGCATCGCCTGACGCGGACTTCTCGCCCACGGCGAGGTAGTCGACTTCGTACATGACGGGTTCCTTACGGGTGCGGCTTGGAACCGCTCGACCCGCGGACCCGAGATGAGGAACACACCGTCAGATGGTGGCGTTTGGCCTTGCAGGCCGTCTTGCCACAGGTACTCTCGGGATTGTCACGCCAAATGACACACCCGTGAGACCTTGGTGACGAGTCGTTCCGGCTCGGGGCCGGGGTCTCGCGGCATTTCATGGACGATTCTAGACCCGCGTTTTGACACGGTCGTAGTTACATCCACAACATTCTGTGGATAAAGGTGTGGATAACCTGTGGATTGCCGCAGGCCTAGACCTCAGTGGCCCCAGCAGTATCTCTGGTCCTTCTGAGCCTCAGGAGATTTGTGGACGACACGCTCAACAGGTTGACCGGCACCTGACCACTTCCTGATACGGCAGACCGTTCGTCATCGCCTCGAAGTCGTGGTCTGACGCAACACCGGTACATCTCAGGCCCGCGCCCTGCAGTCGCTGCGTGAGGGTGCACCAACCGCAATTCGCCTACACCTGCTGGCTCGGACGGCAGGACGACCCGTCGCCGACCGAGGTCCGACTTCGCCATCGACAATGCGGTCGTCGCGCCTCAGTCCGACCCCGCGCCGGGCGTTCACCACTTCGCGCTGGGGATCCGCCGAGCTGTCGCCTCGATGTCTTCGAGCTTGATGCGGATTTGGCGCCGGCCGAAACGATAGGCAGGGATCGTGCCATCGCTGATCCGCCTGCGGATCGTCTTGACGGACTGGCAGGTCATCTCGGCGGCCTCCTGCAGGCTGAGGTAGGTCGGCAGCGGCTTGCGGGTTTGCTGGGTCATCTCGGTTCCTTCCTTGGGGTTCTCTGGGGACTCACGGTGACGCCTGGGCCTCACCACCTAGCTCACTCGTTGGCTCGCCAGCATGAGAAAACCTGGGGGTAGATCCGCGGTGAGCTCACCGCGCCGGCTCACCGCGAGGGGCCACGTCCGTGGTCCGGCCGCTGGCGTTGGCTGTACCTCACGCTCTCGCTTTCGCGCTGCGGATCTACGGAGGTCCGGAGACGTGGGGGCACCGGCAACCGTGCGGGCGTCACTGGTGCCGCCGTAACTGCCGCGAGGCCGGCGACCCGCCACCACAGCGCGTCGGCAGGCACCTCGGTCGGGAGTGGTCCATCGGAACGGGCATCGGCCAGCAGCGTCGGCACGTCATCGCGTGTACGCGCCAACTCAGTGAGCCGTTCGGTGAGGTCGCCGTTGCGAGAATCCCGGCGCACCGTCTCGGGGAGACCGTCTTGCCATTCACTGTCGCCGACCGTCGCTGACGGTGTGGAGGGGCTCGCAGCCGCCGCCAGAGTCGTGACGAGTTGCGCGCGCTGGTCGAGGTAGCCGCCCCATTCCGAGGACGCCAGTTGCCCCGGGATACCAGGCAGGGACGGAAGCGGGCCACCGGGCGCGGGTGGCCCGAGTCGGTACTCGAGGACGGCTGCCCTGTCGCGGACGCGATCGAGATCTCCCAGGTCGACCACGCGGCGCAGTTCGCGGGCAGCGTCACGGCCGTCGAGTTCGGCCAAGGCGAGCTGCATGGAGAGCGTTGGGTAGGCCGGACAGCTGGTGAGTCCGGGCAGCATCGTCTCCGCGGACAGGTCGAGTGAGGCCTGCCAGGTCGACCCCAGGGTCTCAGCTGCCGCGAATGACAGAGCATCTCGATAGCGCAAGGCTGCCTCGGCCAACCGGCGGTCGGGGTCTGCGAGTTCTCTTCTGGCAGTGACGGCAGACGTCTGGGACTCCTCACGGTCGAGGACCCGGGCGAGGACCTCGATCGCTGTCGAGGGCGCCAGCGTCTCCGGGTCGAGGATGGTGTGTGGGTTGCCGGCCAATCCGCCGCCGAGGTACACGTGGTTGGTCTCGCGTCCGCGAGTGAGGGCGACGTAAAGAACCTCCCGCGACTCTGACCCCGTCGCCACGATGTGGCAGGTCTCGGAGGTCAACCCCTGGGCCGAGTGAACCGTGCTCGCGTACCCGAGCTGGACATGCTCGCTGACGTACGCCGCGGGGAGCTCGCGCAAGGCCCCGCCGCGCAGCGAACGGACTAGCACTGCGCCGTCGGCACGGATGTCGATGAGCTGCCAGCGGTCGCCGTTGCGGACCCAACTCCCTCGGCCGTAGCCGAGTCGGCGCTCGTTGTGTCGAGTGATGATCAGGTCGCCGCGACTGG
This sequence comes from Marmoricola sp., assembly GCF_025965215.1. Classification (GTDB taxonomy): domain Bacteria; phylum Actinomycetota; class Actinomycetes; order Propionibacteriales; family Nocardioidaceae; genus Marmoricola. Next base: position 6,393 of record NZ_JAOPXI010000100.1, read on the forward strand.
CGCGCGTGCCGTCGCCCAACTCGACTTCCGGTCCGGCGTCGTCGCCGGCCAAACGATCTCGCCGGGCGCGCTCGTTCAGCTCGCGCACGAGGTCCCGGGTCGGCGCGAGCAGCAGACTCTGGCGGCCGGTGGCCCGGTCGGCAGACCACGCGGCGTACGCCTCATCAGCGACGCCAGCGAGGTCGCCAACGTGGATCCGACCGTGGTCGGCGTAGAACCCGAGCGCCGCGGCGTCTCCGGAACGCAAAGCCAACGTGGCTGCCGCCTCAGCGGGATCGGTGAAGCGGTGCAGGTGGGAGAGCCGTACTGCCCCGAATTGGTGGTCCAGGTCGCGCAGGACTCCCCCGGCCGACACGGAGGTGAGCTGGTGATCATCACCGACCAAGCGGACCGAAGCACCGCGGCTGAGCGCGAAGGACACCGCGGCCGCCAGATCTGCCGTGGAGGCCATCCCGGCCTCATCTACGACCACCAACGTTCGCGGCCCGACCGCGCGCATCCACGAAGGCCACTGCTCCTGCGGACTCTGGTGGACCGTGTGGACGAGCTTGGCCAGCGTGTCGGTCGGCAGGCCCGTGGCACGCCCGAGCTCGGCGGCGGCCGCGGCGGAGGGTGCGAGACCGACGAGGTCTCCCCCGGCGGCGTGGCAGACCCGCGCGAGCGCCAGCATTGCGGTGGTCTTGCCGGTTCCGGCAGCTGCGAGGGCGAGTTGGACGCGACGGCCAGAGGTTGCTAGCTCGCGGACGAGGTCCTGCTGATCGACGCTGAGCTCGATCAGATCCTCACGGAATCGGGCGACGACACTCCCCGCTACCTCGACACCGATTCGCCAACCGTCAGTTTGTTCGGCGGCCGTCAGGATCTGCTGCTCAGCGGCCAGTACACGTTCGGAGGTGTACGTCGCCGACCCAGCAACCTCGTACACGCTCTTCCCGCCGGCCCGCTGCAACGCCGCCGGCTCCGCGATGAGGTCAACGGGATCGAGGCGTTGCGAACAGACATCAAGCCCATGGATCACGACCTGGTCGATCACAGCATCGAGGTCCGCACGCCGTACGCCTGCTGTCCGTGCCTGACGTTCGGCTTCGGCTCGGACATGCCAGACCTGCCAGGTCGCCCGAGATTCCGAGACAACGGAGATGACCTGTTCCGAGAGCCCAGGAACGTCCACCGGGCGCACTGGTGCTGGTCGGTCCAAGGCCGACGCCACCATCGCCGACGCGCTCCCGACTAGCCACTCGGCGGCCTGCGCCTGCCAAGTCCTCCGTTGGGCTGCCTCGGAGACCGGCTCGTGCTTGGCCTGCCGGGTCTCCAAGGCCGCCTGCTGCGCCAATACGATCAACTCAACCGGCGTCGGGGCTCGGCCGTGGTCGGACTGGAACTTACCTGCCAGCCGACCTCGCCGCAGATTGATCGCGTGCCGGCGACTGGACCACCGAGAGGCGAGCATGGGATCGACGCCATCGATCTCACGGACCGGCCGGCGGCCCGCCGCAGTGCTCCGCTCGACGAACCGCTCGACGAACCGCACGCCGAGCAGGTCGACCAGCTCGGCTTCCAGCCGAGTGTTGTACCGCTCCGAAGCCGCCACCTTCGCCTTGAACAGCACCCGACCGTCCAACGCCAACCAACGGCCCCCGTCCCCGGGCAACGTCTGCACCTTGTTCGAAACCGCGACGTGCGTGTGCAGATCCGGGTCACCGGCACGCGAGTCCCGATGAGTGAACACGGTCGCGACCAAGCCACGCACCTGCACCTGTCGTACCCCGCCGATCCCCGACCTGGTGAACGCGACTTCACGCTCGACCCAGCCGAGGGTGTCCTCTACGGCAGCTTGGTGCGCCGCCTCAATCTGACGGGCGACCTCCGGCTCGGCCAACGCCCACAACACCGAGACCGACTTGACCGGACTGAATGTCAGGTCGAACCCCGACACGGCCGCTCGGCAGCCACGCGACTCCTGCGCGATGAATCCAGAGAGTTCCCGGGCGTCGGTTGGCGCGCGACCGTGCCGCTCGGCGAAGAGCCGCCGAGCAACCTCGGATTTGATCCGGGATCGGACGTCGTCAGCAATCCGCGCCCGCTCGAGTTCGCCGCGCTCCAGGTTGTAAGAGCGGTACGCCGAAGCGACCGCCTGCCGGTAGCCCTCCCGGGCCGGGTACATCTTGAACGCTCGACCCAACGGCACGCCGGTCGCCGGGTGGTGGCCGGCACCGAACAGGTTGCGCATCTGCACTTCGGTGACCGTAGAGCCGGTCTCGATGCCTAGCCCGTCAAGTCCCTGGCCGAGCCACCGGCCCGGCGACTCGCCCTTGGCGGAGTAGTACGACTCCAGACTCGAGCGCCCAAGTTCGGTGCTGTCGAGCGCCGCGACCTGCCTGATCAGGTACGTGTACCCATCCCCAGCAGAGAGTTTCGTCAGACCCATCACGATCAAGACAAGTCCGAACAGCACCGCCGAATAGACAGTTTCAGCCCTCACACCAACATCGATACACCTAGTGCAAGACCTTGCGCGGAGGTCCACGCCGAGCCCGGCACTCGACCAAGCCAACTTCCGGACCGGCGCTAGCTCCGTTCATCCCCGTTTCGCCGGGTGACGCCGATAACCTTGTGCCGCCATGACAACCGGAGAAGACGCGAACCGACTCGCAGCGGAGCAGCGCGCCCGGGTGCTCATCGACCGACAGCTCAGCGACGCGGGTTGGTCGGTACAAGACAAGAAGGCAATGAATCTGTTCGCAGGTGGCCCTCCCCACGGCGTTGCGGTGCGGGAGGTTGTCATGAAGGCCGGACACGGCCGCACCGATTATTTGCTCTATGTCGACCAGAAGGTCGTTGGCGTGATCGAAGCCAAGCCCGAAGGTACGCCCCTCTCGGGCGTGGAATGGCAGTCGGCGATGTACGCCGACGGGTTACCTTCCGACGTCAAACTTGCTGCGTTAACCAAAGATGCTCGCCTCCCGTTCGTGTTCGAGGCGTCGGGTACCGAGACGCACTTCACCAATGGGTACGACCCGGACCCACGGTCACGCCGGATCTTCAACTTCCCGAAGCCCTCGACACTGGCGAAAGTGCTTCGCGTGAAGGACGACGAACATCCGACCTGGCGCGGCAAGATCCTCACACTTCCGACCTTGGATGAGGGCCCGCTTCGGCCGGCGCAGATTACGGCGATCAACGGTGTCGAGACGAGCCTCCGTGAGCAGCGGTTCGATCGGAGTCTCATCCAGATGGCAACCGGGGCAGGCAAGACCTACACAGCCGTGACCCTGTCCTACCGTCTGTTGAAGTTCGGCGGATTTGATCGAATCCTGTTCCTCGTAGATCGCAACAACCTGGCCAAGCAGACGATGGCTGAGTTCGAGAATTTCCAGACCCCTGATGACGGCCGCATGTTCACGGGGCTGTACAACGTGAACCGCCTTCGCCGAGGCCCGATGCCTGATGCGACGAGCGTGGCCATCTCGACGATCCAGCGCGTATTCAAGGCTTTGCGCAACGAAGACGTAGGCGATACTGACGATCCCGATCTCGACGGTTGGGTTCCCGCGACACCCGTGACCGTTGCCTACAATGCCGATATCCCGCCCGAGACGTTCGACCTGATCGTCGTCGACGAGGCGCACCGATCGATCTACGGCCAATGGCGTGGGGTGCTCGAGTATTTCGATGCCCACGTCGTCGGGCTCACTGCGACACCCGGAAAGCAGACGTTCGGGTTCTTCAAACAGAACCTCGTCAGTGAATACACATACCCCCAATCAGTCGCCGACCAGGTGAACGTCGACTTCGACATTTACCGCATCAAGACCCAGATCAGCGAGAAGGGCTCGGTCATCGAGGCCGGCACCGTCGTACCGAAGGTTGACCGCCGAACTCGCGCGCAACGGCTCGAAGCTCTCGACGTGGACCTGGAGTACACGAGCAAGCAACTCGACCGGGCTGTCACTGCGACCGACCAAATCCGGACCGTTCTTCAGACCTTCAAGGACAAGCTCTTTACCGAGATCTTCCCCGGTCGCTCGGTGGTGCCGAAGACGTTGATCTTCGCGAAGGACGACGCCCACGCGGAGGAGATCGTCACTACCGTCCGCGAGGTCTTCGGCAAGGGCAATGACTTTGCCGCCAAGATCACCTACAACGCTCGAAACGCCGATCGGCAGCTCGCGGCACTCCGCACCAGTGCGGCTCTCCGTATCGCCGTCACCGTTGACATGATTGCGACCGGCACGGATGTGAAGCCACTTGAATGTGTCTTCTTCATGCGAGACGTGCGCTCCCCGCAATACTTCGAACAGATGAAGGGACGGGGCGCAAGGACCCTCCCCGACGCGGACTTCCAGGCTGTTACCCCGGATGCCAAGGGAAAGACACGGTTCGTACTCGTCGATGCGGTCGGTGTCACCGAACACGACTTCGTCGAGCCGCCACTGAACCGCGAGAAGTCCATCAGCCTCCAGAAACTGTTGGAGAGGGCTGCGAACCTCACCATCACCGAAGACGAGACAGCGACCCTGGCCTCCAGGTTGGCCGCGCTCGAAGCGCAACTAACGCCGGAGGAGAGAACCGAGCTCGACGCCGTCGCGGGAGGCTCGCTTCGCGCAGTAGTGCGTTCATTGGTCGACGCCGTCGACCCGGATGCGCAGTCCAGGGCCATCGAGGAAGCAGCCAACCCCGACGAGGCGCGCCAACAACTTATTGTCAACGCGATCAGACCCATCGCCGCGAACCCGGAGCTCCGAAACCGCATCCTCGAACTGCGCCGCGCCCACGACCGCACCATCGACGAGGTATCCGCGGACGTCTTACTCGACGCGTACGGCGTGGTCGACACCAGCAAGGCAAAGTCAGTCGTCGAGTCATGGCGCGCGTACCTCGATGAGCACCGCGCCGAGATCACAGCGATTCAACTCCTCACCGAGGCGAAAGAGCGCCGCGTTTCCTTCGGCGACATCCAGGAGCTTGCAGACCGAATCTCACGACCGCCCTACAGCTGGACCCCCGACATCATTTGGAACGCTTATATTGCCCTCGACGCCAACTACACGCCATCCACTTCGAGCCAACGCACTCTCACGGACCTGGTCTCGCTCGTTCGTTACACCGTTGGCGAGGACGACTTGCTTGTGCCTTACGCCGACAAGGTCCGAGCAAGGTACGCCGCGTGGCTCGACCAGCAGCAACTCTCCGGCACATCATTCTCGGAGCGTGAACGCTGGTGGCTCGATCGAATCGCGGATGTAATCGCTGCCTCTGCCGGTATGGAGACAGCGGCCTTGGACAGTTCGCCCTTCATCGAGAACGGTGGCACCGATGGCGCCCTCCGCGACCTTGGCGACCGTGCCGCGGGTCTCATTGCTCAACTCAACACGGAGCTCACCGCGTGACTTGGCCAGTTGTCCCGCTCGGCGCAGTCGCGAACACCGCTTTGGGCAAAATGCTCGACAAAGGCAAGCCCAAGGGACACGCGCACGTGCCCTACCTGCGCAACGAAAACGTCCAATGGGGCCGCATCGATACCCACGACATTCTCACCATGGAACTTGCAGACGACGAACGGGACCGCTTCGAGGTCCGCGAGGGTGATTTGCTCGTGTGCGAGGGCGGCGAAATCGGCCGATGTGCAATTTGGCATGGGCGGCCCGAATACCTTGCGTACCAAAAGGCGCTGCACCGAATTCGCCCGAGCGACGCACTCGAAAACAGGTATCTCCGCTACTTGCTTGAACACCACGCATTGAGCGGAAATCTCGCCACACTTTCTACCGGGACAACCATCGCGCACCTGCCGCAACAACAGTTGCGGCGTGTACCTGTTCCTTTGGCTCCTGTTGAAGAGCAGCGCCGCATCGTAGACCTCCTCGAAGGCCATCTCTCCCGCCTCGAAACCAGTCAATCGTCGATTGCAAACAACCTCAAGCGGCTTAGCTCTCTTCGGGATGCAACGCTCGCCGAATCAGTTGCGCAGGCGAAGTCAGACCCACGCACGGAGACCATCACGCTTGGCGAAATTGCGCGGGTGGGCAGCGGCATGACACCGCTCAAGGGAAACAAGTCGTTCTACGACGGAGGCACGGTGCCGTGGATCACGAGTGGCGACCTCCATCAGGGCGTGATCAACACGGCAACGCAGTTCGTAACCCAGCACGCTTTGGATGAGACGAGCCTGAAGCTCGTGCCTGCTGGCGCACTCCTGATCGCGATGTACGGAGAAGGCAAGACGCGGGGAACCGCGGCGGAACTCGCAATCGAGGCGACAACAAATCAGGCATGCGCGTCGGTCGTGCTCGCGGATTCGACCCTTCGCCCCTGGGTCAGGTTGATACTCGACGCGAACTACACAGCGCTCCGCCGGAGGGCAATCGGCGGTGTACAGCCGAATCTGAATCTGTCACTCGTTCGATCGATCGAGGTGCCCCTGGCGCCACCTGATATCCGTGCGACGATCCTAGGCCGTGTCGCGAAGGTCGACGAAGCCCGCGTCATGCTGCGGGGGTCCTTGATAGCAGCACAGCGACGTGGTAGCGCACTCCGTCGCTCGCTTTTGGCAGATGCTTTCTCGGGCCGGCTCGCTGGCTCGGCAACGGAATGGCCGCACGCCATGGACGCGGCCGAAACATGAGCCAGGACGCTGACGCATGTAGCCAGACAGGTCCCACACCGTTTCCTTTGTGGCATACGAAAGTCACCCGACTTTGGTGCAGGGAACCATGCTCGAACCGCCGACTGCCGCCCCCAGACCGCTCGCGAAGGACCTAGTCCGTGACAGATTCCAGCCGCCTCGTTGCAAAACTCGTCTCCGGAAGCAATGTTCTTCGCGACTCCGGTGTGAACATGTACGAGTACACCGAGCAACTGACTTATCTCTTGTTCCTCAAGATGGCCGATGAGCGAGCCTCGCGACCATTGAACCCCGAGCAGGTCGTGCCGGAGGAGTACTCCTGGCATCAACTCGACGGGCTCTCGGGCGATGCGCTTGAGGACAAATACGCTGCGATCCTCCGTGGCCTGTCGACGCAGCCGGGTGTACTAGGAGCGATCTATCGCGGCGCCCAGAACAAGATCAACAATCCCTCGCACCTTCGAACGCTGATTGTCGACTACATCGCAAAGGAGAATTGGTCTGCGGCTGGAGCAGACATCAACGGCGATGCGTACGAAGAACTCCTCGAGCGCAGCGCCGGCGACACGAAATCGACCGCCGGCCAGTACTTCACACCGCGCCCGCTCATACAAGCGATAGTGGACGTTGTCCGGCCGACCATTGCTGATCGCGTTGTCGATCCAGCCTGCGGCACGGGTGGCTTCCTTCTAGCTGCGCATGCCTACGTGTCTCAAGGTGCGTCAAGCCTGACTCCACCTGAACGTGAACACCTACGCAAGCGATTCGTCACTGGCGTGGACATCGGTGCGACCACCTCACGCTTGGCTTCGATGAATCTCCTGCTACACGGCCTCGGCTCGATCACCGGCGATTCCTTGATCGGCAACAAGGATGCCTTGGTCGCGGACCCGGGCGAACGGTGGAGCGTCGTTTTGGCCAACCCCCCATTTGGCAGGAGCTCAACCTCTGACATCGGCGGCGGCGATGATGACGGGGCCGAGATCTTCCGGCAGGACTTCTTGGTCACTACCTCCAATAAGCAACTCAACTTCCTGCAGCACATCATGACGATTCTCGACATCAACGGTCGTGCGGCCGTGGTCCTGCCGGACAACGTTCTGTTTGAGGGCGGCGCAGGCGAAACACTCCGGAGAAAGCTCCTTGCGGCATTCGACTTCCATACTCTCGTCCGGCTGCCGACCGGCATTTTCTACAAGCCCGGGGTGAAGGCCAACGTTCTGTTCTTCGACAAGAAGCCGGCCGCCGAGCAACCCTGGACCCAGAAACTCTGGGTTTATGACCTACGGACGAACATGCACTTCACGCTAAAGAAGAGTCCTCTAAGACGTAGCGACCTCAATGACTTTGTCGACTCCTACTTGCCTGGCTTGTCACGCGACGAACGAATCGAATCCGAGCGCTGGAGGTCGTTCTCGTACGAAGACCTCATCGCCCGCGACACGGTCAAGCTCGACCTCACCTGGTTGCGCGACGAGTCTCTCGAGGACACCGACAACCTGCCCGCGTCAGACGTCATCGCTCGGGAGATCGTCGAGGACCTAACAGCAGCTCTCGCTGAATTCGAAGCGGTCGCCGCTACCCTCGAAGCGTCCACGTCCGAGCGAGCCGATTGACCATGAAAGCCCTGTTCTACCGGTGGACGCCAAGCCAAACTCTGAGCAAACCCAGTCGAATCAAGACTCCCGAGATATCTGATTCTCGTACTGCCACCGAACGAGTGAGGCGCTCGCGCCGAATCTGCGGGCTATTGCCTCGAAGGCTGCATCAGTCGACGCGGGTAGTTCGGCGAGATAGGCGCTTACTCCCGCAGCCGGTGCCAAAAGCTCTGCCGCAAATGCCCTGGATTGTTTCATGACGTCGGTGCCTGCCGGATCCAGCAGGTACTCGTGACGCTGGCCTGCAAGCGCTAGGCCGAGGCCCCTACCTTGCGCAAACCGGATCGAAGTCTGGCTCATCTCGCTGCTGGGTAGCACCAAGGCAACGGAATCATCGGCGCGGACCAATCCCTCAAGCCCTCCCGATGGCTTTTCCAAGACGGCCTTCGACACCAGCCCAGTCAGATCGATCTGGTCGGTTGCTCGAAGACCGAGCTCGTTCCTCAAGAGTTGCGCCATCTCATAGCCTCGAGCGTGCGGCCGAGAGTCGTCCCTTAAGTGCAGTCCTTGACGCAGTTCGACAATCGAAGTCAGTGCCGGAATTGGGGTCGAGAGGTCGCGGGCCTGGTTCAACCACTGAAAGGCGGTCGGCAAACTTTCCGGGTCGGCGGTGTCGACGAATTCCTCGAACATCTCAGGTTCGAGCTCTTCCGCGATGGCAATGATGTCGTCAGCCACGGACTCTGACAGCGAGTATGGGTCGAGGCCCAATCGGGCGGCCGCTCGAGTGAAGGCGGCTTCGCCTTCGTCGGCTCCAGTAACGGTTGCCCACTCGTCCTCAAGGCGGCTCTTCAGGCCGACGTCGTTCAGCCGGTCGAGCACTTGATGAACGAAACGGCGAAGCTCGCGCTCGACCTCATCGCTGCGGACATGCGCAAAGCCGCTCTCCATAAAGCGCACAGGCTGACCAGACATCCCGGCGCCAGCGTGCCAGGCGATGCCAGTGACTGAGCCCTCGGGGACAAGGGTCAGGTCAGGCCAGGACATACCGTTTCCTGCACTTCGGACGTTGTGACGCCGCAACCAGTCGTTGCTTCGGACTTGGCTCCACGTCCAGTTCTGCGTTGCGACAGCAGACGGACGAACCTCACTGACCAAGGGCCACCAGTTGTACGCGATCCACTCGGCCAACGGATAAGCGCTTGTATAGATGGAACGTCGAATCCCTGAATCCACGGCGTCGACTGTCGTGACGCAACGGTCACCTACCCAGATGAAAAGCCGACACCAAGTCGCCGCAAACTCCGGTGTGATCACCCCATCTGCCGGTGACCAATCCACTTCGATTCGGAATCCCCGAGGGTCCGTCAGAGCAGCCATTTCGGCCTCTCTGATTCGTCAATCGGGTACCCGTGATACCAGCCCTGCTCGTCGTTACTCAGCCTTGCTTCGAAGGTGCAATCTCCCACGCTTGCCCACACCATCCGCGGATAGCTCTGTCCGTCCCACGGCTCACCGATGTTGCCAGCCGCCATCGCTTCCTTCAGCCAGACCTCGGCCTGTTCTTTGGTCACGGACCGCGGACATGGTGTCGCGTCACTTCGAAGCCTCGGCTGGAGGCCATCCATCCAATGATCCTTGTGATCTGCGCTGGGCGTGTACACCGCCCCGTCGGCGAGTGCTTGCAGGTCAACTCCCGATGGCACTTCCGCGCGCGCACGAAGTTGCGCGCGGTGCCGCTTTGGCACCTTCATCGCGACCTCCAATCCATACGCATCGATACATTGTGCCCTGCTTGTCATCTGAACCAGGCCATATGCCAACGGTTCCCCCACGGCAGCGGTTGAATGGTTACCGCCGTCATCGAATCTTCCTTCGACTGTAGCTACTTCTTATGGGAGCGCAGCAGGGTCCGTGTTGGTCGCTGCGCACATGCGTTGGAAGTGCTCGCCGTCGACCGCTCTCAGGAATTCCATACACCGCCGGATTTGCCCATGGACAGCGCGTGCATCGAGCACGTCCACACTCTCGCTTCCTTCTCCATGGGAGAACCTGTTGCAGAAGTCGTACACATCGCGGAACGGTTCATCCTCGTCAGCTTGAACCAAGACTTCCAACTGCTGAAGAAAGTCAGTTCGGTGGGGTGCCTTGTAGCTGGCGAAGACCTCCAAGACACGACGGGCAGCGTTCGGCAGAAGGAACAGACGTTCATGGTCCTCGGAGTCGGCCACTCCAGCCATGACCATCGAGAAGAGGTAGGCATACTCCGACGTGCTATTAAGGAGTAGTCGAGGAAGCTTGCCAACTCTTGATCCACGCTCACCATCGACCGAGGCCGCGAACATCTCTAGGAAAGCCACCTTTGGAAAGCGGCTCTCGTCGGAATCGCCTTCGGCGATCCGCTTCATGGACTTGCCCCACGCGTTCTTTTGAGACTTGATGAAGAGCCGAAGAAGGCTGAAGTCGTGGGTCAGGATGATGTACTGGCCGAAACCCTTCAAAGTGTCAATGAGCCACTGATGCGTAGCAAATAGCGCTTCTCGATCGAGCGAACTTGACGGGTCATCGATGACCACAATCCGCTTGGAGGGGTCGCCACCAGGTACCTGCTCATCCTCTAGCTTTCGCAGGAAGTAGAGGAGAGACAGCGTTGTCCGTTCGCCCTCGCTGAGGTCGGTTCCTGGCTTGTCACCTCGCCTGCAGGCGTACGACTTCCCGTCCTCCGTCACCATGACGCTGAGATGGTCCTTTCCGTAAACACGGGCGAGGTCGCGCGTGAGGGTGTCTGCCATGTCCTTCGTCGTGAACTGCGCCTGGCGGACCTCCTCCAATCTTCGCTCGGCGAGCTGTGCTGCGTGTCTGCTCGTCGAACTCTTGCCAACGCAGGACTTAGCTTGTTCCTCAAGGTCACGGAAGGCCTGACTTTGTGACCCCACGAGATGGTCGAGCACGGCCTGCTTCCGCTCGGCAGTGACCTCCTCGTGCCGGCGGGCCAGATCGTTGTGCTCGTTGACTGCCCCTGCGAGCACCGTCGTCGACAGAGCGCCAGTTAAAACCGACCAGTCGGGCGCCTGGGGCGTTGTGCTTGGGTCACCGACCTTGGCTCTGAGTGAACTCTCGACTGCTTCAAGCGCGGCAGCACACAACTCAACCTCCGCCTTCAATCGCTCGGCGGCCTCGTTGTAGACCGGTTGGAGGTCAGTAGCGAGGAGCGCCGTTTCGGGCAGAGCAGCGCCCCAAGCGACTATGGCCGTCTTCTCACGAGTAACAGCGGCGAGTAGGTCCTTCGCCGTTCCGCGTATTCGAATCCAGCTCTCGTCAAAGTGCCTGGCGAGTTGATCACGCCGCTCACGACTGATCGACCCGGCGCAGAAGAGGCAATGGCCCAATTCCTCGTGCAGATCGAGGCCTTGCTCGACCCAAGCTTGCACCGCCGGGTTGCCCTCCAGCGCCTCGAGCGCGACTCGAGTAGGGGTCTCGCCGAGTAGCTCACTGAGCCCGTTCAGCTCGCCAATAACACCCGCTGGGGGCATATCGATCTCGGCGACTAGCGCAGGTGCGCCTGCCCCCAAACGTTTCAACGCCTCCGCATGAGCGTTGCTATCTGGAAATTCGCCTGCGTAGTGGCGCAGGTCTTCCTGGACCTTGGGGACGGAGTATCGGTTCCTCGTGAAGTGGTTGTAGTCGAACTCCTTGAGTTCAGAGACGATTTGATCCTGGATCTCCCGAGCCAGTTTCTCGACCTTCTGATCCGCGGCTTTGCGCTGCTTCTCAGCCTCGCTCGCCTCTCCTCGCAACCGCTCGATCTCGCGTTCGAGCCGCACTTCTTCTTCCTTGGCATCGATGGCATCCCGCCCCAGGGTGACGATGGCAGACGCGCTATCACCGTCCAGGAAGTCGGAAAGGTTCGCTTCGACCCACCTACGCGTGAACACAGCCATCGAAGGCGACGGACTCACTCCGCCCGCACCAACGTTTGTTCGCTGCTTTTGCTCGTCCTCCCAAACTAGATCTGCAGCACATTTGCCTTCAGCGACGCTGAGAAGAAGTTCGGAAAGTGTGGACTTGCCACTCCCGTTGTGGCCATAGACCACAGTGCGGCAGCCCAAAGGCAAGTCGTCGGGCCAAAAGCCCGTGTCTAAAGACCGCCACGGAGCCTTGAGGTCGAGTCGCCGAAGCATGCTCTGACCCTAGTTGCCACAAACGACAGCTACGGTCAGATGACGTCGTGTCCGAGCCGACGAAGAAAATGGCGCCGCCGCCGGCCTCCCGGTCGGCCGGTCGGCCGATCGGGCACCGGAGTACACCCTTCGGTCCTCAGACAACCGCGTCGCCCCGCGACCGGTCGACGGGCTCGACAAGGACACGTCCCCTTTGATGGCCTGAACAGAGCAACTGACCAAACCTGATCGAGCAGTTCGACAGAAGGTCCGCTACCCGGCCCGTCGAGGCCGGGTCAGAGCAACTTCTGGAACCGCTTGAATAGTCCCCTGAAGTCTTCGCCACTCTCGAGCGCGATCCGCTCGGCGACCAATTCCTTCAGGTCCTCGTCATCAAGCGCCAGGGTGTAACCCCGCCCATCCTTCGCGGTGTCGATGCAGTGCTGAATCACGGCCTTCTTGTCCACAAAGCCCCGGTAGCACAAGATCCCGACCTGCCCACGTTGGACGCCGAACCGACTCGACAGCTGGTCGTACTCGGGGTTCGCCAACTTCTTCGAGTAGTTCTTGCACTCGACGGGCACCTGGGCACACCCGGTGTTGTGGACCGCGTGCAACCAGTGAAAGAAGCCCTTGGTGGCGATGTTCGTGTACTGGATGTCAATCCGCTTGCGACCGTCGTGCAGGTGGTACTCGATCTCCGGGAAGTCGAGCGCTGGATACAGCAACGCAGTCAGAAGCTTTTCGACTGCACGGTGATACGCCGTTGCCCCCGCGTCCCCAGGAGTCACTGCGAGGACGTCCGCGAGCAGTGCTTCGAAGTCGGGTTCCTCACTCTGGGTTGCTGCAGCAAGGTCTGGATGATCAACAACCTCGAAGTCGGTTGCCGCTGCTTGTCGAAACTCCTCCAACAGGCCGGGCTGTTCCTCGGTGAACTCAACGTTCCGCACCTTTACACCGGGATATTTGGCCATCACCGTCTTCTTGTAGGCCACAGTGACCGATCCATCTGCGATCAGCCTGCGGAGCCCGTTTGGCGCGTTGAACTCCTTGTGCTGCAGGTACGGCACGATGTGGAAGCGGAAGTACTTGTCTGCTGCCATCACTGCCCGGCGGCGACGGACGAACATGCGCGGGACCAGCAGTAGCGGCATACCCCCAGCAACCGGCAGCAACTCGTTGACCGCCACCCAGGCCTTGTGCCGGCGATCCCAGGTGTTTAACGCGATGCCCGGTTTGAGCGGGATGCCGTACTTGGCGGCCATCGTCTGAGTGAAGGCGATCAGCTCTCCCGTGATTATGTTGGTAACGATGTCGGAGATGATGTCGCGGTCGATCCCTTCGACGAAGAGCGCAGTCTCCTCGAGATCCTGCAGAACCCCAGTACTCACCGCCCGGCTGGTGCGCAGGGAGTCCCAGAGCTTCTCTGCCAGGCCATCGCCCATCCCGTGGCCGCCGGACTTGCCGTCCGAGAACCCCAGCCGTGTCTCGTTCGGCTCGCTCAGCGTTGAGAGGAGCGCCTTGGCCTCGGCGTGGTTGCCAGCCCGGATGCAGTCGAGCACGTGCCCGAAGAACGACTGGATTGAGCTGACACACTCGCGAGCCATCGTGGTTGGCAGGAGGCGGATCGCACCCGGGTCGATGAACAGTGGCACATCATCGCGAATATCGACGTCCACAAACTCGAGGCTCTCTTGGCCTCGCCCGAGCTTGTAGTGCTGGGAGACCCGCTTCATCTACATATTGGAGCACTGCCGATCCCGAAAGCGCCCGTGTCGGACCGGTTCACCCGCCCCCGATGCTCTGCTAACGGCCATCTCGTGCCGCGATTTACGCGTGACGGTTGGATGCATATCGGATGCAACCCCAAAACGGAACAGCCCCCGAATCCTGCATAACTGCAGGTCAGGGGCTGTTTTGCTATCGGTGGGCGATACTGGGTTCGAACCAGTGACCTCTTCGGTGTGAACGAAGCGCGCTACCACTGCGCCAATCGCCCCGGTGTCGTACCTGTTGTGCGCGGGAAACAGTAGCCCATTCCCGCCCCTCGGCTCACACCGGGTCGGCGCGGTCGGTCTTCTCGCGCGGTGCCCATTGGCTTCCGTTTCGCACCCGGTGCTGGTCTAGTCCAATGAGCACCCAAACTAGACCACCACCGTGGTTTTCTTAGACCAGCGACGCTCAAACCGGACAAAATAGGCCTGTTCCGCTTGCCAAGAGGTGATCGCTGACACACCCTCATGGAGTCGCGCTGGGAGTTTGCGGGAGGGCAAACTCAATCCGGACGTGGCCATCTGAAAGGCAAAACCGATGCAGAAGCAAATCACTGCTCCGGCCATCACTGCAGCGATGCGGATGGATTTCGTCGACACCGAGGGTATGTCCACTCCCCTTGAGGCGGAGTTCGAGTACAACCCGGCCGACCCGTTCGCACTCAGCATCCTTTTCAAGGCCGAGCCGGTACCCGTCCGCTGGACGTTCGCTCGGGACCTGCTCATCGAAGGCTTCTACGAGCCCACCGGTGACGGCGACGTCCACGTGTGGCCGTGCCTCAGCTCCGACGGCACCGCCGTGGTGATCCTGGAACTCAACTCGCCCAGTGGCGAGGTCCTGATCCAGATCAGCTCGCGCTCCGTGTCGATGTTCGTCCAGCAGATGCTCGAAGCGGTGCCCACCGGCACCGAGACCGAGCTGATCGACTACGACGCAGAGCTCACCGGCCTTCTCAGCGCCTGACGCCTCGTGGGGGTGGGGGTCCCCAGAGGTCGTCAGGTCACCATGGATCGGTTGACTCGGCTTCTCGCTCGGTCCAGATGTCCATGAGGCGGCGGGTGACCGGCCCAGGTACCGCGAACTCGAGATCATCGAGTCGCCGTACCGGCTGGACATCGCGGGTCGTGGACAGCAGGAAGATCTCCTCAGCCTCGTCAAGGATCCCGACAGGCTCATCGATCTCCCGGATGCCGCACCACTCCACCGCCAGCGCCCGGGTCACACCCGCGAGGCAGCCCGAGGCCAGGGTCGGCGTACGCGCTTCGCCGTTGATCACATAGCCGACGTTGGAGCCCGTGCCCTCGCACAGGTTCCCGACCGTGTTGGCGAACAGGGCTTCGGTCGCCCCCCGCTCGCGGGCGTAGGCGAGCGCGACGACATTCTCGGCGTACGAGGTGGTCTTGAGGCCGGCGACGGCGCTTCGTTCGTTGCGCACCCACGGAACCCGTACGGCGTCCGTGGCGGCCGCTGCGGCATCCATCGGAGCCGCGACCACCACCAGCGACGGCGGCCCTCCCCCGCGACCGGAACCGAGCGGTGCCGGCCCGGCCGTCCAGGTGATCCTCAGACGTCCCAGCGGTAGCGACTGCGAGTCCAGGACCGCATCGACGGCGCCTCGGATCATGTCCAGATCGGGCTGCGGCAGTCCCAGACCGGCAGCTGACCTGGCGATGCGCTTCAGGTGACGGGTCAGCGCGAACGGTTGTCCGTCGACCACCTTGATCGCCTCGAAAACGCCGTCGCCGACGGTCAGCCCGTGGTCGTCGACCCTGATCACCGGAACTTCCGGCTCGGCCAGCACGGACCCGTTGAACCACACACGCATGGGCCGAGCCTAGGTCGTCACTCGTCCGGACTCGCCCACGTATGGGGTGGAATTGGCGAGTGTCTGGGCATCGGCTATGGTTCTCTTCGCACCGCCGGTTACTCGGTCTGTTGCATGCGGACATAGCTCAGTTGGTAGAGCGCAACCTTGCCAAGGTTGAGGTCGCGAGTTCGAGTCTCGTTGTCCGCTCGGAGTTAAGAACAGCCGAACCTCCGCGGTGGGTTGGCCGAGAGGCGAGGCAACGGACTGCAAATCCGTCTACACGGGTTCAAATCCCGTACCCACCTCGAACTTCATACATGTTTGTGCTTCACACAGCTTCACCCCGGGCGATTGGCGCAGCGGTAGCGCGCTTCCCTGACACGGAAGAGGTCACTGGTTCAAACCCAGTATCGCCCACAGATCGTGAACAGCCCCTGGCCCTGCATCGCGCAGGGCCAGGGGCTGTCTGGTTTCGACGCCTGTAGTTCCGTAGCCCTGGCTCAGCTCGCCACCGAGCACGGATCTGGCAACCCGCCCTTGGGCGACGTCCAAGTGGCAGGAGCACTACCGACGAGGCGAAGACTGAAAGTCGACACGCCGGGACCTTGGTCCCGAATTACGCTACCGGGCGTCTCCGTAAGTCGAAATCGTCGTAGGTTGTGCTCATGGAGGACGTGAGCGAGTTCGACGAGGCTGAACTCGTCAACGACCACGGGGACTCAAGCACGTACTACGAGTTCCCGCAGTACGTCGCCGATGCCGTGTTCGCGAAACTTCGGGCAGCTCGCCATGCAGCTGGCGGACACGGCGCAGAGGCCTAGCTCGAGTCTCGTCACGCGTAGCGACGCCGTCTGATCACCACGACGGTCACGGCCGCGAACGCAACAGACGCGACTGCCGCCACGACCGCGACCACGAAGCGGTCGTCACCGATCGACCGGCACCGTGCCCCGATCGAGGCGGCATCTCCGGGCGCCATTCCATGCGGGGCGTTGTCGGCATGGTTGATCACCGTGTCGTAGGGCGCCAGGCACCGGAAGTCGCCCTGGCTGGTGGTGCCGATCGTCGGGTTGTGCACGACGAGCAATGCGGCAGCTAGGGCGAGCAGGCAGGTCGCCACGGCTCCGGCAAGGGCGGCCAGGCGTGTCAGCATCAGGGAGGTGCTCCGGCTCGAGGTCGCGTCAGGCGGTGCGCTTGCGCGCGAGTTCGCGCAGGCCGGCGCGGAGCAACTGCTCGAGCGGTACGTGCTCGGGGTGCTCGCGTCCCCCGGCGACCTGGCCGGCGCAGTACACCGGACCGTCGGGGCTCAAGGCCAGGCCGATGTTGTCGGCGCCGCAGCCGGAGCCGAGCAGTGCGGGGTCGATCCAGTTGAACTGCGTCCAGTGCTGGTCGGAGCACTTGCGTTCGTGACGACGCAACCAGCGCATCCGCTTGTCACCGGTGCTGTCGCGTCCGTGCGCCTGACCGAACCAGCCGTCGTCGAGGAGCGCGAACGGTCCCAGCTCCCAGACCGCGTGCTGGTGCTTCGCGGTCCCCTTGCTCTGTTGGACGACCAGGTATCCGCTCGGCGGGAGTTCGTCGCGACGGATGATCAGCATCGCGTCCGAAATGAGCTCGCCCAGGGTCGGAGCACGGTGCCGGTGCACCTGTACGTCGTTCTCGGTCGAGACCCTCGGACCGGGGACGTAGGGAGCAGCCAGCGGCCCGTGCCGGTTGCGCGCCCGTCGGGTCTCGACTGTCATCGCCTCACCATGGGCAAAACGGTAACGAGATCTCGCCGAGGTCCCGAGAGTTTTTCGAAACCACCCACTCCCCGCAACGTAGGTGTGGCACGTGGGGTCAGGTGGTGCTGATGTGACCTAGGTGGTCCAGCCCACCTTGCCGTGATCAGTCCTGCTCCTCAGCAATGGCCTCGCCATGGGTACCGGGTCGAGGTGCCCACGGCAGCTCCTTGGAAGGCCGTACGACGACCAGCTTGTCGCCGCGCGCGAGCTGCGTCACGGTCGGGTCGTAGTAGCGGTAGACCTTCTCGTCGCGCAACACCGCCATCACCTGGTCCGGCAACGTCTGCGGCGCCTTTCCGACCTCGCTGACCAGCAGGTCGCGCTCGGCGACTTCGAGCCCTTCTCCGTAGGTGAGCAGGTCCTCGAGGACCGTGGCCAGCGGCGGCGAGATCGACGACAGCCCCACAAGGCGGCCCACGGCGTCCGAGGAGGTCACGACCGCGTCGGCCCCGCTCTGCCTGACCAGGGGCACGTTGTCCTGCTCACGCACCGCCGCCACGATGTAGGCCTGCGGGTTGAGCTGACGCACCGTGAGGGTGGCGAGCACCGTGGTGTCGTCGCGTGGCGTGGTGATGATGACCTGCTTGGCACGCTCGACCCCGGCCCGGCGCAGGACCTCACGACGGCTGGCATCACCGGTGACGACGGCAAAGCCGTCCGCGTGCGCATCGCCCAGGGCGATGCTGCTCGGATCGACGATCACGACCGCGTCCCGGTCCACCCCGTTCTTGACCAGGGTGTCGACCGCACTGCGGCCCTTGGTCCCGTAGCCGATGACGACGACGTGCTGCTCCATGTTCTTCCTCCATCGCGCGTTCCGGAGTCGTTCGCGGCCCTGGTTGGCGAGTACCTCCAGGGTGGTCCCGATCAGCAGCACCAGGAACGAGATGCGCAGCGGCGTGACCACGAAGGCGTTGATCAGCCGGGCATGCGCCGTGATCGGCGCGATGTCGCCGTACCCGGTCGTGCTCAGGGTGACGGTCGCGTAGTAGATCGAGTCGACCAGGCTGATCCCGTGGGTGCGTCCGCTGGCGTTGTCGCGGTAGTTGTCGCGGTCGAGGTAGACCAGCACCACGGTCACCACGAGGATGCCGAGCGCGAACAGCAGTCGACGGGTCAGCTCCCACCCGGGCGACCGGGCAGAGACCGGGAGCCTGAGCTGGCCGGGTACGGCCTTGGATTCGATGTCGGGCATGTCGGCGACCATTCGACCACGGCGCCGGCTCGGATGGTGTCGAAGGGGTGGCTCAACGCGGGTGGAGCTCGATGACCTCGGCGTCGCGGGTGCCGTGCCAGACGTCCTCGAGGGTGATCCGGTCGTCGGTCCAGCGGCGCAGGACCACCCAGTCGCCGGGCTCGGGTGCACAAGCGCGGTCCCGGGCCAGCCGGCTCAGCATCGAGCAGCCATAGCTTGCGCGGATCTCGCCGACGTCGGTCAGCACCCGGGCCACCCCGGGTTCCCCGCCGACAACGCACCCGACCCAGGGATCGTGACGTGCGACGCGCTCAGCGCTCATCGCGCACCGCGCCAACAGGGCGAATTCACCCCATCAATGTACGCACGCACCGGCGTGTCTGCATGCGATTAATCTTCGTGCTCGTCGTCTGGACCCCGTCGCGCGAACATCCCGTCCAGGCGCAGGCGCCGGCGCAGCTCCGAGCGCGCCGTCGTCGTCGCCTTCTGCGGCCAGAGCTGGTCGAACGACGCGTTCAGCGCCGCCCCGATCAGCACCGCGATCGAGAGCAGGTAGAGCCAGAGGAGCACGGCGATCGGCGCGGCCAGCGGACCGTAGATCGAGGTCGAACCCTGCGCGGTGCCGACCAGGAACCACCGCAGCAGGGCCGAGCCGACGATCCAGCAGAACATCGTGAAGATCGCGCCCGGGGCGTTGTACCTCCACGGCGTCCGGACGGGCACCGAGACGTGGTACAGCGTGGTGAGGAAACAGATGCAGAGCAGCAGCACGATCGGCCAGTAGAGCTGGCTCAGCAGGTTCAACCGGTGCGGCAGCAGGTCGTCCACCACGTGGGGTCCGGCCACGACCAGCGGGATCGTGACGACCCCGGTGAGCATCCCCAGGATGTAGAGCACGAACGACAGGGCACGGGTCCGGATGATTCCGCGGCGGTCCCCGAGGCCGTACATGATCGTGATCGTGTCGACGAACACGTGGAGCGCTCGCGATCCCGACCACAACGCCAGGATGAAGCCGATCGAGATCACGTCGTACCGGCCACCGTGCAGGACGTCGTTCAACGTCGGGCGGATGATGCTGTCGACCGTGTCGGGGGTCAGCGCCCGAGAGGACAGGTCCAGCACCGAATGGCGTACGTCGTTGATCCGGTCGTTGCTGAAGTGGGAGAGCACGAGTCCCACCGAGCCGGCCATGGCGAAGATCAGCGGGGGCAGCGAGAGGACCGCGAAATACGCTGCCTCGGCGGCGAGTCCGGTGACGCGGTTGCGCATGCAGGTCGCCGTGGTCGCGACGATCAGCCGCCACAGCTCGCGCCTCGCGGTGACCACTCTCGACCGGATTGCCCTCGGGGGTGCAGGCGACTCTGCACTCCCCTGCGCTGGCATGGGTCCACCGTAAGGCTCGGGGAGGCGAGGATCGGCGACCGGCGAGGTGCACCGTGTCGAAGATCTCCGAAGGGTCAGGTGAACGAGATCGAGTAGGCCACCGTGGTCAGGATCGGTGGCGCGATCTGCTGCTCAGGACCAGACACGAGGTACTCGAGCTGGAACAGCTTGCTGTGCACGTCGATGACCAGGACGAACACCGTGACCGGGGTGCCACGGCTGGCGCCGAAGATCCGTGCTTGGCGGGCCGGCAGGCCGTGGAACGTCAGCCGGCGAACGAGCCGGACCGTGCCCGCGACCGTCCTCGCCACCCCGTCGATCGCACCGTCCAGGGTGATGGCGTGGTGAGCCGGGTAGGTCGTCAGCGCCGCCACGAACGCATCGCTGACCCCCGCATCGGTGTAGAGGACCGCATCGACCTTGCCGGCCTTGGTGTCGTACGTCCGGTGCGAGACCTCGGGCGCGTGCGGCAGGCCCATCGTGAAGCCGTTGCCGTGCACGGTGACGAGGGCACCGGCTGTCGCGCCCGGAGTCGGAGTGGCTCCAGGGCTGGCCGCGCGCAGCGGGGGCCCCGACGTGGCGTGACCGCCACAGCCCGCGAGCACCATGGCGAGAGCCGCCAGCGGCACCGCACGCGCGAGCCAGGTCGGCTTCATCATCGCCGATCAGCTCAGGACGAGCCCCGGGTACAACGGGTGCGCCTCGAGCATCTCGGCCGATTCCGACCGCACCCGGTCTGCGACACCGTCGGCAAGCTTGTACGTCGCCTTGGACGGCGCCCCAGCCTTGTTGGACCCGGCCTCGGTGTTGGTCAGGACGTCGACGATCATCTCGGCGACCATGTCGAACTCGGTCGCCCCGAAGCCTCGGGTCGTCAGCGCCGGCGTACCCAGCCGGACTCCGGTGGTGTACCACGCGCCGTTCGGGTCGTTGGGGACCGAGTTGCGGTTGGTGACGACACCGGAGTCGTTCAGCGCCGACTCAGCCTTGCGACGGGTCAGGCCGTACGTGGCGACGTCGAGCAGCACGATGTGGTTGTCGGTGCCACCGGTGACGAGCTTCGCTCCGCGCGACAGGAATCCCTCGGCAAGGGACTTGGCGTTGTCGGCGATGTTCTGGGCGTAGGTCGCGAACGACGGCTGGCGAGCCTCGGCGAGGGCCACCGCCTTGGCTGCCATGACGTGCGAGAGCGGACCGCCGAGCACCATCGGGCAGCCGCGGTCGACATCGGCTGCGAACTCCTCCTGGGCGAGGACCAGGCCTCCGCGCGGACCGCGCAACGACTTGTGGGTGGTGGTCGTCGTGATGTGAGCGAACGGGACGGGGTTCTCGTCGCCGGTGAACACCTTGCCGGCGACCAGTCCAGCGAAGTGCGCCATGTCCACCATCAGGGTGGCACCGACCTCGTCGGCGATCTCGCGCATCTTGGCGAAGTTCACCCGACGCGGGTACGCCGAGTAGCCGGCGACGAGCACGGCCGGCTTGAACTCACGCGCCTTCGCAGCCACGACGTCGTAGTCGAGCAGGCCGGTGGTCGGGTCGGTGCCGTACTGCTGCTGGTGGAACATCTTGCCGCTGATGTTGGGGCGGAAGCCGTGGGTCAGGTGCCCACCGGCGTCGAGCGCCATGCCCAGCAGGCGCTGGTTGCCGAACTCGTGACGCAGTTGCTCCCAGTCGGTCTCGGAGAGCTCGTTGACGTTCTTCACGCCGTACTTCTCCAGGGCAGGGGTCTCGATGCGGTGCGCAAGGATCGACCAGAAGGCGACCAGGTTGGCATCGATCCCGGAGTGCGGCTGGGCATAGGCGTACGGCGCTCCGAACAGCTCGCGGGCATGCTCGGCAGCGAGGGCCTCGACGGTGTCGACGTTCTGGCAGGCGGCGTAGAACCGGTGTCCGACGGTCCCCTCGGCGTACTTGTCGGAGAACCAGGTGCCCATCGTGAGCAGGACTGCCGGGGAGGCATAGTTCTCCGAGGCGATCAGCTTGAGCGAGGATCGCTGGTCAGCCAGCTCCTTGCGTGTGGCCTCGGCCACACGCGGCTCGACGGCCGCAATCACCTCGAGCATGGCGTCGTAGGCGGCGGATGTCGTCTTGGCGAGGGATTCGGCGCTCATACGGACAGCCTAGAGCGGCCCGTCGCGGCAGACCGGACTGCCCGACGGCGTACCAAATGTCGGACAGCCGTCTCATGACATGAGATTCCGGTTTGTGGAACGGGTGTCCGGAACCTGAGACTTGACCCCATGATCAGCGCTGCCACCTCGACCTGGCTCGTGACACGTCGTCACGTAGACCTCGGTCGCACCGGCAGCATGATGTGTCGGCCCCGCTGAGCGTCCGCTCCCCCACCGCGCGCAACGGCGCACGCGGCCCCTTTTCAGCGAAGGACCCCCTCCCCACATGCCTGACCAGCGCTTCGATTCACGTCCGCCTCGCGCGACCGAGATCCCCCGCCCCAAGAGGGCCGAGGGGCAGTGGTCGCTGGGCCAACGTGAGCCGCTGAACAAGAACGAGCAGTCCAAGAAGGACGACGACCCGCTGAACGTGCGGGACCGCATCCTGTACACGTACTCCAAGCGTGGCTTCGACTCGATCGACCCAGCTGACCTCCGCGGGCGCTTCCGCTGGATGGGGCTCTACACCCAGCGCAAGCCCGGGATCGACGGCGGCAAGACCGGGTCGATGGAGGAAGAGGAGCTGGACGACCGCTTCTTCATGATGCGCGTCCGCAGCGACGGCGCCCTGCTCGGTGCGTCCCAGCTGCGCGCGCTCGGAACGATCGGCACCGACTACGCGCGCAACTCCGCCGACATCAGCGACCGGCAGAACATCCAGTACCACTGGATCCGGATCGAGGACGTCCCGGCGATCTGGGAGTTGCTCGACTCGGTCGGGATGTCGAGCCTGGAGGCCTGCGGTGACGGTCCGCGACCGTTCCTCGGCTCACCGGTCGCCGGGGTCGCTGCCGACGAGATCATCGACGGCACCTGGGCGCTGGAGGAGATCAAGCGCCGCTACTTGAACAACAAGGAGTTCTCGAACCTCCCCCGGAAGTTCAAGACCTCCCTGACAGGCCACCCGAGCCTGGACACCGTTCCCGCGATCAACGACGTCTCGTTCGTCGGTGTCGTGCACCCCGAGCACGGCCCCGGCTTCGACCTGTGGGTCGGTGGCGGTCTGTCGACCAACCCGATGTTCGCCGTGAAGCTCGGTGTCTGGATCCCGCTCGACGAGGTCCCGGACGCCTGGGCCGGCGTCGCCGGCATCTTCCGCGACTACGGCTACCGACGGCTGCGGTCCCGGGCCCGGCTGAAGTTCCTGGTCGCCGACTGGGGTGTGGACAAGTTCCGCGAGGTCCTGGAGAACGAGTACCTCGAGAAGAAGCTCGTCCCGATCGACTCCCCCCAGGTCTCCAGCGACAGCGGTGACCACGTCGGTGTCCATGCCCAGAAGGACGGCCGCTTCTACATCGGTGCCGCGCCGTTGGTGGGCCGGATCAACGGCGAGACCCTGACCGGCCTCGGCGACCTGGTCGAGACCTTCGGCCTGGCCGGGGCTCGCCTCACAGCGCAGCAGAAGCTCGTGGTCCTCGGAGTGGCCGAGGGCGACGTCGATGCGGTCGTGGCCGGACTCCTCGCGCTCGGCCTGGATGCCAACCCGTCCAACTGGCGACGCAACACGATGGCCTGCACCGGCATCGAGTACTGCAAGCTGGCGATCGTCGACACCAAGAACCGCTCACGCGACCTCGTCGCCGAGCTGGAGAAGCGTTTCCCTGACCTCGACGTGCCGATCACCGTCAACGTCAACGGCTGCCCGAACGCGTGCGCGCGGACCCAAGTGGCGGACATCGGGCTCAAGGGCCAGTTGACCCTCGATGACGACGGCAACCAGGTCGAGGGCTTCCAGGTGCACCTCGGTGGCGGCATCGGCCTGCACGACACCTTCGGCAAGAAGCTGCGTGCCCACAAGGTGACCAGTGCCGGTCTGGACGACTACATCACCAACGTGGTCACGGCCTACCTGGCCGATCGGACCGAGGGCGAGTCCTTCGCGACCTGGGTCGCTCGTGCCGACGAAGAGCTGCTCCGCGGCGAGAAGGCCCTGGAGCCGGAGTCGGTGACTGCCTGATGTCCACGCGCGCGGTGCCGTACCACTGCCCCTACTGCGGTGACGAGAACCTGTGGCCCCACGAGGCTGCCGAAGGTTCAGGTCATGGCGAGTGGGAATGCCGGTCATGCCTGCGCGCGTTCAAGCTCTCGATGATCAAGCAGCTCCCGCGGCCCGCGCTGGGATCAGCTGCCCGGTCGGGAGGCACATCATGACCGCACCCACCACGCTCGCGGCGCGCGCTGCCCGCGGCTCTCTCACCGAGGGCCGCAGCATCGCCGAGCTCAAGGACATCGTCTTCCAGGTAGGCGCCGAGCTCGAGCTCGCACCGGCCGAGAACA
>NZ_JAOPXI010000159.1 GCF_025965215.1 Marmoricola sp.
TCGGTCAGGTCCAGCGTGAGCTGGTCGGACTGATCAACCAGCACGGCCCGCTCGCTGTCGGGCTCTCGGGAGAAGACGGCGGGCTGTTCACCGCCCAGCGGACGAACCTCGTGATCGACGGCGAGGAAGTGGACCTCGGCCTCGTGGGCGAGGTCGCCTCCGTACGTCCCGAGGCTGTCCAGGACGTCATCGACGCTGGCCGGATCCCGGTGATCTCCTCGGTCGCGCCGGACCCCGAGGGTGCGGTGCACAACGTGAATGCCGATACCGCAGCGGCCGCCCTTGCGGTCGCGCTCGGGGCGGAGAAGCTCCTGGTGCTCACTGACGTCGAGGGCCTCTACCGCGACTGGCCGAACAGTGACGACGTGATCGGTGAGATCAGCCCGGAGTCGCTGGCCGAGCTGATGCCGAGCCTGGCCAGCGGGATGGTGCCGAAGATGGCTGCCTGCCTGGCTGCACTGAACGGGGGAGTTCCGCGTGCGACCGTGGTCGACGGTCGCGAACCGCACGCCGTGCTGCTCGAGATCTTCACCGACGAGGGCGTGGGTACGCAGGTCCTTCCCGGTGTGAAGACGAAGATCCGCAAAGCCAAGGAGTCACTGTGACCACTCATCCGGCCACCCTCAAGGCCCGGTACGCCGAGTCGCTCATGAACACGTTCGGCGAGCCCCGGCTCGCCCTGGTCCGGGGCTCGGGAGCCCACGTCTGGGACGAGGCCGGCACCGAGTACGTCGACCTGCTCGGTGGCATCGCGGTCAATGGCCTCGGGCACGGGCACCCGGTCCTCGTCGCCGCGATCACCACGCAGCTCGAAACCCTCGGGCACGTCTCGAACTTCTTCACCTCACCGCCCCAGGTCGAGCTCGCCGAGAAACTCCTGGAGCTCCTATCTCCGCTGGTTGAGGAGGGCGCTCAGCGTCCGTCTCGAAACTTGGGGCGAGTGTTCTTCACCAATTCGGGCACCGAGGCCAACGAGGCGGCCTTCAAGATCACCCGTCGAACCGGCAGGACCCACATCGTCGCTGCCCTCGAGGCGTTCCACGGCCGCACGATGGGTTCACTGGCACTGACTGCCAAGGCGGCGTACCGAGAGCCGTTCGAGCCGCTGCCCGGTGAGGTCACCTTCGTGCCGTACGGCGACGTCCAGGCCCTGCGTGCCGCGGTCTCCGACAAGACGGCCGCGGTGATCCTGGAGCCGCTGCAGGGTGAGGCCGGGGTCCTGGTTCCGCCGGCCGGCTACTTGGCGGCCGCTCGCCGGATCACGACCGAGCGCGGCGCCCTGCTGTGGCTCGACGAGATCCAGACCGGCATGGGCCGGACCGGCCGCTGGTTCGCCCACCACTCGGTCGTCGAGCTCGCCGAGACGCCCCCCGATCTGGTCACCGTCGCTAAGGGACTTGGTGGAGGCTTCCCGATCGGCGCCTGCATCGCCCTGGGTGAGGCAGGCGCGATTCTGGAACCGGGCAACCACGGGACCACGTTCGGAGGCAATCCGGTGGCATGCGCGGCAGCGCTGGCCGTGATCGGAGTGATCGAGGACGAGCACCTGCGCGACCGTGCAGTCGTGCTGGGGCAGAAGCTGCGCGACGGGCTGGTGGCCGACGCCCGGGTCGTCGAGGTCCGCGGCGAGGGCCTGTTGATCGGACTGACCCTGTCGCGGCCGCTCAGCGCCCAGGTCGCAGCCGCAGCCCAGGCCGCCGGTTTCATCCTCAACAACGCGACGCCCGAGCGGATCAGGCTGGCTCCGCCGCTCGTCCTGACCGACGAGGACGCCGGAGCGTTCCTGGCGGCCTGGCCGACGATCCTGGACACCGCGTTCGAGGGAGCCGACCAGTGACGCCCAACCTGGTCAAACACTTCCTGCGTGACGACGACCTCACCGCCGCCGAGCAGTCCGAGGTCCTGGACCTCGCTGCGGCGCTCAAGGCAACCCCGTACGACGTGAAGCCCCTGGCCGGACCGAAGACGGTGGCGATCATCTTCGACAAGCCGACCCTGCGCACCCAGGCTTCGTTCGTCGCCGGGATCGCCGAGCTCGGCGGTCACCCGATGGTCGTCGACGGGAACCTGGCCCAGATCGGTACCCGCGAGTCGATCGCCGATGTCGCACGGGTGCTCGGGCGCCAGGCGAGCCTGATCGTGTGGCGCACCCACGACCAGAGCCGGATCGACGAGATGGCCGCGTACGCCGGCGTACCGGTCGTGAACGCGTTGACCGACCAGTTCCACCCGTGCCAACTGCTCGCGGACCTGCTGACGATCCGCGAGCACAAGGGCTCGACCGCGGGAGTGACCATGACCTTCCTCGGTGACGCTGCGAACAACATGGGGCATTCCTACCTTCTCGCCGGGGCTCTCGCGGGCATGCACGTCCGGGTCAGCGGGCCGGCAGGGTTCGAGCCGGATCCGCTGGTCCTGGCGCGGGCCCAGGAGCTCGCCGCGACGACCGGTGGGTCGGCCTCGATCGTGCCCGGCGCAGCGGAAGCCAGCCTCGGTGCCGATGTCCTGGTGACAGACACCTGGGTCTCGATGGGCCGGGAGTCCGAATCAGCCGACCGGGCAGGCGTGTTCAGGCCGTGGCAGCTCAACGAGGACCTGGTCTCGCAGGCGGCTGCAGGGGCGATCGTGCTGCACTGCCTGCCGGCGTACCGGGGCAAGGAGATCAGCGCCGGCGTGCTGGACGGGCCGCAGAGCGTGATCTGGGACGAGGCGGAGAACAGGCGCCACGCCCAGAAGGCGATCATGTCGTTCCTCCTCCGGTCGTCGAGCCTGTCGAGAGGTGGGGAGTGACGTGGCCCATGGAACCTCCCACATCCCGCTAACCAAGAGCGCGCGCCAGCAGCGGATCATCGAGCTGCTGGCGACGACCGAGGTGCGCTCGCAGACCGAGCTCGCCGACCTGCTCGCCGACGCGGGGGTGGTCGTCACCCAGGCGACGTTGTCGCGTGACCTGGTGGAGCTCGACGCAGTCAAGGTCCGGGTCTCCTCGGGCACACTGGTCTACGCGGTGCCCGCCGAGGGTGGGGACCGCACGCCGGTGGTCGGACGCGAGTCGGCAGCCTCGGAGGCGCGCCTCGCCAAGCTCTGCGCGGAGCTCCTCGTCGCGGCCGACGCCTCGGCGAATTTGGTGGTCCTGCGCACCCCTCCGGGCGCCGCGAATTTCCTGGCCTCGGCTCTCGACAAGGCGGAGCTGGGAGCCGTCCTCGGCACGATCGCCGGCGACGACACCGTGCTTGTGATCTCTCGCGATCCGGCCGGCGGCGAGGCACTGGCCCAGCGACTGCTCGCCCTGGCCAACGGCGAACACCCCGACCACTGACCCACCGGCCCGGACGTCGAGCAAGCCTGCGACGCCGCACGACGAACGAGGAAGCGATGAACGACGAAGGCACCACGCAGGCCGGCAAGCTCTGGGGCGGACGGTTCGCCGGCGGCCCGAGCCCGGAGCTCGAGGCGCTCTCGCGCAGCACGCACTTCGACTGGCGGCTCACGCCCTACGACCTCGCCGGCTCGCAGGCCCACGCTCGTGGTCTGCACCAGGCCGGTCTGCTC
This sequence comes from Marmoricola sp., assembly GCF_025965215.1. Classification (GTDB taxonomy): domain Bacteria; phylum Actinomycetota; class Actinomycetes; order Propionibacteriales; family Nocardioidaceae; genus Marmoricola. The sequence goes on from NZ_JAOPXI010000159.1 coordinate 3,553, forward strand.
ACCGACGCCGAGCTGACCGAGCTGCAGCGCGGCCTGGCGGTGCTGGGGGACCGGTTCGCTGCCGGTGATCTGAGCCCCGACCCGGCCGACGAGGACGTGCACGGTGCGCTCGAGCGGCTGCTGGTCGCCGAGGTAGGACCCGAGATCGGCGGCAAGCTGCGCGCCGGCCGGTCACGCAACGACCAGATCGCGACCCTCTTCAAGGTGTTCCTGCGCGACCACGCGCGCTCCGTCTCTGCCCAGGTGCTCGTCCTGGTCGAGTCCCTGGCTGGTCAGGCCGAGGCACACCTCGGGGCGATCATGCCCGGTCGCACGCACCTGCAGCACGCCCAGCCGGTGCTGCTGTCCCACCACCTGATGGCGCACGCGTGGCCGTTGCTGCGCGACGTCCAACGGCTGGCCGACTGGGATGCGCGGGTGGCCTCGGACTCGCCATACGGCTCCGGTGCGCTGGCGGGTTCCAGCCTGGGCCTGGACCCGGAGCAGGTTGCCGCCGATCTGGGCTTCACCGGTTCAACGGCAAACTCGATCGATGGCACTGCGGCTCGTGACTTCGTCGCCGAGTTCGCCTTCGTCACCGCGATGATCGGCGTCGACGTCAGCCGGATCGCCGAGGAGGTCATCCTGTGGGCCACCAAGGAGTTCGGCTTCGTCACGCTCGACGATGCGTTCTCGACCGGGTCGAGCATCATGCCGCAGAAGAAGAACCCGGACATCTCCGAGCTGGCCCGAGGCAAGGCCGGACGCCTGATCGGCAACCTGACCGGGGTGATGGCGACCCTCAAAGCCTTGCCGCTGGCGTACAACCGGGACCTGCAGGAGGACAAGGAACCGGTCTTCGACGCCGTCGACACGCTCGAGGTGCTGCTGCCGGCGTTCGCCGGCCAGCTCGCCACGCTCGTTTTCGACACCGACCGGATGGCAGAGCTCGCACCCCAGGGCTTCTCACTGGCCACCGACATCGCGGAGTGGCTGGTGCGCCAGGGGGTCCCGTTCCGGGTCGCCCACGAAGTCGCCGGCGCGTGCGTACGCCGCTGCGAGGAGCTCGGCATCGAGCTGCACGAGCTCACCGACGACCAGTTCGCCGCCATCGACCTGCACCTGGCTCCGGGCGTACGCGAGGTGCTCACGGTCGAAGGATCGGTTGCATCGCGTACGGGGCGCGGCGGTACGGCCCCGGTCCGCGTTGCGGAGCAGCTCACCGAGCTGAAGGAACGGATTGCTCAGTCCCGCGCGTGGCTCTAGTCCGGTCGCCGAGCTTGCCGAGGCGCAGTGACCTCACCGCCTGACTCACGCTCGAAGTACGCCGCCCTCACCGACCTGGGCACGCACATCGCCCAGGCGTCGGTGATGAGCTCGCGCAGCTCCTCCACGTCGAGGGCCTCCATCCGCGCGGCGACCCATTGGTACCGCATGTCCGAGGGCCTGGGCAGCATGAACTTGTCGGGTTCCGAGGCGACCAGAGCCTCGCGCTCCTCGCGCGGGAAGCCGAAGCCGAGCCGGGTCTCGTCCGGGGAGACCGCCGCGAACACGATCTGCCTGACCCGGAACTTCGTCGCCTCGCGCACCTGCGCCTCGTAGGCACGGGGGAGTGAGAGCGCAAAGTCGCGCACGTCCTCCAGGGTGACCGGCATGGTGGCACCATGCCACGGCGCACCGACATGACAGGCTCGGTACGTGACCGAGGATCTGCGCAGCATGCTCTCCGGGCCGGTGCTCGACATCGCTCCGCGATTGCTCGGCGCCACGCTGCGTCACGGCGAGGTCGCCGTCCGGATCACCGAGGTCGAGGCGTACGACGGCCCCAACGATCCGGGGAGCCACGCCTTCCGCGGCCCGACACCACGCAACGAGGTGATGTTCGGGCCACCGGGATTCCTCTACGTCTACTTCATCTACGGCATGCACCACTGCGCGAACGTGGTCTGCGGCCCGGTCGGCACGCCGTCCGCGGTGCTGCTCCGTGCCGGCCGGATCAGTGGCGCGGACCCAGGTCTCGCCCGTGGGCCGGCGAAGCTCTGCGCTGCGCTCGGTCTGGACCGGACGATGACCGGAGCCGATCTCGCCACCGGCTCGGTGCGGCTCGAGCTCGACGACCCGGTGGCTACGGCCCGGATCGCCACCGGCCCGCGGGTCGGTCTACGACTGGCGGCAGAACGGCCGTGGCGCTTCTGGATCAGCGGCGAGCCGAGCGTGAGCCGGTACGTCGCTGCCAAACCGCGACGGTCGGGACCTTTCGAGGTGAACTAGAACGCGTTACAGTTTCATCATGAGTCTGCCGTCTTCGATCACGCCCGCACTGCTCGCGAAACTCACCGGCATGGTGGTGTCCACCAGCGGCCGCAGCTACGAACTCACCGAGGTCTACACCGGCGACAAGGTGGTCGACCTGCCGCAGTCGAGCCCGGCTGACGTCGAGACGGCGTACGCGACGGCTCGCAAGGCGCAGGCCACCTGGGCGGCCTGGCCGCTGAAGCGCCGCATCGGGGTGATGAAGGCGTTCCACGAGCTGCTCCTGGGCAACGGCCTGATCATCGCCGACCTGATGCAGGTCGAGACCGGCAAGGCCCGCCGGATGGCTTTCGAGGAGACCTGCGACGTCTTGATGGTGACCAGCCACTACATCAAGGCGGCGCCGCGCATCCTCAAGGAGAAGAAGCACGGCGGCGTCGTACCGATCGTGTCGACCTCGACCGAGGTACGTCTGCCCAAGGGCGTCATCGGCCTGATCTCGCCGTGGAACTTCCCGTTCGCCACCAGCCTGTCGGACGCGATGCCGGCGCTGATCGCGGGCAACGGCATCGTCCTCAAGCCGGACAACAAGTCCACCCTCAACGTGGCGTACGGCGTCGGGCTGCTCTACGAGGCGGGCCTGCCCGACGGCCTGATCCAGATCGTCTGCGGCGAGGGCCCGGACATCGGGTCCACCATCGTGGAGAACGCCGACTACGTGATGTTCACCGGGTCGACCGCGACCGGCCGCGTCATCGGCGCCCAGGCAGGTCAGAACCTCACCGGGTGCACGCTCGAGCTCGGGGGCAAGAACCCGCTGATCGTCCTGGACGACGCCAACCTGGACGAGGTCATCCCGGGCACGATCATGGCCGCGTTCCTGAACACAGGCCAGGCGTGCATGCACATCGAGCGGATCTACGTCTCCGAGAGGCGCAAGGACGAGTTCACCACGCGATTCGTCCAGGCAGCGCAGGCGATCCAGGTGGGCGCGACCTACGATTTCAGCCCGGACATGGGCTCGCTGGTCTCGGTGCCGCAGCGCGAGCGGGTGCAGTCGCACGTCGAGGACGCGGTGGCCAAGGGCGCCACCGTTCTCACCGGTGGCAAGGCGCGCCCCGACCTGGGCCCCGCGTTCTTCGAGCCGACGGTGCTCACCGACATCACCGAGGACATGATCCTGGCCAAGATGGAGACCTTCGGACCGGTGACCTCGATCTACACCTACACGAGCGTGGACGACGCGGTCGCGAAGGCCAACGACACCGACTACGGCCTGAACGCCAGCGTCTGGGGGGCCGACCTGGCGGCAGCCGAGGCCGTGGGCCGACGGATCGAAGCGGGCAACATCAACATCAACGACGGCCTGGCGGCGTCGTACGCGTCGAAGAAGAGCACCTCGGGGGGCTTCAAGACCTCGGGCGTGGGCAGCCGCCACGGCGACGCCGGCATGCTGAAGTACACCGACGTCCAGAACGTCGCCGTGCTCAAGAAGCAGGTGCTGAGCAACCCGCCGGACACCGACTGGACCAAGAACGTCGAGAAGACGGTCAAGGGCCTGCGCTTCATGCGCAAGCTGGGGATCCGCTGACCGCACGCGGCGGGCCGGTTGGCTGCTTGACGACGCGATGCGGCAGGCTTGCACCGTGACTGTCGATCCGCACCTCCTGGACGATCTCGAGTGGCGCGGCCTGATCGCGCATTCGACGGATCTCGATGCCTTGCGAGAGGCCCTGGTTGCCGGGAGCGTGCGGTTCTACGTCGGTTTCGACCCGACGGCCCCGAGCCTGCACATGGGCAACCTGCTGCAGATCCTGACCGCACGCCGGCTGCAGCTCGCGGGGCATACGCCGTACCCCCTGGTCGGTGGCGCGACAGGCATGATCGGCGACCCGCGCGATTCCGGTGAGCGCACGCTGAACACCCTGGACACCGTCAAGGACTGGGTGGATCGGGTACGACGGCAGATCGAGCCCTTCGTGTCGTTCGAGGGCAGCAACGCAGCCGTCATGGTGAACAACTACGACTGGACCGCGTCGCTGTCGACGATCGACTTCCTGCGCGACATCGGCAAGCACTTCCCGGTGAACCGGATGCTGGCTCGAGACGTGGTCAGGAGCCGCCTCGAGGACGGGATCAGCTACACCGAGTTCAGCTACATCCTGCTGCAGTCGATGGACTTCCTGACCCTCTACCGCGACCACGGTGTCACCCTCCAGTTCGGCGGCTCGGATCAGTGGGGCAACCTCACCGGCGGTGTCGAGCTCATCCGTCGCGCCGACGGTGGCAAGGCACACGCGTTCGCGACTCCGTTGATCACCAAGAGCGACGGGACCAAGTACGGCAAGACCGCGGGCGATGCTCTCTGGCTGGATGCCGAGATGACCTCGCCGTACGCCTTCCACCAGTTCTGGCTCAACGTCGAGGACGCCAAGGTCGGCGAGCTGCTCCGGGTCTTCACCTTCCTGCCTCGCGAGGAGATCGAGACGCTCGAGATGCAGACCGCCGAGCAACCCTTCCTCCGTGCGGGCCAGAAGGCCCTGGCCGACGAGGTCACCACCCTGGTGCACGGCGCGGTCGAGACCGCCCAGGCCAAGGCGGCTGCGGCGGCCCTCTTCGGGACCGGAGACCTCGCCGAGGTCGGCGGCGGCACCCTGGCCGCTGCTCTGCGCGAAGCCGGTGCGGTGACAGCACCGCTCGGCACCCCGTACGTCGACCTGCTGGTCGCGACCGGGCTGGTGAAGAGCAAGGGCGACGCCCGCCGGACCATCGCGGAGGGCGGTGCGTACCTGAACAACGAACGGGTCACCGACCCTGAGTTCGTGCCGGACGGCTCCCACCTCGTGGGCGACTCCTGGCTGGTGCTGCGCCGGGGCAAGCGGAACTTCGCCGGCGTCGAGATCGGCTGAGCCATGAGCAGCCGGTGGCTCGCCTCGCTGGAGGAGGAAGCGCGTCGGCTGCTGCCACCCGGGGTCCACGAGTACTACCGCCAGGGATCGGGCGATTCGACCAGCGCTGACGAGGCAGTTGCCGCCTGGACGAAGTTCCGGATCGTACCGCGGGTCCTATCGGATGTACGCGAGGTCATCCTGGCGTGCGACCTTCTCGGGACGCAGGCTCCGGTCCCGTTCGGCATCGCCCCGACGACGCTGCAGCGCGCGGCCGATCGCGAGGGCGAGGTGGCGATGGCTCGCGCGGCGGCGTCGGTGGGCGTGCCGCTGGTGGTGTCGAGCAACGCTGGCAGCTCCTTCACCGCGATCGCGGCGACCGGCGCTACCTGGTGGCTCCAGGCCTACCTGCCTCAGGAGCGTGCGTTGATCCGGCCGTGTCTCGCGGCTGCAGTGACGGCTGGAGCCACGGCGATCGTCCTGACCGTCGACACGCCCGTGGTCGCGACCAAGCTGGACGGCGGCAGACCGAGCGTGCTCACGACGGTTCCCCGGCGTTGGGTGGGCGCGAACCTCGGCGATGCTTCCGATGCTCCGAAGGCCCAGGACCTCGGGCCGGCCGACATCGCCTGGCTGCATGAGGTGACAGGCCTGCCGGTCGTGGTCAAGGGCGTCCTGCATCCGGACGACGCGCGCATGGCGGTGGGTGCCGGCGCGGCCGCGGTCTGGGTCTCGAACCACGGCGGACGCCAGCTCGACCGGTCGATCGCAACGGCCGACGCGCTGCGCGAGGTCGCGGGCGCGGTCGACGGCGCCGTCCCGGTCTTCGTGGACGGGGGAGTGCGCGACGGCGTCAGTGCCGTGGTCGCTCTTTCGATGGGCGCGGACGCCCTCTTCATCGGCCGGTTGCCGCTCTACGCTCTCGCGGTCGGGGGTTCGGCAGCCGTCGTCCGGGCCATCGAGGAGCTGTCCGCAGAACTCAGCGAGGCCCTGAAGCTCGCCGGATGCGTCGACCGTGCTGGGGCTCGGCGGCTGGACGTGCAGGAAGGCTGAATGACAACGGTGTCGTCCACCCGGTCCGAAACCTCTCTCGCCCGGCTGGTTTCGCGCGGCCGCGGCGGTCGATCTCGGGGCCGGAACAGCCCCTGACCTGCGTCAACGCGGAATGTGGCCCGGGCCACACCGACTCGATTTGACGAGCGCGAAGGCGACCCATAATGTTCTCCATGTCGCACCGAGCGGCGGGACGCAAAGCCGAGAGGCTGGGCGGCCGGCCCGGAGTGACCACCCCCCTTGCAACTCCCCTCTGACGAGGCGGAACGAGTGCGCGCGATAGCGGCCTCCGACCAGCTCAGATGCGGGGAACGGCGCAAGGGAACCGGGCCAAGAAGCCGATTTGACTCGGCATGCCAAGACCGGTAAGTTTTGACAGGTTGCCCCCCAACAGGCCGAGAGGCTGCGTTGCGGTGCGCGCTTGATCCTTGAGAACTCAACAGTGTGCCAAAAGTCGACGAATTAGTTTGATACCCGTCTGACTTTCCTCGTCCGGTTTACCGGGCGTTGATGGTCGACGGTTCCTTTGGTAAGAAACGAATAATTCTGACAATTTTGTCAGTGATTCGGTCTCTTGCCAGGAGAAAAACATCTAAGAGATTTGTCAGTTGCTTCGGCGACTGGCAGCTAGATTTCAATGGAGAGTTTGATCCTGGCTCAGGACGAACGCTGGCGGCGTGCTTAACACATGCAAGTCGAGCGGTAAGGCTCCTTCGGGAGTACACGAGCGGCGAACGGGTGAGTAACACGTGA
>NZ_JAOPXI010000170.1 GCF_025965215.1 Marmoricola sp.
GATCCTGCGCCGTCCTGTCACGCCCGCGAGCCTAGCGAGCAACCCCGTCGACGGGCGGTACCGTCGGCGTCGTGAGTCTCGCCCGCCGCTGTTCGCGCTCCCCGTGCGGCCGGCCCGCGGTGATGACCCTGACGTACGTCTACGCCGACCAGATCGCCGTCCTCGGCCCCCTGGCGACGTACGCCGAACCGCATGCCTACGACCTCTGCGAGGAGCACAGCGAGCGGCTCAGCGCGCCCCGGGGCTGGGAGGTGCTGCGCCTGGTCCAGGACGACCCGCACGCCCACTCCAGCGACGACCTGCTCGCGCTGGCCGACGCGGTCCGTGAAGCAGCCCAGCCCCGTCCCCAGCACCAGGCCCGCGAACCGTTCGAGATGCGCGAGGTTTCCCGCAAGGGTCATCTGAGAGTCCTGAAGTCAGACGACTGACCGACCCCGACTAGGGTTCGCGTCATGGCGACCGACCTGAACGCGTTCTTCAAGGCCTACGACGTCCGCGGCACCGTTCCGGACCAGATCAACGTCGACCTCGTCCGTCGGGTCGGGAACGCCTTCGTCGCCGTGATCGGGGCCGATCCGATCGTGGTCGGCTACGACATGCGACCGAGCTCGCCGGAGCTTGCACGGGCCTTCGCCGACGGTGCGATGACCGCCGGTGCCGACGTCACCCTGATCGGGCTGGCCTCGACGGACGGGCTCTACTTCGCCTCGGGCCACCTCGGTCGAGCCGGCGCCATGTTCACCGCCAGCCACAACCCGGCGCAGTACAACGGCATCAAGATGTGTCGCACCCATGCCCAGCCGATCGGGATGGAGACCGGCCTGGCCGAGATCCGCGACCGGGTCGCTTCGGGTCAGACGCTGGTCGCCGAGGCGCCGGGCAGCCTGGACGAGATGGACCTCTTGGCTGCCTATGCGTCGTACCTGCTCGACCTCGCACCGGTGAAGGGCCGCCACCTCAAGATCGCGGTCGACGCCGGGAACGGGATGGGTGGCCTGACGACCCCGGCGGTGCTGAGCCAGATCGACGCCGAGGTCGTCGAGCTCTACTTCGAGCTCGACGGCACCTTTCCGAACCACGAGGCGAACCCGATCGAGCCGGCCAACCTGGTCGATCTGCAGGCCTGCGTGCGGCAGACCGGTGCCGACATCGGGCTTGCGTTCGACGGCGACGCAGACCGCTGCTTCCTGGTCGACGAGCGCGGCGAGCTGGTCAGCCCGAGTGTGCTCACGGCCCTGATCGCGGCCCGCGAGCTGGTCAAGCAGCCGGGCGCGACCATCATCCACAACCTGATCACCTCGCGAGCGGTTCCCGAGATCGTCACCGAGCTCGGTGGCGTCCCGGTGCGCACCCGCGTCGGCCACTCGTTCATCAAGGCGACGATGGCCACCACCGACGCGATCTTCGGCGGTGAGCATTCGGGCCACTTCTACTTCCGGGACTTCTGGCGCGCCGATTCCGGCATGCTCGCCGCCCTGCACGCCCTGGCGGCGCTCGCCGAGAGCGATGCCCCGCTCTCCGAGGTGCTGGCGCCCTACTCGCGGCACGTGGCGAGTGGCGAGATCAACTCCGAGGTCGCCGACCAGGCCGCGGTCCTGGCTGCCATCGAGGCAGAATGGGGAACACGCGCCGGTGTGAGCACCGATCACCTCGACGGGTTGTCGGTCATTGCCGAGGACTGGTGGTTCAATGTGCGCGCGTCCAACACCGAGCCGCTGCTGCGACTCAACGCCGAAGGCAAGGACGCCGAGACGATGCACCGCATTCGTGACGAAGTCCTCGCCACGATCCGGTCCTGAGCAGGAGTGAGCCGATGAACCTCGACGAGAAGTTGCTGGACCTGATCGTCTGCCCCGCCTGCCACGCCGCCCTCGCGGTCGACGCGGCAGCCGAGGAGCTCGTCTGCACCGGATGTGGGCTCGCCTACCCGGTGCGTGACGACATCCCGGTGCTCCTGGTCGACGAGGCCCGACAGAGCGGGACAGGCAGCGGCCAGGCCTAGTCGTGGCTGCCTTCGACGACGGACTGCTCGACGACCCTGAGGCACTGAGGCTGGCCGAGCCCGACCTGCGCTACCTGGCCGAGAGTGGTTCGCGGGTACGCCGTGAAGCCGTCTCCGCCGCCGAACCACTGGCGGCGGCCGTCGCGCGGCTCTCCGAGACGCCGCCGCGGGCGGTCATCTCCGCCGGGCCCGACTCACGGCTGCTGCGCGCGGTGCTCGAACCGGTCTGCCCGGTGCCGTTCGTCGCGTGGCCCGGAGCCGGCCTGCCCGGGTGGGCCGGTGCGCTGGACCTGGTCGTCGTACTGGCGCCCAACGGGTCTGACCCGAACACTGCAGCCGGGGTTGCCGAAGCAGTCCGCCGTGGCTGTCAGCTCGTCGTCGCGACCCCGGAGGATTCCCTGGTCGGCCGGCACGTCCCGGGGCGGTACTCCACGTTGCTGCCCACCACCACCGCCGATCAGCTGGCCACGGCCACCGTGATGCTGGACCTGCTCGACCGCCTGCACCTGGGCCCGGACACCGACCCCGAGGTCGTCGCGACCGCCCTGGATGAGGTGGCACTACGGTGCGGGCCGTTCCGCGACCTCGCTGTCAACCCGGCGAAGCTGCTGGCCAGCGGCATCGCCGAGACCTCGCCGTTGCTGTGGGGTGGAACCGTGCTGGCGGCCCGGGCCGCGCGCCGGGTCGCCGAGTCGGTACGCCGCGCCACCGGGCGTGCCGCCCTGGCTGCTGATGCCGAGCACCTGTTCCCGGTGCTGGCCGCGGCGGCCCCGGCAGACGTGTTCGCCGACCCGTTCGCCGACGATGCCGCGGAGTTGCGCCCGTCACTGGTGATCCTCGACGACGGCTCCCCGGACCCGGTGGTCGCCGACACCCGGCAGCGACTCAGCGAGCAGGCCGACTACCACGGCGTACGGGTCGAGATCGTGACGAGCGAGGCCGACGGCGACGTGGCCCGGTACGCGTCCCTGCTCGCGACCGGCACGTTCGCGGCGCGCTACCTGGGTCTCGGCCTCTCGCGCTGAGGCTCCGGGCTCAGTGTCCGGACGGCCGGCGCCGCACGAGGTGCGTCGCAGCGACCACCAGCGCCCCGACCGCCGTACCGACGACGGCCGAGGCGGCGGTGTTGGTCATCCAGCCCAGCACCACCTCCAGTGAGCCGACAGCGTGCTCGACCCGGTGCTGGGCGCGGTGCACCACCTCGTAGGGAGCGTGCCAGCCGAGGTTGTTCACGCCCACGAGCAGGATGTGGCCACCGACCCACAGCATCGCCGCCACGCCGGCTCCGGCGATCACCGACAGCAGCACGGGCATTCCTCGCACCAGGGCACGCCCGAGCGCCTGCACCGACCTCGCCCGGGTCCGCGAGAGGTGCAGGCCGACGTCGTCCATCTTCACGATGACGGCGACGACGCCGTAGACGAGCAGCGTGATGGCCACGGCCACGACGGCCAGGATCGCGGCGCGTGCCACGAACGGCTGGTCCGAGACCTCGTTGAGCGCGATCACCATGATCTCGGCGGACAGGATGAAGTCGGTCCGGATCGCCCCGGCGACGACTCCGTCCTCGGCAGCGGCGTCGAGGTGCTGGTCGTCGGTCACCGTCTCGCCGGATCCTTCGGCGTGCCCGGCGTGCCCGGCGAGCCGGGCCCAGATCTTCTCGGCGCCCTCGAAGCACAGGTAGGTGCCGCCGATCATCAGGATCGGCGTGAGCAGGCCTGCCGCGAACTGGCTGAGCAGCAGCGCCGCGGGCAGGATGAAGACGAGCTTGTTGCGCAGAGATCCGACCGCGATCCGGCGGATGATCGCGAGCTCGCGGTGGGCGGCGACACCCTGGACGTACTGCGGGGTCACTGCGGTGTCGTCGACCACGACTCCCGCGGCCTTCACGCTGGCCCGGCCTGCGGCGGCGCCCACGTCGTCGAGCGACGCAGCTGCGAGCTTCGCAAGCGCGGCGACGTCGTCGAGCAGCCCGAACAGTCCTGCACTCACGCTCGGAGCCTAGCGAGCGCCCGAACTTGCTTGAGGCCGAGGGGGCGAGGATACGTTGACGAGCGAAGCGAGCAGCACGCTCGGAACCTAACGGTTATGATCGAGGCCGCGCCTCGCGCACGAGATCGTGGCCAGACGCCTTGCACAGGTTTTTGCCTGTCTTCATCGTGACCGAAACCTTCAATCAACCCTGCAAGGACGAAAACCATGGATTACAAGGTCGCTGACCT
>NZ_JAOPXI010000183.1 GCF_025965215.1 Marmoricola sp.
GACCGAGATTGGTGACGATGCCGTCGACCCGGCTCTCGCCCAGCGCGTCCGCGAGCCGGTCCAGCGCCGCGTCCCGGGTCGGCGCGTGGGCGATCACCTTGGCCAGCATCGGGTCGTAGAAGGGCGACACGTCGTACCCGGTCTCGACGAAGCCGTCGACGCGGACCCCAGGCAGCGCCGGACACCCGTCGCCGGGACTCCCATATCCCGGGAAAACCGCCCTGGTGACGAGACCGGAGGAGGGGAGCGAGTCCTTGCCAGGATCCTCGGCGTACACCCGGGCCTCGACGGCATGGCCGTGGGGGAGCCAGGTCCGGTCGAAGACGTCGTCCTCGACAACGGAGTCGCGGGCCAGCCGCAGCATGAGCTCGACCAGGTCGACGCCGTACACCTCCTCGGTCACCGGGTGCTCGACCTGCAGGCGGGTGTTCACCTCGAGGAAGGCCGCCTCCTCACGCACCGGGTCGTAGACGAACTCGACCGTGCCGGCGCCTCGGTAGTCCACCGACGCCAGCAGGTCCCGTGCCGAGGAGTGCAACAGCTCCCGTACCGGCGTCGGGAGCGATGGCGCCGGCGCCTCCTCGATCACCTTCTGGTTGCGCCGCTGCAGTGAGCAGTCACGGTCGCCGATCACGGCGACCCGGCCCGCCCCGTCCCCGAAGAGCTGGACCTCCACGTGGCGCGCCGGACGCACGAGGCGTTCGACGAAGACTCCGGCAGATCCGAAGTTTCGCTCCGCGAGGCCGGCGACCCGCTCGAACGCGGTCCGCACCTCGTCGAGGTCCGTGCAGGCCTGGAGCCCGATCCCGCCGCCCCCGCTGGTCGCCTTCACCATCACCGGCAGCCCGATGATCGTCGCGGCGGCGACCGCCTCCGCGGCGCTGCCGAGCAGGTGGCTGCCGGCCAACAGCGGTACGCCGGCCTTCTCGGCCAGCATCCGGGCCGTGTGCTTCTCACCGAAGGCCAGGATCTGGTCGGCCGTCGGGCCTGCGAAGCTCAGCCCGGCCGCCTCCACCTCGCGGACGAAGGCCGCGCTCTCGGAGAGGAAGCCGTACCCGGGATGGATGATCCCGGCTCCGCCTGCGAGCGCAGCCTCGATGATCAGGTCGCCGCGCAGGTAGGACTCCGCCGCCGGCGCCGGCCCCAGGCGGATCGCCTGGTCCGCTTCGCGCACATGCGGTGCCGCCCGGTCGGCATCGGAGTACACGCCGACCGTGCGCATCCCGAGCCGGTGCGCGGTGCGGATCACCCGTCGTGCGATCTCGCCCCGGTTCGCGATCAGGACCGCGGTCACGAAGGCTCCACCACGATCATCCGCAGCGGTGTCGGGTTGAAGTCGTTGCACGGGTTGTTCATCTGCGGGCAGTTGGAGACGAGCACCAGGACGTCCATCTCGGCGCGGACCGCGACCCGGCGCCCGGGGGCCGAGAGACCGTCCACGATGCCGAGGGCGCCGTCGGCCTCGACCGGTACGTTCATGAACCAGTTGAGGTTCGAGACCAGGTCCCGCACCCCCAGCCCGTGACGCGAGGCCTCGGCGAGGAAGTTCTCCCGACACCCGTGGTGGTACATCACGTGGTGCCCGTAGCGCAGCGTGTTGGATTCCTTGCCGCAGGCGCCGCCGATGGTGTCGTGCCGGTCGATCTCGTTGCCGATCACCGTCATCAGGGGTCGGCCCTCGTTGCTGCGCAGGACCGTCCCCGTCGACACGTAGGCGTTCTGCTCCCACGTCAGCGTGTCCGGGGCGCTGTACCGCTCGTCGTGGTCGGCGGCGTTGTACATCAGGCAGTCCCCGGACTGGTTGCCACCGACATCCACGATGGTCAGCACCTGCCCGGCCGCGACCACGCCGGACCAGGGAGCGTTGGGCGGCACCCGCGCGTCGAGGACCACCAGTCCGGGCACCAGGCTCTGCGCCCAGTCCAGCTCGGAGCCGTCGGCGAACGAGGCGCCGACCGGCACCGTGGAGCGGATCATCGTCATCGTCACAGCCCTCTGGCGTCGGCGTAGTCGATGGTGTTCAGGTAGGCGCGCTCGAGCTCTGGTGCCGTGCCGAACCTGGCGTCCGCCGGCCCGGTGGGCCGGCCGCGCCAGGCATGCACGTGCAGCGGTCCGACCACGTAGTCCGTGCGCGGATCGAGCGGATGCGCGACGTTGGCGACCAGCACGAGGAGCGGCAGCTCGGCGACGAGCTCGACGTACGTCCGGGCGCCGGCGCTTCCCTGCCAGCCCAGCTTCCCGTCGGACTCGACCCGGACGCCCTGGAAGAACGAGATGCTCGGCGGCAGGTCGCGGCGGCCGAGGCCGTGCTTGGCCGCGGCCTTGACGAGCAGGCCGCGCCCCGACGGGGTGGGGCCTTCGGACCGGGAGTCGCCGTACTTCCGCTCGTTCCACATGTCCGTCGAGGTACCGCAGAAGGCGTCGTGCCGGCCGGACGTGTCTGCCACGATGCTCGCGAGCACCCGGCCGTCGCCGGAGAGCAGCGGGTGACCCGCGCCGAGGTAGGCCTGCCACGGGATCTTCTGGGTGTCGGCGACGTTGAGCCGTTCGACCGGTTCGAGTGCGTTGTAGACGACGAGGGTGGCGCAGGCGTTCCCGGTCGGGTCGTCGAAACGGATCCGCGTGCCCCGCGCGACCACCTTGTGGGTGTAGCCCCCGGGCGCCACGACCTCGCCCCAGACCAGGGCCGCGGGGTCGATACCGGCCGGCGCGAACGGGCTCGACGAGGCAGGGAGGTGCGGCATCCACTCGGTGCTCTGGCCGCCCTGGGCACGGGCATCCGAACGCGCGTTCAGCACGGTGTCCGTCGTGTGCTGATCCCGTGGTACCGACAACGCCACCGACCCCCTCCTTGCCCGAAGGCGACTATTTGTCACGTGACAGGTATGGAGGAGATCTTGGCGAGGCAATGCGTCCGGAGGAGGTCCCCGGTGTTAAATCCGTGTGTCGGCGATTTTCGGTCCGCCCGCGCCCTCCGCCTGAAGGTGCGCGCCAGCATCGGCGGCACGCGGGCGTCGGTCGTCGCGTGGCGCGACAGTCGACATCAGTACTGGCCTGCTGCACACTTGGTCCAACCAAGATACCAAGAGGAGCTCCGCGTGCAGGACGCCCCCCGGATCCGACGAGGTCGCACCGTCAGCGGCGAGGTCGGCGCCTACCTCGAGCGGCTGATCGCCAGTGAGTTCACCCCGGGCGACCGGCTGCCCACCGAGCGCGCGCTGGCCGAGCGCCTCGAGGTGTCGCGCACGACCGTCCGTGAGGCGCTGCGCGAGCTGGAGCAGCGCCGGCTGATCGCCCGCAGCCCGGGACGCGGTACGACGGTGCTTGCGTCCTCCGCCGCGGCCCGCGCACTCCGCGCGCTCACCGTCGAGGGTGCGGAACGGGCAGACGTCGCCGAGCTTCGTCTTCTCGTCGAGCCGCAGATCGCCGGACTGGCCGCGGCGCGTGCGACGGACAGCGATCTGGTGCTGCTCGAGCAGACCCTCGCGGCCTCCCATGCCGGGCTGACTCCGGCAGAGTCGCTCAGGCTCGACGTACGCTTCCACCTCGAGCTGGCTGCTGCCGCCGGGAACCCGTTGTTGGTCTCGCTGTGTGAGCTGACCAACACCTGGGTCGAGGACGTCCGGGCGCGATCGCACGCGACCCGGGTCGGGCGCCGCTCCTCGGTCGAGGGGCACCGCCGGCTGTTCGACGCGGTGGTCGCCGGCAACGTCGACGCGGCCACCACCTCGATGGTCGACCACCTCCAGGCAGTCGCAGCCTTGGTCGCGGAAGCCGGATCGTGACCGTGCTCGCAGCCGGCGACGGCCCGATCCCCGGTGAGCACTACCTGCCGTGCGTGCCCGACGAGGTGTTCTGGGGACGGCTCCCGTGTGCCGCGGACCGGCCGGTGATCCGGGTCGCTCCAGGCAGCACGGTCACCATCGACACGTTGAGCCACGAGGGGATCCTCGACGACCAGGGATCGGACCCGCGCGCGTTCTTCGGTGGGTACGGCGTCGAGCCGGAGTCCGTGCTGGAGGAGGCGGTCCGGCTCGTGGCCACCAGGCGGCGCGACCCACGCGCCGATGGACCGCACGTGGTCACCGGTCCGATCGAGGTAGCCGGTGCGCAGCCCGGGGACCTGCTGGCGATGAGCGTCATCGACACCGCCCGCCGGGTGCCGTACGGCGTGGTGTCCAACCGCCACGGTCGCGGTGCGCTGCCCGGCGAGATGCCGACCGGTCCGGGTACGTACCACGCGTTCGTCACCGTCGAGGAGCGATCCGACGGCGATGCCGACGGTGTCCTGCCGCTGGTGCCCGGGGGGAGGGAGTCGGTCCGTTTCCCGCTACACCCGTTCCTCGGCATCATGGGCGTCGCCGCCGCCGGCAGCGTCCGCCCGAACTCGGTCCCGCCGGGCGCCTTCGGCGGCAACCTCGACATCCGGGACCTGGTCGTCGGCAGCACGCTCTACGTGCCGGTCCAGGTGCCCGGTGCGCTTGCCTACGTCGGCGATCCGCATTTCGCGCAAGGCAACGGTCAAGTCGCACTGACCGCGCTCGAGGCGTCGCTGCGCGCCACGGTGCGCTTCGACGTGATCCCGGCGGCCGATGCCCTCGTGCGGTTCGGAGAGCTTGCCGGTCCGCTCGGCGAAACGCAGGAGCACCTCATCCCCACCGGTCTGGATGAGGACCTGGACGTGGCGGTGAGCAACTGTGTCCGCGCTGCCCTGGGTCTGCTCGAAGCCGGCTACGGGATGGATCGCGGACAGGCCTACGCCTATCTCAGCGCAGCGACGGACTTCGAGATCTCGCAGGTCGTCGACCTGGTCAAGGGTGTGCACGCGCGGATCCGGAAGGCGGACTTCGGCCGATGAACCACGAGGAGCCTCTGCCGGACGGACTGCTGGACGCCTTCTGGGCCTACGAACGCGCGCTGGTCTCCGACGATCTCGACGCGATGGCAGCACTGTTCGCGCCCGGAGGCTCGACGCTGCGAGCCGACGGGTCCGGCCTGCTGGTCGGGCACGAGGAGATCTCCGAGTTCCGCCGGGTCCGCGGTGGCGCGCCCGCTCGCGTCGTCGAGGAGGTCCGGGTCCAGGTGATCGGCCCGGACGCAGCGCTCGTTGTCGCGGTGACGGCACCGACCCGTGGGGGCCGTGGCCTGCAGACCCAGCTGTGGCGTCGCGACGAGGGCCGCTGGGCGGTGCACGCCGCTCACGTCTCCGCACCGCCGGTCACCTTCGACCGCTCGGTGTGGCGAGCAGTGGGTGCACCCTTGCTGGACGCGACCGGTCACGGCGTGCTCGACGGTGAATCGCTGGCGGTGAAGGACCTGTTCGCCGTCGGTGGCTTCGCGATCGGGGCTGGTGTCCCGACGTACCGGGAGAACGCGCCGATCGAACCGGTCGACGCTGCCGCGGTGGCCCGGCTGCGGGCGGCCGGAGCGACCGTCCGCGGGATCGCCCAGAACGACCAGTTCGCCTACTCGCTCGCCGGTGACAACGATCACTTCGGCACCCCGGTCAACGCGGTCGTGCCCGCGGCCTATCCGGGAGGCTCCTCGAGCGGACCGGCGACAGCGGTCGCCCTGGGCGAGGCGTCGATCGGCCTCGGGACCGACACCGCCGGATCCATCCGGGTGCCCGCGTCGTACCAGGGGCTCTGGGGACTGCGCACGACGCACGGCGCGGTCGACACGGCGGGTCTGATGCCGTTGGCGCGGGACTTCGACACGGTCGGCCTGCTCACCCGGACCCCGGACCTGCTGCTGCGCGCTGCCTCCGTGCTCGTGCCGCAGGACACCGCGACCGGGTTCGAGGCCATCGACCTGGCGCAGAGTGGCCTCGACGAGGAGCTCGATCATGTCGCTGAGGCGTTCCGGGTGCACCAGGCCTACCAGGCCTGGCAGGCACACGGCTCCTGGCTCACCGCACACCCCGCCGCTGTGGTCGGGGGAGCGGCCGAGCGCTTCCGGGTCGCGTCCCGGGTGACAGCGGACGAGGACCGCGACGCACGAGCGACCCTGGCGCTGGCCCGTACGACGTGGAACCGGCGTCTGGGCGCCACGGTCCTCCGGCTTCCGAGTGCCTCTGGTCCGGCACCACGGCTGTGGGCCCCGGCGGACGCCGTGGACGCGGAGCGTCGCGCCACCGTTCGACTCACCTGCATCGCCGGGGTGACGGGCAGGCCGGTGGTTGCGGCTCCGTTCACCGTGACGCCGGACGGACCGGTCGGGACGTCGCACGTGGGCCCGCCGGGCAGCGACCTCGCACTGATCAGGTGGGTATCCGCCTGAGGACCGTCCGGCAGAGTTTGTCCGCTGTTCGCCTTCCCGAGCGGTCGTGGTCAACCGGTCTGCCTAGCGTCGGCGTCCTCGGGAAGGACAGACATCTATGGAGTGGACCCCCGTAGTTCGGGCTCGCGGGATCACAAAATCGTTCGGCAACGTGGTGGCACTCTCCGGTGTCGACCTGGACATCGACGGCGGCCAGGTCGTCGGCATCGTCGGCCCCAACGGCGCCGGGAAGACCACGCTGCTCGGGCTGTTGCTCGGACTGGCGTGCGCCGAGGCAGGCACCATCGAGATCCTGGGGACCCGGATCGGGCGCAGCCTCGCCGTTCCGGACGGCGTCGCCGGCTTCGTCGACGGACCTGGTCTCTACCCCGCACTCACCGCCCGCCAGAACCTGGCTGCCCTGGCTGCGCTTCGCGGGCAGCTCTCCTCGCGTGAGGTGGCAGAAGTCCTGGCCGAGGTGGGGTTGACCGATGTAGCCGACGACCGGGTCCGCGGCTTCTCCCTGGGCATGCGGCAGCGGCTGGGCCTGGCTGCTGCGCTGCTCACCCGGCCCCGGTTGCTGATCCTCGACGAGCCAGCGAACGGCCTGGACCCGGCCGGCAAGCGCCACGTCCATCGCGTGATCGGCGACCTGGCCGACGACGGGGTGGCGGTCGTGCTCTCGAGCCATCGCCTCGACGACCTCGCCGCACTGTGTTCCGAGATCACGCTGCTGGCCGCCGGGCGGGTGGTGTTCACCGGTCCGCTGGCCAAGCTCGCCGCGGAGAGCGGGGAGCTCGACTACCGCGTGGGGACCTCGGACCCGTCGAGAGCAGCCGTCCTCGCGGCCGGGATCCCTGGGTTGCGCGTCATCGATCCGGGCGAGCAGCTCGTCGTCAGCGGGCCGGTGTCGTCGCTCGATCACCTGGTCGTACGGCTCGTCGGCGCGGGCATTGCCGTACGCGAGCTGTCTCCGGTCATCAGCCCGCTCGAAGCCGCCTACCTCGGCCTCACCGGGGTCGACCTCAGCACCGGGGAGACCGCGTGACTGCGACGCTCGCGCCTGCAGCACCGCTGGTCCGGCCGGCGCCGTTCCTGCCCGGCTACCGCTTCGAGCTCGTGAAGCTCCTCGCGCAGTGGCGCATCCGCGTCGTCCTGGCCGCGTGTCTGCTCGTGCCCGGCTGCTTCGTCGCGTTGATCGGTGGACAGACCGCGCTGCCGACGGACACCGTGTTCGGCCGGTGGATGCACGCCACCGGCTGGGCCGGCTCCTTGGTCGTGCTTGCTTTCGCGTGCAGCTGGGGCCTTCCGCTGCTGACCTCGCTGGTCGCCGGGGACGTCTTCGCGGTGGAGGACCGGCTCGGCACCTGGCGGCACCTGCTCGTAGCGGTCCGCTCGCCTCGCCGGATCTTCGTCACGAAGGCATCGGTGAGCCTGACGGTCGTCGTGCTGATGCTCGGCTGCCTGTGCCTCTCCAGCGTGGTGGGTGGTCTCGCCGGTGCCGGTGGCGGCCCGCTGGTCGGCCTGGACGGGCACCTGCTGTCCGGCGGCGATGCCGCGAGGACGGTGCTGCTGGCCTGGCTCTGCGTGCTGGCCCCGACCCTCGCCTTCGCCGGCGTCGGTCTGCTCGGTTCGGTGGTGCTCGGTCGGTCGCCGATGGGCCTGTTGGTGCCGGCGCTGCTCGCCCTGGGGATGAATCTCGTACTGCTCCTGCCGGTGCCGGTCGCGGTCCGGCTGGCACTGCCGAGCAGTGCGTTCGTCACGTGGCGCGGCCTGTTCACGGAGCCGGCCCAGACGGGCCCGCTGGTGATCGGGATCGTGGTGAGCCTGGTGTAGGCGGCGCTGACCACGGTGTTGGCGTACCTGCTGTTCCTGCACCGCGATTTCACCGACCTCGCCTACGACGGTGCCGGCCGGCGCGCGCTCGTGCTCGCAGCGGGCGGCATGACGGCGCTGGCGGCGCTGACCGTCCTGGTGGTGGCGGTCGCGACCCCGGCCAGCGGGTCCGGCATCGACAATCACAAGCTCGAGACCTCGCTGGCGACGTCGTTCGCCCACCTGTACCGGATGCAGACCCAGCAGCTGCACCGCCCGGCCGTGAGCGAGGCGGAGCTGCACACCAGCGCGACGTGCGACCGCCCAGGCAAGCAGGTCTCCGACAGCGGCCCCGGTAACGACTGGCGTTGCGTCGTGTCCTGGCGGTTGCCCGGCTCCAGTGCCGTCGGCAGCGCCATCTACCAGCTCGACGTTGCCGCAGAAGGGCGGTACGTAGCGGACGGAGACGGCCCGAGGGAGGTGAATGGCAACTTCCTGGTGCGCACGCCGTCCGGTGACGCACCGAACCCCCTGTGGCAGTTCGACGGATACCTCGATCTGCTTCACACCATCTGAGAAGGGAACGACCCACCATGCAGGTTGTGCGTCAGCGCAAACGCGTCACGGGCGTCCGATTCGGGCTCCTCGGAACAAAGAAGATCCACCTCGCCATCGCGGGCGCCACCGTGCTCGCCCTCATCGGCGCCGGTTCCGCCTTCGCCACCACCACGATCTTCGGCCAGAACCAGGTCGGCACCCAGTACGCCAACGGGCTGCAGATCTCCTCCGACCAGATCATCAAGCCGCTCGGCGATCGACTGATGACGCCGTACGGGAAGATCATGGGTTCGACGATCAGCCCGGACGGCCGCTTCCTGGCGGCGACCGCCAACGACCGATCGGTCTCGCTGGAGATCTACGACCTGTCGACCTACCAGCTGATCTGGCGCGGCGGCACGGCGAGCGGGGTCAACCTCCACCTCTCCGACAACACCGTCGGTCAGGAAGGTCCGCTCTACTCGCCCGACGGCAAGTTCCTGTTCATGCCGAACGCCACCGGCATCACCCGCCTACCGGTGAACACAGACGGGACGCTGAGCGCCGGCACCAAGATCTCGATTCCGACCATCGCCGGCAAGCAGGCGCTGACCGGGGGCATGACGTTCTCGCCCGACGGCAGCACGCTCTACGCAGCGGTCAACGGACAGAACACCGTCGTGGCGATCGACCCCGTGGCAGGCACGGTCACCAGGACGTGGAACGTGGGCGTCGCCCCGCGGCAGGTCGCCTTCGTCGGCAACCGGCTCTACGTCAGCAACGAGGGTGGCCGGACGGCACAGGCCGGTGACACCACGATGGACTCCTACGGCACCCCGGTGCCGGCCAACGGCTACCTGGGTGATTCGACCAGCGGGACGGTCAGCGTCATCGACCCGACCTCTGCCGGCAGTGACGTCGGCTCGGTGAAGGTCGGCCTGCACCCGACGGCCATGTACACGCGAGGCACGACCCTGTACGTCGCCAACACCAATGACGACACCGTCTCGGTGCTCGACACGACGAGCGGCCACGTGGTCCAGACGATCGCGACCCAGCCGTGGCACGGGTCCGCGATCGGCTACTACCCGGACGCGATCACCGTGCAGAACGGCCGCCTGCTTGTCAGCCTCGGCCGGGCCAACGCGATCGCGGTGTACAAGCTGGGCAGCAACGCGCTCGACCCGGTCAGCTACATCGGGCTGGTTCCCACTGACTACTACCCGGAGGGTGTGTTCGGCGTCGGCAACCAGATCGTGGTGGCCAACCGTCGTGGCATCGACGCCCGCGGGCAGCAGATCACCTCGAACCAGGGCTTCGGCACCACGCCGGCGACCGCGTGGGGCACGCACGGCACGACGGCATCCCTGACCCGGTTCACCTTGCCGGACGACGGCGCCATCCGCGACGTCTACACGGCGCAGGTGTTCGCCCAGAACGGGTGGGGCCACGCCGACGTCAAGCAGGCGAACGGCCATCGGAATGTGCCGGCAGTCCCCGTGCCGCGGCGGATCGGCGACCCGTCGACGATCAAGCACGTCTTCCTCATCGTCAAGGAGAACCGGGCCTACGACCAGGTCTTGGGTGACGATCCTCGGGGCAACGGTGACCCTTCGCTGACGCAGTTCGGCCAACTGGTGACCCCCAACCACCATGCGCTGGCACGGCAGTTCCCACTGCTCGACAACCTCTACGGCGGAGGCACGCTGTCGGCCGACGGCCACAACTGGCTCACCCAGGC
>NZ_JAOPXI010000006.1 GCF_025965215.1 Marmoricola sp.
ATCCGCGCGGGCCCTCCGAGCTCCTCCACCCGGTCCCCACCTGGTCAGGAGAGCTCACCCACCACAGAACTCAAGGAGACACCACAAACGTGGCCGTCAAGATTCGCCTGAAGCGCATGGGCAAGATTCGCCAGCCGTACTACCGCGTCGTCGTTGTCGACTCCCGCAAGAAGCGGGACGGCAAGGTCATCGAGGAGATCGGCAAGTACCACCCGAAGGAAGAGCCGTCGTTCATCGAGATCACCGGTGAGCGCGTGCAGTACTGGCTCGGCGTGGGTGCACAGCCCTCCGAAGCCGTCGAGGCGCTGCTCAAGATCACCGGCGACTGGCAGACCTTCAAGGGCCTCCCGGGCACCGAGGGCACGCTGAAGGTCGCCGAGCCGAAGCGCGCCAAGATCGACCTCTTCAACGAAGCCCTCAAGGATGCGGCCAACGAGCCCAAGCGCGAGGCCGTGACTCGCAAGAAGGCCGAGAAGAAGGCGCCCGCTGCCGAGACCCCGGAAGCACCCGCTGCCGAGGAGACCCCGGTCATCGAGCCTGTCGAGACGCCGGCAGAGCCTGCCGCTGTCGCCGAGGTCGTCGAGGCACCCGCTGCCGAGGAGACCCCGGCCGTCGAGCCTGTCGAGACGCCGGCAGCCGAAGAGCCGGCCGCTGTCGCCGACGCGCCTGCCGACGAGACCACCGAGGCCTGAGCACGATGCTGGCCGAAGCGCTCGAGCACCTGGTCCGCGGCGTCGTCGACAACCCCGACGACGTCTCGGTGCGGGACAAGCAGCTGCGCCGCGGTTCGATCCTCGAAGTGCGTGTGCACCCGTCCGACCTGGGCAAGGTGATCGGTCGCAACGGCCGGACCGCCACTGCCTTCCGGACCGTCGTCTCGGCCCTCGCGGGTCGCGACGGTGCGCGCGTGGACTTCGTGGACGTCGACCGTCGGCGCTGAGTGATGGCAGCTCGACCCGTCGACGACGAGACGATCGTCGTCGGTCGGATCGGCAGACCGCACGGCATCAAGGGCGAGGTCTCCGTGGAGCCCCGCACCGATGAGCCGGATCGTCGCTTCGCCGACGGAGAAGTACTGAAGAGCGCGAACAAGCGGCCCGGTGCACCCGGACCGGCCCACCTCACGGTGGCCGGCTCCCGGTGGCACTCGGGCCGCTTGCTCGTCCGCTTCGAGGAGATCGCCGACCGCAACGCGGCCGAGGAAGCACGCGGCACGACGCTCTCGATCGCGCTGGATCCCGACGAGCGTCCCGAGGATCCCGAGGAGTACTACGACCACCAGCTGGTCGGGCTCGCCGTGGTCACCACCGACGGGCGCCCGGTGGGCACGTTGCGCGAGATCGTGCACGGCAGCGCTCAGGATCTGTTGGTGATCACGGCCGACGGGCCCGACGTGCTGGTCCCGTTCGTATCCCAGTTGGTTCCCCAGGTCGACGTTCCGGGCGGCCGGATCGTGGTCGAGGACCGCCCCGGCCTGCTTTCGGACCTGGACTGATCAGCGTGCGCATCGACGTCGTCTCGATCTTCCCGGACTACCTGGCGCCGCTCGAGCTCTCGCTGCCGGGCAAGGCGCGTGCCAACGGGCTGCTCGACATCGCTGTTCACGACCTGCGCACGTGGACCGGCGACAAGCACCGCACCGTCGACGACACGCCGTACGGCGGGGGTGCGGGCATGGTCATGAAACCCGAACCCTGGGGCGCCGCGCTGGCCGACCTGGCCCCCGACGGAGTCGTTCTCGTGGTGCCGACGCCCTCGGGTGTGCCGTTCACCCAGGCGGTCGCGGCCGAGCTGTCGACCCGTGAGCACCTCGTGTTCGCCTGCGGTCGCTACGAGGGCATCGACCAGCGCGTCTTCGACGACGCGGCCACCAGGCTCGAGGTCCGCGAGATCTCGCTGGGCGACTACGTGCTCAACGGGGGAGAGGTAGCGGCGCTGGCCATCATCGAGGCCGTCGTACGGCTACTGCCCGGGTTCATGGGCAACGCCGAGTCGCTGGTCACCGAGTCGCACACGGACGGTCTGCTCGAGTACCCGGTGTACACGAAACCCGCGTCGTGGCGCGGCTTCGACGTCCCCGAGGTGCTCCTGTCCGGCGACCACGCCCGGATCGCCGCGTGGCGCGCCGAGCAGTCGCTTCGGCGGACCGTCGTACGGCGCCCGGACCTGCGGCACCCCTCGACCGCGCTGGAGGGCATGGACATCCGGCTGGTCGAGCCGGCCGATGTCGGCGAGCTCTTCACCCTGCAGCGCGCGTGCGGGGTCCAGGAGCAGCACGCGAACCCCGAGGTCTCGATCCCTACGCTGCACGAGGAGCTCGCCGACGTCGAGCTCTGGGCAGCAGCGAACACCGTGATCGTGGTCCGCTCGGCTGGCCGCCTGGTCGGCGCCGTACGGGCTCGCCTGAGCGGCCAGACCTGGGACATCGGCCGGTTGATGGTCGCCCCGGACCTCCAGGGACGCGGCCTGGGTCGCGTCCTGCTCGAGCAGATCGAGTCGAGGGCGCCGGCGGAGGCCACCGTGTTCGAGCTGTTCACCGGTGTCGGGAGCGCGCGCAACCAGAGGATGTACCGCAAGGCGGGCTACCGGCAGCACGGCGGCAGCACGGACGGCGCCGTCCGATTGACCAAGCGTCGCGGCTGAGACCGATTTCCTTCCGGGCGGTCTCCTCTGGCAGACTTGCTCCTCGGCCCAGTCGGCCAGATCGCCCGGACACCGGTTCGCCTGAACCATCCGCCCCGGGGATCCGCGTGAGCACCTGCCACAGGGGGCGCAGCGCGACGGCCAGTACGACGGGGTTCACACCCGAGATCCACCCTTATCCGCGGCTGACCTGTGGCGATCGCGAGGAGACACCATGACCAACGTCATCGACACCGTTGCCGCCAGCGCACTGCGCAGCGACGTCCCCGACTTCCGCGCCGGCGACAACATCAAGGTTCACGTCAAGGTCGTCGAGGGCAACCGCTCCCGCGTCCAGGTCTTCCAGGGCGTCGTCATCCGCGTCCAGGGTTCCGGCATCGGCCGCACCTTCACCGTCCGCAAGGTCTCCTTCGGTGTGGGCGTCGAGCGGACCTTCCCGATCAACTCCCCGATCTTCGAGCAGGTCGAGGTGGTCACCCGTGGTGACGTCCGCCGCGCGAAGCTGTACTACCTGCGCAACCTCCGCGGCAAGGCAGCCAAGATCAAGGAACGCCGCGACATCTGAGCCCCGACCGCCCCGTTGGGACCCACCGTTAGGCTCCGTACGTGACTGACTCGCTGCCCGAAACCGGCCCGGACACGGGTTCCGCGTCGACCGCGGTATCCCCGACCAAAGAGGGCAAGAAGCCCCTGCCGGTCTGGCAGGAGAGCCTGCTGCTGCTGGCGATCGCCCTGGTGCTGGCCGTCGTGATCAAGTACTTCTTCGTCCAGGCCTTCTACATTCCCTCGCCGTCGATGGAGCCGCTGTTCATCAAGAACGACCGGATCCTGGTCCAGAAGATCTCCTACTGGGGATCGGGAACTCCGCAGCGCGGCGACATCGTGGTGTTCAAGGATCCGGGTGGTTGGCTGAGCAGCGACGAGACGCGCGCCGCGTCGAACCCGCTCACCAAGGCGCTGGAGGCCATCGGCCTCTACCCGTCGGGTGGGCACCTGGTGAAGCGGGTCATCGGCATCGGCGGTGACCGGGTCAAGTGCTGCGACGCGCAGGGTCGGATCACGGTCAACGGCAAGGCGCTGGACGAGGCGTCCTACCTGCCCAAGGGCACCATGCCGTCCGAGGACCCGTTCGACGTACAGGTTCCGGCCGGGCACCTCTGGGTGATGGGCGACAACCGGGGAGACTCGTTCGACTCGCGCGGCCACATGGGCGATCCCGGCGGCGGCTTCGTGCCCGACGACCTCGTCGTCGGCAAGGTGTGGGCCCTGATCTGGCCGTGGAGCCGGGCAAAGCGCATCCACACACCGGCCACCTTTGCGGGGATCCCCTCCGCCCAGTAGGACGGGAGCCAGGGCGATGACGGGCCTGCCGCGGGGAGCCACGATCCGGCGCGATGCCGGGCTCTACGGCTACGAGCGCGCGCTGCGCCGGGCCGGCCTGACACCGGTGGCCGGAGTCGACGAGGCGGGGCGCGGGGCGTGCGCCGGTCCGCTGGTGGCGGCCGCGGCGATCCTTCCCGAGGGCAAGGTCGGTCAGGTCCCCGGCCTGGCCGATTCCAAGCTGCTCACCGCCAAGGCGCGCGAACGGTGCTACACCCAGGTCCTCCAGCGCGCACTCGCCTGGTCGGTCGTGGTGATCGAGCCGGCGGAGTGCGATCGCCTGGGCATGCACGTGGCCAACGTCGAGGCCCTACGGCGGGCCTTGGCGCGACTGGAGGTTCGTCCGGCGTACGTGCTCACCGACGGCTTTCCGGTCGACGGTCTCGACGTACCGGGCCTGGCGATGTGGAAGGGCGATCGGGTCGCAGCGTGCATCTCGGCGGCGTCGGTGATCGCGAAGGTGACGCGCGACCGTCTCATGATGCACCAGGACGAGCTCTGGCCGGACTACGATTTCGGCACGCACAAGGGGTACATCACCGCGGAGCATTCCGAGGCGCTGGCCGAGCACGGACCCTGTCCGATCCATCGGATGAGATTCGTCAACGTCCGTCGCGCTGCAGGAGTCGTCGACGAGGTACCGATGAGTCTCGAGCCGCAGCTCGAGCTGTTCGCAGACCTGGAGGAGAGCCGATGAGTGAGCGCAGCGAGCGAACCAGACGACGCGGCCGACGCTCGGCGCGGCCCGATGTGAAGCGAGGGCTGCGATGAGCGCGGAAGATCTCGAGAAGTACGAGACCGAGATGGAGCTGACGCTCTACCGCGAATACCGCGACGTCGTCGGCATCTTCAAGTACGTCGTGGAGACGGACCGGCGCTTCTACCTGTGCAACCAGGTGGACGTGAAGGCACGGACCGAGGCGGGCGACGTGTTCTTCGAGGTCACCATGACCGATGCGTGGGTCTGGGACATGTACCGCCCGGCCCGCTTCGCCAAGAACGTCAAGGTGCTCACCTTCAAGGACGTGAACGTCGAGGAGCTCGC
>NZ_JAOPXI010000036.1 GCF_025965215.1 Marmoricola sp.
ACCGCGCAGCAGAAGCTCGTCGTCCTGGGAGTCGCGCCCGACGACGTCGACGCCGTGGTCGCAGGCCTGCTCGCCCTCGGCCTCGACGCGAAGCCGTCGAACTGGCGTCGCAACACGATGGCCTGCACCGGCATCGAGTACTGCAAGCTCGCCATCGTCGACACCAAGGAGCGCTCGCGCGCCCTGGTCGGCGAGCTCGAGAAGCGGTTCCCTGATCTCGACGTCCCGATCACGGTCAACGTCAACGGGTGCCCGAACGCCTGCGCCCGCACCCAGGTCGCCGACATCGGGCTCAAGGGCATGATCGCCATGGACGCTGACGGCAACCAGGTCGAGGGCTTCCAGGTGCACCTCGGCGGCGGCGTCGGCCTGCACCACACCTTCGGCAAGAAGCTGCGCGCGCACAAGGTGACCAGCGCTGGACTCGACGACTACATCACCAACGTCGTCACCGCCTTCCTCGCCGACCGCACCGACGGCGAGTCCTTCGCGTCCTGGGTCGAGCGTGCCGACGAGGAACTGCTCCGCGGCGAGAAGGCACTGGAGACGATCTGATGAACCAGCGAGCGGTGCCGTACCACTGCCCCTACTGCGGTGACGAGAACCTGTGGCCCCACGAGGCCGCCGAGGGTTCGGGTCACGGCGAGTGGGAATGCCGGTCATGCCTGCGCGCGTTCAAGGTCTCGATGATCAAGCAGCTCCCGCGACCCGCGCTGGGACCTGCTGGGTCGGGAGGCACACCATGACCGCACCCACCACGCTGGCGGCGCGAGCCGCGCGCGGTTCCACGACCGCGGGCCGCTCCATCGAGGAGTTGAAGGCGATCGTCTTCCAGGTGGGCGCCGAGCTCGAGCTCGCTCCCGCGGCGGACATCATCGAGTGGGCGGTGGCCACGTTCGGCGCGCGCTTCTGCGTGACGTCCTCGATGGGTGACGCGGTCCTGGCCGACGTTGCGTCCAAGGTCGCGCCGGGCATCGACGTGGTCTTCCTCGACACCGGCTACCACTTCGTCGAGACGATCGGCACCCGCGACGCGGTGGCCGCGACGATGCCCGTGAACCTGCTCAGCATCACCCCGATCCAGTCGGTCGCCGAGCAGGATGCGACGTACGGCAAGGATCTGTACAAGACGGATCCGGACCTGTGCTGCAAGTTGCGCAAGGTCCAGCCGCTCGCAGACTCCCTGGCCAACTACGACGCCTGGGCCACCGGGCTGCGCCGGGCCGAGACGCACAACCGCGTCATCGCTCCGGTCGTCGGCTGGGACGAGAAGAAGCAGAAGGTCAAGGTCTCTCCGCTCGCGCGGTGGACCGATGAGGAGATCGAGCAGTACATCGTCGACAACGGTGTCCTGGTCAACCCGCTCCAGTACGACGGCTACCCGTCCATCGGGTGCTGGCCCTGCACCCAGCGTGTCGAGCCGGGCGCAGACCCGCGCAGTGGCCGCTGGGCCGGGACCAACAAGACCGAGTGCGGTATCCACCAGTAGCTCCCACAATTTCACCCACCCCGCAGTACTGAACCTCGCACCGACAGCGCCGTCGAACGCGATCGAAGAGAAGGGAGGCCGGTCCATGACCGCCCCAGCCCTCATCGCGCTTGCCCACGGCAGCCGTGATCCACGATCGAAGGCAACGATCGAGGCCCTCGTGGCCGAGACGCGCCAGCTGCGTCCCGACCTGCGGATCGAGGTCGCGTTCCTCGACCACGTGCGCCCGTCATTCGAGACGACCGTGAACAAGCTCGTGCGCGCCCGGTTCGACGAGATCGTCGTGGTCCCGTTGTTGCTGAGCGAGGCGTTCCACGCGAAGGTGGATGTCCCCGACGTGATCGCCCAGGCGACCGCCCGGCACCCGGGAGTCCAGATCCGCGCGACGCGGGTCCTGGGACTTGAGCACGCGTTCCTCGAGGTCCTCGACAAGCGCCTTCGCGAGGCCCTCAGTGCGGCCAGGGTGCGCGAGCTCGACGCGCTGGTCCTGGCCGCCGCCGGCTCCTCCGACCCGCTCGCCAACCAGGCCGTCGCCCGGTTGGCCCGCGTCTGGGGCGCGCACCACAAGCTGCCCGTGACCGCCGCGTTCGCCTCGACCACTCCCCCCGCCACCGGTGAAGCCGTCCGCGCGTTCCGTGCCGAGGGACGACGCCACGTCGCGGTCGCGTCACTGTTCCTCGCGCCGGGATTCCTGCCCGACCGGGCAGCCGAGCTGGCGATCGAGGCAGGTGCGGTCGCTGTCTCCGAGCCGCTCGGCGCCGACCCCGAGGTGGCGCGCACGATCCTGGCCCGGTACGCCGTCGGCGCCGTGGAGCTCGTGCCTGTCTGACGGGATAAGGAAAGGCACTTGGAATTCAGGCGGGTCTGAAGGGCGCGCGAACGACGCAAATGCCGTGTTACAGTCTAAACTACGCAAATCAGGCATATGGCACTTCAGCCAGAAGCGTGCACCCGGTTCTGCCTGTGGGGATTCTTTGAATGACTGCTTCTCGGTTTGCCGAGGCACCGCCCACGCGTGTGGCTCTGTACTGGATTTCCTGGTCAACTGACCGGCAGACCAGCGAGCCGACGATCTTTTCGGAGTTGTCATGCCTCGCCATTCCCACCGTCAGGAACACCCCTCCCTACTCAGCCTGAGACGCACCTCGGTCGCGTTCGCAGCCGGGTCAGTGGGGCTCCTGATCGCCGCACTCCTCACTGCCACCGCGACCTCTGCTCACGCAGCCGACCCGGAGGTCGGGCTTGGAACCGCAGCGAGATCCGCCGTCCTGGCTGGAACCACGGTCACCAACACCGGGCTTTCCGTCATCACCGGCGACCTCGGACTCAGCCCCGGCAGCTCGGTGACAGGGTTCCCTCCCGGGCTCCTGCTTGGGACACAACATGTCGCCGACGCTGTCGCCTTGCAGGCCAAGAAGGACCTGACTACGGCCTACAACGACGCCGCCGGTCGGCCCATGAAGACCGACGTCACCGGCAAGGATCTCGCCGGCATGACGTTGACCCCGGGTGTCTACGAGGCGAGCAAGGCGATGGCTCTCACCGGAGCCCTCACCCTCAACGCCCAAGGCAACCCCGCCTCGGTGTTCATCTTCAAGGCCGGCTCGACGCTCATCACCGGTCCGAACAGCACCGTGAGGTTCATCAACGGTGGCTCCAGCTGCAACGTCTTCTGGCAGGTAGGCAGCTCGGCGACCCTGAACACGGCCACCCAGTTCATCGGAACGATCATGGCGCACACGTCGGCCACGCTCGGGACCACTGCTCGCCTCCAGGGACGCGTCATGGCCATGACCGGAGCGGTCACCCTGCACTCGAACGTGATCACCGCGCCCCAGTGCGACTCGCCGACGACACCCGACACCGCCACACCGACGATCGGGGCCACTGCCACGTCGCCGGCAACGGGCAGCACCGGTACGGTCTCGACGGGCGGTTCTCCGGGCGCGACCGCGAACCCCAGCACGCCGACTGGCACGGGGACGCCCACCCGCCCCACGACCGGGCCTACGCAGCCCGCCACGACCCCGACCATCCCGCGGATTCCGAAGGGACATCCGCACACCGGGATGGGTGGGGCTCAGACCTCCTCGGGCACCGGGTGGTTCGTCCTCACAGGATTGGCTGCGCTCGGAGCACTGATCGCCGCCGGCCTCGGGCTCGGCCGTTCGGACAAGCGGCGGGTGTAGCCCGATGAGACATCACGCGCCCGCGTCCCGGCGAAACGGCCTCTGGCAGTCGTGCGCGGTCATGCTCACGGTTGTCGCGTTCACCTTCGGGGCCACCAACTGCGGCGGGCAGCACGCCGAGTCCGTCCAGCACACCCAGGCTGCGCCGGTGACGGTCGCACCCGATGTGACCGACGACCTGCGGCCCGTCCTGCTCACCATTCCCCGCATCGACGTACGAACCGCCGTCGTGTCCCTGGGGCTCAACCCGGACCAGACGGTCGAGGTTCCCAGCGACCCGGCAACGGCCGGCTGGTACCGCTACGGCAGCGTTCCCGGGCGGCCGGGGTCTACGGTGATCCTCGGCCACGTCGACTCCGACGCAGGGCCGGCGGTGTTCTACCGCCTGAGCCGGTTGGCGCTCGACGACCACATCGACGTGCAGCTCGCGGACGGCTCCCACGCGCAGTTCAAGGTCGACAACATCGCCACCTACCCGAACGCCAAGTTCCCGGCTGCACGGGTCTACCGAGTCGACGGGCCGTCGCACCTGACACTCGTGACCTGCGGGGGCAGGTATGACGCAGCCCGGGGTGGGTACCAGTCAAACGTGGTGGTCTCGGCGCAGTTGATCAAGCCAGCCGGCGTCGGCGCGCCAACTGGATGACCTGCCCGACCGGCGCCCTCCGGGCACCGCACCAGCCTGTCTGATCTGAGGTTTCGGGACGGTGGTTGAGCAAGGCGCTCTGCGCCTGCCTCGAAACCTAGGCCTTCATCGCCAGCGTCAGCGCGAAGTCCCCGGCGTCGTCGGTCCACACCCGGGTGACCCCGAGCCCGGCCGCCTCCAGCTCGGCAGCGACCTTGCTGACCCGGAACTTGGTCGAGATCTCGACACGGATCTCTTCGCCGCTGGCGAGGTCCAGCACCACATCGGCACCCGGGATCGTGACGCGCTGCGGCATCTCGGAACGCAACCGCAGGTCCATGCGCTCCATGTGGGCATCCCAGAAGGGGATGTAGGAGAAGCCGTCGAGGTCGAAGTCGGCGCCCAGCTCGCGGTTCAGGACCCGCAGCGAGTTCAGGACGAACTCTGCTGTCACTCCGCGGTCGTCGTTGTACGCCGCGATCAGCCGGTCAGCGCTCTTGACGAGGTCGGTGCCCAGCAGGAGCGAGTCACCGGGCTCGAGGACGTCGGCCAGGGCACCGAGGAACGCGGCACGCTCTTCGTGGTACAGGTTGCCGATCGTGCCGCCGAGGAACGCCACCATCCTGCGGCCGTGCCGTGGGAGATGCGCGAGGTGCAGGGTGAAGTCGCCGACCACGGCCTCGACCTGGACACCCGGATAGCGTTGGGAGATCTGGGCCGCAGCAGTGCGCAGGGTCGACTCCGAGACGTCGACCGGCGCGAAGCACTCGAGGGTGCCGGTCGCCGCGAACGCGTCGAGCAGGATCCGGGTCTTCTCACTGGTCCCGCTGCCCAACTCGACCAGGGTCGTCGCACCGCTGGCCGCGACGATCTCCTCGGCGTGATCGGTCAGGATCGCGTGCTCGCGGGCGAACGGGTAGTACTCGGGAAGCCGGGTGATCTCGTCGAAGAGCTCGGAGCCCTGGTCGTCGTACAGCCACTTGGGCGGAAGCGCCCGGGGATGAGAGGCGAAGCCCCGGCGTACGTCTTCGACCAGCGAGCCGCTGGCCCAGTCCGGGTCCAGCAGGACCGAGACGACCGGTTGCTTGACGGGGGGCATCAGACGGCTCCTGCCGTAGAGGTGGGCACGCCGCCGTCGGCGAGCCTGACCCCGGACAACGCCCAGCGCGATCCGGGTGGGAAGAAGTTGCGGTAGGTAGCGCGGGCGTGACCAGGCGGCGTCAGCGCACACCCGCCGCGCAGCACCATCTGGTTGGACATGAACTTGCCGTTGTACTCACCGATCGCGCCCTCGGCGGGATGGAAGCCCGGGTACGGGAGGTACGCCGACGACGTCCACTCCCAGCAGTCGCCGTACACCTGCCGAAGCCGACCGTTCGCGGCCGGCGCTGGCTGCGGGTGGAACGTCCGCGAGTCCGCCAGGTTGCCCTGAACTTCCTGGCCGTCGGAGGTGACCGCGTGCTCCCACTCGGCTTCGGTGGGCAGTCGCTTGCCGGCCCAGGTCGCGTACGCATCGGCTTCGTAGTGGCTCACGTGGCTCGCCGGCAGGCCCGGGTTCACCGGCCAGGTGCCGTTCAAGGTGTGCTCGAACCAGACTCCGTCGACCTGCTCCCAGTAGAAGGGCGCCTCCCAGCCCTCGGCCTTGACCCGCGCCCAGCCGTCGGAGAGCCAGAGCTCGGGCCGGGCGTAGCCGCCATCGGCCATGAACTCCAGCCACTCGCCGTTGGTGGTCAGCCGATCGGCAAGACGGTAGGGGTTGAGCCAGGTCTGGTGCTGCGGCAGCTCGTTGTCGAACGAGAAGCCCGCGCCCGGGTGGCCGATCTCGACCAGACCGCCGGTGACCTCGACCCACCCGAGCGCATCAGGCGTGCTGGTCGCGCTCGGCGAACCGGCGTACGCCGGACGCATCGGGTTCATCGACAGCACGTGCTTGATATCCATCAGCAGCAGTTCCTGGTGCTGCTGCTCGTGGTGGAAGCCGAGCTCGATCGTCGGGGTGAGCTTCTCGATCGTGCCGCTGTCCACCGACGCCATCAGGTCGCGCATCCGGGCATCGACGTTGCCGCGGTAGACACCGACGTCGTGTGCCCCGGGACGGGTGATGACGCCGCGGTCCGCGCGGGAGAACCGCGGCCCGACAGCCTCGTAGTAGCTGTTGAAGAGGAACCAGTACGTGTCCTGGAACGGGGTGAACCCCGCCTCGTGCTCGGCAAGGACGAAGGTCTCGAAGAACCAGGTGACGTGGGCGCGATGCCACTTGGTCGGGGACACGTCAGGCATCGACTGGACCGTCTGGTCCTCGGGCGACAGGGGGCCGGCCAGGGACTCGGTGTGCGAGCGAACCTCGTCGAAGCGACGGGTCAGCGATTCGGCATCCCACTCGGTGGTCGTCATCGCGGATCACACCTCCCAGTCCCGGTCAGGCAGGAGCACTGTGCGCCGCCCGCTGGAGACACCACGACCTTAGGCAGGCCCACCGACACAATTCGAGGGGCCGGGCCTGGTGTCAGCGAATGTTCACATTTCATCGGCCCTTACCCGTCGGACTCGAAACCCACCCGTTCTGGGGCAGGATGGGCAGGTGATCGACCTCGAGGCCGAACGAGCCCTGACGCCCGGCTGCATCGACCAGGTCTTCCTGGACAGCGCCGGATCCTCGCTCCCGACGACCCGGACCCTCGAGGTCGTCATCGGCCACCTGCGCCGCGAAGCCGAGATCGGCGGCTACCGGGCCGCCGCCGAGCGCGCCGAGGACCTCGCGGCCCTTCCCACCTCGATCGGTCGGCTGCTGGGCTGCGATCCGGATCTGGTGGCGCTCGCCGACAGCGCCACGCGAGCCTGGTCCCTGTTCGTGACCGCGTTGCCCTGGAAGCCGGGTGACCGGATCCTGATCTGCGGCAACGAGTACGCCAGCAACGCCATCACCCTGCTCCAGCGCGCGCGCTTCGACGGGTGCCGGGTGGACGTCGTCGGGACGGGACCGGACGGCGAGATCGACCTCGACGCGATGGCCGCGATGCTCGACGAGCGGGTCCGGCTTGTCTCGCTGGTCCAGGTGGCCACCAACTCTGGACACGTCTCGAAGATTCCCGAGGTCGTCGAGCTCGTCCACTCGGTCGGCGCGCTCGTCCTCCTCGACGCCTGCCAGTCGATCGGACAGCTCGGCGTCGATGTCGGTGCCCTCGGCGTCGATGCCCTCTCGGCGACCGGACGCAAGTGGCTGCGCGCCCCCCGCGGCACCGGGTTCCTCTACGTCCGTCGCGACGTTCTCGCCGACCTCGAGCCAGCGGCGGCCGACCTGCGCGGCGGCGAGTGGACCGGCGCCACCAGCTACACGCTGCGACCCGATGCCGCCCGCTTCGAGCTCTGGGAGCACGATGTCGCCGGGCGGCTGGGCCTGAAGGACGCGGTCGACCACCTCCTCGGCCTCGGCATCGACGACGTGGAGCGCGCCGTGCGCGATCGCGCCGACGCCCTCCGGACGGGGCTGGCGCAGGTGCCCGGGGTCGAGATCCGCGACGTCGGGAATGACCTCAGCGGGCTGGTGACCTTCACCGTCGCCGGGGTGGAGCCCGACCAGGTCAAGGCCCGGCTGCTCGACGCGGGCGTCACGGTCTCGGTCAGCTCGGCGAGCTCGACCCTGCTCGACATGCGCGAGCGCGGGTTGGCGTCCGTCGTACGGGCCTCTCCGCACTACTTCGTCAGCCCGGACCAGATCGACCAGGCGATCACCGCGGTCGAGAGGATCGCTCGTTAGCGCACCAGCACGTCGAGGAGACGCTGGAGCTCCGCGGCGGGGTCGGTGGTGGTGCCGCCGTGCACCGGACCGGGCTGTACGACGGTCGACCGCGGCGCTTTGAGGAAGCCGAACCGGGTACCCAGATCGCCGCGCGCGACGTCGCCCAGCGTCTCGTCGCCGCGGCAGACGCCCTCGATGAAGGCGAGCGCTGCGATCACAGCGCTCGCGTCGAGGTCGGGCCACAGCGCGTACAGCCGGTCGGTCTGCACGTGGCACGCCGCGGCGAGGAACTCCGCCTGCTGGCAGTAGGCCAGCACCCCGACGTTGACGAACTCCTCGCGATCAACCCGCGGGACGCAGCGCAGCACGACGTACTGGTAGGCCATCCGGCTCATGCCGCACCACGCTGCGGAAGCCAGGCGCGACTGCCGTCGAGCCGCGCGCGCAGGAAGCTCCGGTACGCCGCCCGCAGGTCGTCAGGACCGACCGGCCCGACCAGCCATTCGTCCGGCACCCGGGCGACGACCCTCTCGAGCACCTCCTCGGTGACCAGGTCGGCAAGCCCGTCGGAGACCGGGACCAGGGCGTCCACGTAGCCGGCCATCACGTGCCCCTCGACGGCCCAGGGTTGCTGGGCGAACCGCGCCGGATCGGTGATGCCGCCGGCCCAGGCGTGGTGGAAGTAGAGCGCCGCGCCGTGGTCGATCACCCAGATGTCGCCGTGCCAGACCAGGAGGTTCGGGTTGCGCCAGGTCCGGTCCACGTTGGCGGTGAACGCATCGAGCCAGAGCACCCGGACGGCGAGCTCGTCGCTGACCTCGACCGAGGAGTCGAAGCCGAACGAGCCCGGCAGGAAGTCGACGCCGAGGTTCAGTCCCAGGCTGGCGTTCAGCAGGTCCTGAACCTCCTGGTCGGCTTCGTAGCGGGCGATCGGCTCGGTCAGCTCGATCCCGACGAGCGCCGGGGTACGCAGGCCGATCACCTCAGCCAGGCCGCTGACGATCACCTCCGCCACAAGCACCCCGAGGCCCTGGCCGGCGCCGCGGAACTTACAGACGTAGGTGCCCAGGTCGTCGGCTTCGACGATGCCCGGCAGCGAGCCGCCCTCACGCAGGGGCGTGACGAAGCGGGTTGCCCTGACCAGCGGCAGCGGCATCAGGCGCCCTCGTGCTCGAGGCGCGCCCGCTGCTCGTCGACGTCGTAGGACGGGGTGGGCCAGTCCAGGTCCATCCGCTGCAGCGCCTCGCGGAGCAGCTCCCCGATGGCCCAGTTGCGGTACCACTTGCGGTCGCTCGGGATCACGTACCAGGGTGCAGCCTCGGTGTTGCACCGCTCCAGCGCGATTTCGTACGCCGCCTGGTACTGGTTCCACAGTGCGCGTGCATCGATGTCCTCAGGCATGAACTTCCACTGCTTGGACGGCTCGTCGAGCCGCGCCAGCAAGCGGGCGCGCTGCTCGTCGCGCGACATGTGCAGCATGCACTTGATGATCACGGCACCAGCGTCGGCGACCCGCTTCTCGAAGGCGTTGATCGCGTCGTACCGTCGTTCGATCTCCGCGGGGTCGGCGAGCTCGAGCACCTTGCCGACCAGCACGTCCTCGTAGTGCGAGCGGTCGAAGATCGCGATCTCGCCCGGTCCGGGAAGCTCGCGCTCGATCCGCCACAGGAAGTCGTGCGCGAGCTCCTCCGCTGTCGGCTTCTTGAAGGACTTGAGCCGGAGGCCACCGGGATCGAGCAACCCGACGGCGTGCCGGACGATGCCGCCCTTGCCCGAGGTGTCCATGCCCTGCAGCACGATCAGCAGCCGCTTGTCGGATCCGGTGTACCCGGCAGCGAACAGCTTCTCCTGCAGGTCGGCGACCTCGGGGCCCAAAGCCGGAAGCGCCTTTTCGGCATCCTTCTTGCTGCCCTTGAACCCGGGTTTGCCACCGGTGTCGATCGAGGCCAAGTCCACAGGCCCCGCGGGCAGGCGAAGCAGGTCGGAGATCATGTGCCGAGGATAGAGGGCACACCGCCGGTGTGAAGTCCGCCGATGTGCGAGATCCACCGCAGCACCGGAACCATGGCCCAACCCCACCCGAGGGCCGCGCACTAGGCTCCACGCCATGGACCTCCCGGTGATGCCGCCCGTGCAACCGATGCTCGCGAAGTCGGTCAAGGGCATCCCAGACCCCGGCAAGTTCGACGGTGGCTTGTCGTTCGAGCCGAAGTGGGACGGCTTCCGTTGCGTGCTTTTCAAGGATCGCGACGAGGTCGAGCTGACCTCGCGCAACACCAAGCCGCTGACCCGGTACTTCCCCGAGGTGGTGGCTGCGGCGCTCGCACAGCTGCCGCCGCGGTGCGTGCTCGACGGCGAGCTGTTCGTCGCGTCCGCGAACCGCCTGGAGTTCGAGGTGCTGCAGGAACGGATCCACCCGGCCGCCTCACGGGTCAACCTGCTGGCCGAGCAGACGCCCGCCAGCTTCGTTGCGTTCGACCTGCTGGCCCTCGGTGACGAGGACGTCAGCGTGCTTCCGTTCGCGGAACGTCGGGCTCGTCTCGAAGGTGCGCTCCAGGGCCTGTCCGGGCCGATGTACCTGACGCGCACGACCCTGGACCCCGTCGAAGCCCAGTCGTGGTTCGACCAGTTCGAGGGTGCCGGGCTCGACGGGGTGGTCGCCAAGCCGATGAGCGCGCCGTACCAGCAGAACGCGCGGACCATGCTGAAGATCAAGCACGCCCGGACCGCCGATGTCGTCGTGGCCGGTTACCGGCTGCACAAGAACTCGACCGAGGAGACCCCGCTGCTGGGCTCACTGCTCCTGGGCCTGTACGACGACGGCAAGCTCCAGCACGTCGGCGTGGCAGCCTCGTTCACAGAGGCACGGCGGGCCGAGCTCGTGGTCGAGCTCGAACCCCTGGTCTGCGACATCGGTGATCATCCGTGGGGCGAGTGGCAGGAGTGGGCGATCGCGAACCCGGACCGGGTCCCCGGGACGCAGAGCCGCTGGAGTGCGGGCAAGGACCTCGGCTTCACCCCACTACGCCCCGAGCGCGTCCTCGAAGTCGGCTACGAGCACATGGAAGGACGGCGCTTTCGGCACACGGCCCAGTTCAAGGCCTGGCGTCCCGATCGCGACCCGGAGTCGTGCACCTACGAGCAGCTCGAAGAGCCGGTCTCCTACAACCTGACTAGGGTGTTGGGTGTCGATGACTGAGGATCCTGGAGGCACCATGACCGACTACGACGTAGTCCTGCTGGTCGAGCAGCAGCTGAGCGCGCTCGATGCCGCCCAGGTACGCAGCCTGCACGAGGAGATCGACGAGCCCGTGCTGTACCACCTCCTGGTTCCCGTGGCCGAGGTCGCGCAGCACATCGAGGCCGGCATGGGCCCCCTCGGTACTGCCGACATGCTGGCTGCCACTCCCCCGATGCTGACCGACCCCGAGCAGGTCAAAGAGGTCCAGGGCGAGGTCCTCGATGAAGCCCGTACGGCGGTCAAGGCGTCGGTCGATGCGATCGTGGCCGCCGGCGGACGGGCGGTCGGTGACGTCGTCTCGATCGACCCGATCAAGGCCCTGGCCGACAAGGTGGCAGCGGTCGACGCGCGCGAAGCGATCATCCTGACCCGCGCGCACGTCGTCAGCGAGTTCTTCCACCTCGACTGGACGTCGCGCGCCCGGCGCAAGCTCGGCGTACCGGTGCTGCACCTGCTCGAGCACGAGACCTTCGACGAGCAGGCCGGCGAGGGCGAAGGCATCAGCGGGTTCTGATCGTGCAGGTCACTGCCTTGAACGGGCGCACGATCGACGTCGGGCGCCGCTGGTGCCCGTGGTCGTTGCACACCCCCAGCCTCGACGAGGTGCGCGACGCCAGCCCGTTCTCGCTCGCCGGCAGCACACGAGATGTCGGCGGGTTCGTCTTCGACCTGATCCTCGGTGTGATCATGCTGCTCGTCGTCGGCGGCGGGTTGCTCGTGAGGTTCGTGCTCGAGGCGCTGGAGGCACTCGCCCTGCTGGCGCTGCTTCCCCTGGTCGCGGCCTTGCGGGTGCTTCGGGTACTGCCCTGGGTCATCCGGGCCAGGGACGGCGCGACCGTCCTCGGCGTCGCGAAGGTGCGCGGCTGGCGTGGGTCCGAGGAGCTGATCCATGAGCTCGCAGCCGACTTCCAGTTCGGACGTGACCCATTCGGGCACGCCGGAACGACCTGGCGCCAGGCCGACAGCGCGGCTCAGCCCATCACGCGCAGCTGGTAGAACCCGTGCGTCTTCGCGACCACGACACCGTCTTCGTCGGTCACCTCGGTGAGCAGCTCGAAGTTCGATTTCCCGTTGGCGACCGTCTCGGCCTGGACGCGGGCGATCTCGTCATCCGACAACGTCGTACGTGAGGTCGCGGCGGACATGGCCGGTCGGGTGAAGTCGATCTCCAGCCGCTTCACCAGCGGGATCGCGCCGGGGACGTCGAAGAAACCGCCGATGATCCCGCCCAGCATCTCGGCGACCGAGAACAACGAACCGGCATAGCTGACTCCGAAGTGGTTCACGTTCGGGCCGGTGGGGATTCGCGCGGCCGCCCGCCCTGGCGCCGCCTCGATGACCTCCAGGCCCATGGCGCCCAGGATCGGCACGATGGCGTGGACGTTGGCGGTGGCCGCGGCCAGATCTGTCTCTTCGGTCATGACCGGAAAGATAGCGGCCCCTCAGTCCTCGATCCGGCGTCCCTCGGCATCCCAGTGCTCGGCGACCTTCTTGCTGGGCTGCACCCGTGGCGGCTCGCCCGGCATCTTCGGGTAGTCCGGCGGGTAGTTGAGCTCAACTGCTCCCTGCTCCTCGAACGCGTCCAGCAACGGCTGCAATGAGCACACCGCGTCGTCGATGCCGGCCCAGGGATCACCATCGGCCATCCGCTCAGGCACGGTGAAGAGGTTGAACGCCTTCGGGTCGGTCACGCCCGCCAGCTCGTCCCAGGTCATCGGTGTCGAGACCGGAGCGCCGGGAAGCGGCCGGAGCGAGTACGCCGACGCGATCGTCCGGTCGCGGGAGTTCTGGTTGAAGTCCACGAAGATCCGCTCGCCACGCTCCTCCTTCCACCACGCGGTCGTCACGCCGTCGTCACGTTTCTCCAGCTCCCGGCCGAACGCGATCGCCGCATGTCGTACCTCGACGAAGTCCCACCGTGGTTCGATCCGCACGAAGATGTGCACGCCGCGGTTGCCGGAGGTCTTCGCGAACCCGGTCATGCCGAGATCGGCGAGCAGCTCCCGGGCAACCCCGGCAACGCGGACCGCATCGGTGAAGCCGGTGCCCGGCTGCGGATCCAGGTCGATGCGCAGCTCATCGGGCTTGTCGCCCCAGGAATTGAGCGCAGGGTCGCGCCGTACGGGCCACGGGTGGAAGGTCAGCGCGCCCATCTGCGCACACCACACCGGTACGGCGATCTCGGTCGGGCAGACCTCCTGGGCCGTCCGGCCCGAGGGAAACGTGACCTCACAGGACTCCAGGTAGTCGGGCGCTCCCATGGGCACCCGCTTCTGGTAGAACGCGTCCGCCTTCTCGCCCGGGCGTCCGGTACCGAGCTTGATCCCGGGCAGGACACCCTTCGGCCAGCGCTCCAGAGCGGTGGGCCGATGCCGCAGGGCACGCATCAGGCCGTCCCCGACGTCGGCGAAGAACTGCGCGACCATGAGCTTGGTGACCTCGGGAGTCGAATCCGTCGCCGGGTAGATCACCCGGTCAGGACTGGAGACCCGGACAGCACGATCGCCCGCGATGACCTCGGCGGCAGGAGTGGCCATGGCCCGACCCTAGCGGCCGTGTCCGACGTCACTGTTTCGTCATCGTTCTGCGCTGGGCTCCAGACGCCGGGTCAGTAACCTGGGGGCATGGGTTACCAGGTCGAGAAGTCCGACGCCGAATGGCGTGAGCAGCTGAGCCCCGAGGAGTACACGGTGCTCCGCAAGGCAGGGACCGAGCGTCCCTTCGTGGGCGAGTACACCGACACCAAGACCGAAGGCGTCTACCGGTGCAAGGCCTGCCAGGCCGAGCTCTTCCGGTCGACGACCAAGTTCGACTCGCACTGCGGCTGGCCGTCCTTCTACGCCCCGCTGGCCGGCGACAGCGTCGAGTACATCGAGGACCGCTCGATGGGCAGCGTCCGCACCGAGGTCCGGTGCGCGAACTGCGGCTCGCACCTCGGCCACGTCTTCGAGGGCGAGGGGTACGGCACGCCGACTGATCAGCGGTTCTGCATCAACTCGATCAGCCTGACGCTGGAACCGGCCGAAGGCTGAGGTCTCGAGACGCCTGCCGGCGCTCCTCAGGGACCGCCTCCTCGACGACCGTCAGGGCAATTTACTGATCAGCACCGCGGGCTCAAGGCGCCTGCCGGTGTAGAACGGCACCTCTTCACGCACGTGACGCCGCGTCTCGGACCCGCGCAGGTGCCGCATCAGGTCGACGATCCGGTACAGCTCGGCAGCCTCGAACGCCAGCATCCACTCGTAGTCGCCGAGGGCGAACGACGACACGGTGTTGGCGCGCACGTCCGGATAGTCGCGCGCCATCTTCCCGTGCTCGGCCAGCAGCCGGCGTCGCTCCGCGTCCTCGAGCAGGTACCACTCGTAGGACCGCACGAACGGGTACACGCACACGTAGGGCTGCACCTCCTCGTCGGCCAGGAACGCGGGCACGTGGCTCTTGTTGAACTCGGCCGGCCGGTGCAGCGCCATCTGCGACCACACCGGGTCGAGCCGGCGGCCGAACGCAGTGGAGCGGAAGGCCTGGTAGGCGTCCTGCAGCTCGTCGGAGGTCTCGGCGTGCCACCAGATCATCAGGTCGGCATCGGCGCGCAGGCCAGACACGTCATAGACACCGCGGACGACGACATCGGCGTCGGCGAACGCGGCGATCAGCGCCTCGACCTCGGCCACCTCCGCGCTGCGGTCGGCGGTCCCGAACAGGTCGCGCAACCGGAAGACCGACCACATGGTGTAGCGCGTCATGTCGTTGATCTCGCGGGCCTTCTTCACGTTGGTCGCCATCCCGACATCCTCCCAAGCCCGGGCTACACCGGCGCAGGCAGGTCCGGCAACAGCGCTGCCACGGCGGCGTGGGCCGAGGCGATGCACGCA
Organism: Marmoricola sp.; assembly: GCF_025965215.1. GTDB lineage: Bacteria > Actinomycetota > Actinomycetes > Propionibacteriales > Nocardioidaceae > Marmoricola. Next base: position 15,156 of record NZ_JAOPXI010000036.1, read on the forward strand.
GGGATGCCCAGTCCGTCGTACGCCGCACCGCACACCGCGAGCCCACCGAGCCGGGCGACGTCGGCCCGCACGGCAGCGATCCGGTCGAGATGCCCCACCGCGTACTGGGGAAGCCCCCCGCCCCAGCGCTGGACGTGCGAGTCGATCGGCCGGACCGACAGCCCGATCGCGTCCGCCAGGTCCGCCAGGGCCAGCCGGACCAGCTCGGCGTCGTCCTGCTGGAGCTGGTGCTCTTCGCGGTGCCGGCCCAGGGAGCAGCGCATCACGACGACACCGGCGTCGGCCTGGCGCAGCCAGTCCCACTTGGCGAACGAGAAAGTCGCAGCCTTGATCGCGCGCTTCTCGACCGGCGGGACCAGGAACCCCGAACCGATCACAGCCGGGAAGTCGCGTACCGCGAAGGCCATCGTCACCAAGGCCACCGACGCGTACTCGATCCGGGCCAGTTCCAGGGCCGCGTTCGGTGCCACGTCGCTCAGCAGGCGTGCCGTCGTCCGCGCGGGCGTCGCAAGGATGACCGCGTCGGCTTGCACGAGCCGCGGTTCGGCGGTGGAACCGACGACCACCGTCCAGCCGCCGTCCGGGCGCCGGGCCAGGTCGCGAGCCGTTGCCTCCGTCTCGATCCGCGCACCGCAGCTCGCCGCGACTGCCTCGGGCAGCCGCCCGATCCCGCCTCTGATGCCCGCGAAGACCGGGAGGTTGCTGGCCGGGCCGGACGTGGCCCGCGCCGCGGCCTTGCCCAGCGACCGGTCCCGGTCGAGCAGTGCGACCACCTGGGGCACGGCTGCTCGCGCCGAGATCTCGCGCGCGTGACCGGCGTACACGCCACCCAGGAGCGGCTCGACGAGCCGGTCGACGACCTCCTTGCCGAAGCGTTCCTCGACCAGGGCGCCGATGCTGGTGTCGCGCCCGTCGAGCGACGTGGCCGGCAGGACTGTGTCCATAGCTGCCCGGGCCAGTCCCGCCTTCGAGATGACCCCGGACTCGGCCAGTGCCCGCAGGTCGGTCGGGATGCCCATCATCGTGCGCGGCATCGGGAGCAGCTCGCCCCGATTCCACAGGCTCGCCGTCGTGGTCGCCGGGTAGACGACATCTTCGGCAAGGCCTGATGTACGGGCAAGGGCGACACCCTCGGGACGCCGGTTGAGCATCGCCTCGGCACCGATGTCGACGCGGACTCCCCCGATCTCGGCGGTACGCAGCTTGCCACCGATCTGATCGGATCCTTCGAGAACCACGACGTCGACGTCCGGCCGTTCTTCGCACACCCGGGCCGCCGCAGCCAGACCCGAGATCCCGCCGCCGATGATCACGACGACAGGGGCTGCGCGAACGGGAGTGGACACCATCCCAGAGTACGGATCGCGATCCGAGGGATCCGAGGGGGCAGTCGGTGCGTCAGACCGCCATGAAGATCCAGCGCGTCCTCCTGATCGTTCCTGCCACGCTGCTGGTCGCAGCCTGCGGGGCCGCCGCCACCAGCCACACCACGGACTCCACCATCGCGGCCACCAAGGCCGGGCTCCGCGCCCCAGGATCCTTCGCTCCGAGCACACCCCAGCTCAACGGCCTCGCGCCCGAACCGGCGACGGTAGGAGCTCCGGCGACGTCCGACCAGTCGTCCGCCGGGGCGGGATCGGGTGCCTCAGCGGGCGCGGCGGGGGACACCAGCATCAGTCAGGGCCCGGCGATCATCTCCAAGGGCCAGATCTCGCTGACCACCCCGCACATCGATCGTGCCCGGTTCAAGCTCCAGCAGTACCTCGACACCTGGAACGGCACCATCGCCAGCGAGCAGTCGACCGCGGACCCGCGCGGGCATACCGACCAGACCCGGCTCGAGCTTCGGATCCCGAGCAACCGGTTCGACGACGCGATGAACCAGCTGCCGGCTCTCGGGAAGCTGGTCGACCGCAGCCGCTCCTCGCAGGACGTGACCACCCAGGTCATCGACAACAACGCCCGGGTGCGCAGCCAGCAGCTCAGCCTCGACCGGATCCAGGCGCTGCTGGCCCAGGCCCAGAACCTCAACCAGATCATCGCCATCGAGTCGCAGCTCAGCCAGCGTCAGGCCGACCTGGACTCACTCGAGCAGCAGCAGAAGTACCTCGCCGACCAGACCTCCCTGGCCACCATCGACCTGTACCTGACGGTTCCCGGCAAAGCACCGGTCGTGCTGCACGCACACAAGAGCTTCTGGTCCGGTCTCACGTCCGGGTGGAACGCCCTCGGAACCAGCACGTCGGCGGTGCTCAACGCGGTCGGTGCCGCGCTGCCGTTCGCCCTGGTGCTCGGTCTGATCGGGTTCGCCGGCCGGCTGGCGTGGCGTCGGCGTACGACGAAGACCCTCGCGGATCCCGGGCCCGTGGAGGTGTGATCAGCGGGCGCTGGCCTCGTGGACGTGATCGGTCAGCCGCTTGAGCTGGTCAGGGTCGGTCGACGGGATCACGCCATGGCCGAGGTTGAAGATGTGCCCCGGAGCCGCACGGCCGGCAGCCAGGACCTGGTCGGCGCGTTCGAGCATCACCTCGGTCGGGGCGAAGACCAGGGTGGGGTCCAGGTTGCCCTGCACGCACCTGCCCCCGACGCGCGCGATCCCGTCCGCCAGCGGCACCCGCCAGTCCACCCCCACCACGTCGGCGCCCGCCTGGCCCATCAGGTCGAGGATCTCGCCGGTGCCGACGCCGAAGTGGATCCGCGGGACGCCGGTACGACCGATCGCACCCAGCACGTCGGTGGAGTACGGGAGCACCTGGGCCTGGTAGTCGTCCCGGGTCAGGGCACCCGCCCAGGAGTCGAAGAGCTGGATCGCGCTCGCGCCGGCTGCCACCTGGACCTCCAGGTACGCCGTGGAGATCGCCGCGATCTTGGTCATCAGTGCCGCCCACACCTCCGGCGCGCCGAACATCAGCGCCTTGGTCTTCGCGTGCTCCTTCGACGGACCGCCCTCGACCAGGTAGGAGGCCACCGTGAACGGAGCACCGGCAAAGCCGATCAGGGGGGTGCTGCCGAGCTCCCCGACGAGCCGGGTGACCGACTCGGTGATGAACGGGACGTGCTCGGGGGTCAGGTCGGGGATGGCTGCGACGTCGGCCAGGGTGCGCACCGGGTTCGCGACCACCGGTCCGACTCCCGGGACGATGTCGAGGTCGACCCCGATCGCCTTGAGCGGCAGCACGATGTCGGAGAAGAAGATCGCGGCGTCGACGCCGTAGCGGCGTACCGGCTGGAGGGTGATCTCGGTGACCAGGTCGGGCCGCATGCAGGAGTCGAGCATGGACACGCCTTCGCGGATCCTGAGGTACTCCGGCAGCGAGCGGCCGGCCTGTCGCATGAACCAGACGGGCGTGTGCGGAACCGGCTCACCGCGGGCTGCCCGCAGGAAGGCGGAGTCGCGAACAGCGTCCGCTGCGTTCGTGCTGGTGGGGGCCTGCATGGGACGATCTTCGCAGGTCAGGCGGCGAGTCGGGGACGCGGGATCCGGAGATCCGCCTTAACCTGAGGCCATGTCCGCTCCTCGCGAACGACACATCGAGCCTGTGCCCGTCCCGGCCGAGTTCGAGCGTGCGGTCAGCCAGTTGCGGGCCGCGAAGTTCCGTCCCGAGGTCTACACCGAGGAGATGCCGGCGCCCCAGCGGATAGCTCCGTTCGCCTCGGCGATCTCGGCGGACGTGACCGTAGACGGCGAGGACGTGGGCACCGGCCGGATCGTCGTGCTGCACGACCCCGCCGGCAACGACACCTGGGACGGGACCTTCCGCTGCGTGGCCTACGCCCGCGCCGACATCGACCCGGAGCTCGTCACCGATCCGCTGCTGGCCGAGGTCGGCTGGTCCTGGCTGACCGAGGCGCTCGAGGCGCACGGAGCCGAGTACGGCGCGCCGTCGGGGACCGTCACCAGCGTCGCCTCCGAGAGCTTCGGCGGGATGGCGGCCGAGCCGGGCACCGCCCAGATCGAGATCCGTGCCTCCTGGACCCCGGTCGGCGACCTGACGGCGCACGTCGAGGCCTGGGGCGAGCTGCTGTGCACTGCCGCCGGCCTTCCGCCCGTCCCCGAAGGTGTCGCGACCATACCGAGCCGACGTGGGCAGCGCGGCAGCGACTGATGGCGGCGGATACGACCGAGAACAGTCCCGGTGCCACCGACGAGGTCGAACCGCCGCCCGCTCCCCTGCTGACCCTGCGTGACGGCCTGCCACCGATCGTCGAGACTCCCGAAGCGCTGGCCGAGGTCGTGGCTGCGGTCGCCGCCGGCACCGGACCGATCGGTCTGGACGCCGAGCGCGCCTCGGGTTACCGCTACTCCGCCCGCGCCTACCTGATCCAGCTGCGCCGCGAAGGCGCCGGTACCGCCCTGATCGACCCGACCGCGTTCGACGACCTGGTCTCGCTGAACGAGGCCTTCGGTGGCGCTGAGTGGATCCTGCATGCAGCCAGCCAGGACATCCCCTGCCTGCGTGAGGTCGGTCTGGTCCCGACCGCCCTGTTCGACACCGAGCTCGCCGCGCGCCTGCTCGGCTACCCACGGGTCGGTCTGGCCACCCTGGTCGAGGTCATCGTCGGCAAGTCGATGCGCAAGGAGCACTCGGCCGCCGACTGGTCCAAGCGTCCATTGCCCGAGCCCTGGCTCGAGTACGCCGCCCTGGACGTCGAGGTGCTCCTCGAGTTGCGCGACGTCCTCGCCGCCGAGCTCGAGGAGACCGGCAAGGCCGAGTGGGCCCGGCAGGAGTTCGAGCACCTGATCTCGTTCGACCCGCCGCCTCGGGTGGATCCGTGGCGCCGGACCTCAGGCATCCACAAGGCCAAGGGAAGGCGTGCCCTGGCGGCCGTGCGCGAGCTCTGGATCGTGCGCGACGAGCTCGCGGCCTCGCTGGACACCACTCCCGGCAGGCTGATCCCGGACTCCGCGATGATCGCGGCGGCCAACGCGCTGCCGACCAGCGGCAAGCTGCTGATGGACACGCCGGCGTTCCACGGCCGCGGCGCCCGTCGCTACCTGGACACCTGGGTCGATGCCCTCAAGCGGGCGCGTGCCCTTCCCGACAACGAGCTCCCGCCGGTCGCCAACCGGTCCGACGGCCCGCCGCAGGTGCGCTCCTGGGCCGACCGCGACCCGGTGGCGGCGGCTCGCCTGAACACCGCCCGCGCCGCGGTCACCGCGCTGTCGGAGGACCGCAACGTGCCGGTCGAGAATCTGCTGACCCCGGACTACCTGCGCCGTGTCCTCTGGACCCCGCCCCAGGTCGCGGACGAGGACATGGAGACCGCCGTCAGCGCCGAGCTGACCGAGCTGGGCGCCCGGGCGTGGCAGGTCGAGGTGATGGCGCCGCTCATCACCGACGCGATCCTGCATCCGGTCGCCCAGGTACCGGCCGCCGTACCGGCCGAGGACGTTGCCGAGCAAGCCCCCGAGGCGCCCTGAGCAGGACACGCCGCGCCGGTCGCCCGGCCGGACCCGGGCTCTCGGTCCCCTTAGGCTCGGTGCATGTTCTCGGCCCGTCCTCCTTCCCTTGCCTGCACGGCGGCGATCGCGCTCGTGTGCCTGCTCGGCACGACAGCCTGCGCTTCGAAGAACAGCTCCCCCTCCTCCGAGGCCGTCGACCCGCACCCGACCCAGACGACGACGCCGGCCGAGACGATCACCGCGGACCCGACGGCGACGAGCACCGGGTCCGGGTCCAACTCTGGGTCCCTCGTGAGGCCCGCAACCCTGACCGACCGGTTGCTCGCCACCGGTGCCGTGCCGGGCCTGAACGCGACCTGGCACTGGCAGGACGGCCAGACCGGGACGGCCGGACCCGATCCGTTCGGGGTGTGCGCGAAGGTCGACCTGGCGAGCATCGGCGCCACCCAGGTGGTCCAGCGGACCTACTTCCCTCCCGTGGACACCGATGACAACGCGGGCGAGCAGATCGCCGAGTTCCCTGACGCTGCGACCGCGACCCGGGCAGCGCACGTCCTGCTCAGCTGGCATGACAAGTGCACCGCGCCCGACCTGTCCGACAAGAACTTCAAGGTCGGCGCGACGACGGCCGCGCCGGCCGGTCCCGCGACCGGCACCTGGTACCTGGCGACCTGGTCCCCGACCGGGAGCGACGAGGGCCGCACCGAGGCGTTCGGCATCGTGACGGCGGGCACCAGGATCGCCGTCCTGCGGATCGACCGCGGCACGCAGGCCTTCCACTACCCCGCGGGCCACGATCCGATGGTCGCCATGGTGCAGGCCGCGGCTGCCGGACTCAGCTGAATCCGGGCCGATGTTTCCGGTTCGGCGTAGGTTGAAACCATGACGGATCGGGCACACCACCGCCCCTCGTTGCCGGGCTCCGGCCATTTCGAGGCGATCGAGACGACCGCGCACGGAGCCGACCCCGCGGTACTGGCGGAGGCCGCCGATCGTGCGGCCACAGCGCTGGTCCGCGGCGCCCGGGACCAGGTCGACGCCGACCTGGTCTCACGGGTCGTGCACCTGGCCGACACGGAAGGCCTCGACACGCTGGCTGACCTGTGGGCGGGCGCACCCGCCGAGAGTCTGGCGGGGGTGCTCTGGCGTTTGTACGTCCTGCGAGCCTGGGTGTACGCCGATCCGGAGACGGCAGCCCTCGAGTTCGACCGCGGCAGGAGGCTCGCCCCGGTCGCCGAGGCCATCTCCGGCGTCGAGGACCCGCCTGGCCCCGCCGAGGTTCGTGCCCTGGTGGATGCGGTCCTGGGCGGCGTCGTGGTCGGCGACTTCGCCGACACCCTGTTCCGGGCTGCGGCGTTCGCCCGGGTGGCTGCGGCGGGTCGCGCCCAGCACGAATCGGCAGGCGGATCGTCGTACGACAACGACCTCGCGGCGGCACGGCTCCTGACCCTGGCTGATCAACTCGAACGCTCAGGACGGCTGGAACTCAGCGGAATGCTGGGCTGAGCGTTAGAATGGCAGAGCGCCGGGCCGTGGCAGCCCCGGGACCTAAAAACAGCCGCTTCGAGCGGCCACGCGCCGTGAGGCGCTCCCGGCCCGGCGCACCCACTCCCCAGGCATTGGCTACGGTCGTGCCATGGCATTCCGACTCCCTGGGCTCGGCGGCAAGCCGAAGCCCGGGGTGAGCTACGCACCGGTCCACAACGGTCGACCCGATCCCGGCGAGGTCGTCTGGACCTGGGTCCCGTACGAGGAGGACCCGACGCGGGGCAAGGATCGTCCCGTGCTGGTGCTCGCCGTGGGCGGAGGCCGGATCGTCGCGCTGCCGCTGACCAGCAAGGATCACGACCGCGACGAACGCCAGGAAGCACGTGCCGGCCGGCTGTGGATGGACGTCGGGACGGGAGACTGGGATCGGCAGCACCGGCCCAGCGAGGTGCGTCTGAACCGGGTGCTGGACCTCAGCGCGTACGACGTGCGTCGCGAAGGGGCAGCTCTTCCCCGGGAGATCTTCAACGAGGTGCTCGCCGCGGCGCGGCCGTACCTGCCCTGAAGCCGGCGCTGAATCAGGCGCCGGGTCAGGCCTGCTTCAGCGCGGCGCGCAGCCGGACGTCCGAGACCGGTTCGCTGGTCCCGAGGTGCTGGGCCCACAGCGACACCCGGTACTCCTCCACCAGCCAGCCGAGCCGGAGCAGAGCAGCGCCCGGCGGTCTGCCATCGGCCAGCGCGGCCATCCGCTGGTCCAGCCCGTCCTGGAACTCGGCGACCCGGCCCATCCGCTCCAGGTCGCTGCGGGGATCCGCGGCCAGGCGGCGATGCCGCTCGGTCAGGGCGGCGAGGTAGCGCGGGTAGTCGCGCAGGTGAGCGCTGCCAGCGGCGGCCACGAAACCCGGCGCGATGAGCCGACCGAGGTGCTGGCGCATGTCGTTCATCGACGGCAGGACCGCGAGGTCGACGCGCCCGTGCAGGAGCCGGTCGACCGCCACGGAGTCGGCGAGGACGCGCAAGACCTGGTCGCGGATGGCCCGGGACCGTTCAGGAAGCTCGCGCCTGGACCGCTCCAGCAGGACGTCGAAGGCTGCCTCGTTCCACACCCCCACCGGATCCTCGGAGACGACGAGGTCGCCCAGCGCCGCGAACGTGCAGTCGGCGAGCAAGGCCTTCGCGGTCGGGTACGACGAGGCGGCCAAGGTGAGCTTCGTGGCGTTGTCGAGCCCTTCGGTCAGGTCCGGGCCAGTCGTGTTGAGCGCCAGCAATCGCCGCAGTCCCGCAGCGTGACGGGAGAGCTGTTCGTCCTCGCTGGCCCAGACTCGCAGTCCGACCGTGTCACCTTCGTCCACCAGCCCAGGGAAACCGCGGACCTCGTGGCCAGCACGGACCTGGGTGAACGAGCGCTCGAGCGTCCCGAAGGACCAGGAGCGCTGACCGGTCGCCTCCAGCCCAGATTCGCGGGCGGCCCCCGCCACGGCGGCCTCGAACGAAGCCCGGAGCGGTCGCTTCAGGGCGTCCAGGTCCTTGCCCTCGGCGAGGACGGTGCCGTCCTCGCCGAGGATCCGGAACGTGGGCCTCAGGTGCCCCGAGACCTTGCTCCAGTCCCAGGCCTCAGGCGGTACGACGACGCCCTTCACGGCGCGCAGGTAGCGGGCGAGGGCATCGGTCAGCGACTCCTCGCCCGGCGGCACGGCGGCCAGGAAGGACTTGGCCACGTTCGGTGCCGGCACGACGTTCACCCGCAGCTGTTTCGGCAGTGAGCGGAGCAACGCGATCACCAGCTCCTCCCGCAGGCCGGGTACGTGCCAGCTGAACGCTCGCGAGCCGAGGTGGTTCAGCGTTGCCAGCGGAACGTCGATCCGCAGCCCGTCGGCAGACGACCCGGGCTCGAAGTGGTACTCCATCGGGAGCTCGAGAGAGCCTTCGCGCCACGCGTCCGGGAAGTCGCCGGGATTGATCTCGCCGACGGTGTCGTGCACCAGCATCGCCGGATCGAAGGTGAGCAGATCGGGCCGCTCGCGTCGCTCGACCTTCCACCACGCGTCGAAGTGGGCGCCGGAGACAATGCCTGCCGGGACCACCGAGTCGTAGAAGTCGAACAGGGTGTGCTCGTCGACCACGAGGTCGCGCCGGCGGGCCCGGTGCTCGAGCTCCTCGGCCTGCTCGAGCAGCGCCCGGTTCGTCGCGAAGAACTCGTGTCGGGTGTGCCACTCGCCGTAGACCAGGGCGTGCCGGATGAACAGCTCGCGGGCGAGCTCGGAGTCCTCGGCGCCGTAGTTGACCAAGCGGTCGACGACCAGCGGAACGCCGTACAGGGTGACCCGCTCGCGCGCCATCACGGCGGCCCGCTTCCTGGACCAGTGCGGCTCCGACCAGGTGCGGGTGACCAGGTGCGCCGCTGCGCGCTCGACCCACAACGGATCGACGGCCGCGCACTGGCGTCCCCAGAGCTTCGAGGTCTCGACGAGCTCGGCGGCGACCACGAAGTCCGGCTGCTTCTTGAACAGGCCCGAGCCCGGGAAGATCGAGAACCGGGCCCCACGGGCACCGAGGTAGTCACGGCGGTCCGGATCGCGCTGGCCGATGTGGGAGAGCAGGCCGGCGAGCAGGGCCTGGTGGATGGTGTCCTCGTCGGCTCGCATCGGGGTCGCCCGGTCCGAGCGCGCACCAGATTTCGGCCCGGAGTTCGGCGTCGGCTTCAGCCCGACCTGCTTGGCCACCTGGCGCAGCTGGCTCTCGAACTCCTGCCACTCCCGCACCCGCAGGTAGTTGAGGTGCTCGGCCCGACACATCCGCCGGAACGCACTCGAACCGAGTTCCGACTGTTGGGCACGCAGGTGGTCCCACAGGTTCAGCCACGCCATGAAGTCAGAGCGCGCGTCGCGGAACCTCGCGTGCATCTCGTCGGCACGTGCCTGCTGATCGACCGGGCGTTCGCGCGGATCCTGGATCGACAGTGCCGAGGTGATCACCAGCACCTCGCGCAGGCACCCCAGCCGGTCCGCCTCCAGGAGCATCCGGCCCAGCTGTGGATCGATCGGGAGCCGGGCGAGCGATCGTCCGACCTTCGTCAGTCGCAGCCCCTCTCGGCCGTCCTTGCCTGGCACGACGGCGCCGAGCTCAAGCAGCTGCATCGTCCCCGCGCGGACGTTGCGCGCGTCCGGCGGTTCGACGAACGGGAAGCGGCTCACCTCCCCGAGACCGAGCGAGGTCATCTGCAGGATCACGCTGGCCAGGGTGGTGCGGAGGATCTCGGGCTCGGTGAACTCGGGCCGGGCGGCGAAGTCCTCCTCGGAGTACAGACGGATGGCGATTCCCGCCTCGACCCGCCCGCACCGGCCCGAGCGCTGACGGGCGGACGCCTGGCTGATCGGCTCGATCGGCAGGCGCTGGACCTTGGTGCGCACCGAGTACCGGCTGATCCGCGCGACCCCGGTATCGATCACCGCCGTGATGCCGGGCACCGTCAGCGAGGTCTCGGCGACGTTCGTGGCCAGCACCACCCGCCGACGACCGTGCTGCTCGAAGACCCGGTGCTGCTCGGCCGACGAGAGCCGCGAGTACAGCGGTACGACGTCGAAGCCGCGCGGGCCCAACGACCGGCGTTCGAGCGCATCGGCGGTGTCGCGGATCTCGCGTTCGCCGGGCAGGAACACCAGGATGTCGCCGTCGATCTCGGCGCGTAGCTCGTCGACCGCAGCGAGGATCGCCTCGGTCTGGTCGCGGACCACGACCTCGCCGTCCTCGTCTTCCTCGGGAGCGGCGACCAACGGTCGGTAACGAACCTCGACCGGGTAGGTCCGGCCGGAGACCTCGATGATCGGCGCGTCGGAGAAGTGCTTCGAGAACCGCTCGGGGTCGATCGTCGCCGACGTGATGATCACCTTCAGCTCGGGACGCTGCGGCAGCAGGCGCTTGAGGTACCCGAGGATGAAGTCGATGTTGAGGCTGCGTTCGTGAGCCTCGTCGATGATCAACGTGTCGTAGCGCTCGAGCCGGCGGTCACCCTGGAGCTCAGCGAGCAGGATCCCGTCCGTCATCACCTTGACCCGGCCGGCAGCCGAGGTCCGGTCGGTGAATCGGACCTGGTAGCCGATCACGTCGCCCAGCTCGGTCCCGAGCTCCTCGGCGATGCGCTCGGCGACGCTGCGGGCGGCGATCCGCCGGGGCTGGGTGTGCCCGATCAGCTTGCCGTCCGGACCGCCTTCGCCGCGCCCGAGCTCCAGGCAGATCTTCGGGAGCTGGGTGGTCTTGCCGGACCCGGTCTCCCCCGCGACGATGACGACCTGGTGATCGCGGATCGCCGCAGCGATGTCCTCACGGCGTGCCGAGACCGGGAGCTCGGCGGGGAACTGGATGTGCACAACACCCCCAGTCTGACGAACCCCGACGGGCCCGCGCCACTCAGGTCGCGGGCCCGTCGTCCGGTCCCTCGTCCGGGGGGTCTGAGGGACCGGTCCGGCCAGGGTCTAGCCCGCTGGGCTGCTCGGCGTTGCGGGCACCGGGCCGGGGCCTGTCGGTCCGTTCTGCTGCCCGTTCTGGGGGGCGTTAAGCCCGCCGGGGCCGCCGTTGAAACCGTAGCCGCCCCCGAATCGTCCGAAGCCCGGTCCGCGCCGACCGTCCGGGCCGCCCGCGAACCGCGCGATGCGGTCGCCGTGGCCGTCACCGGTGGTCGCAGCGACGATCCCGGCCCCGCCGGCTCCACCGAGGAGCAACGACGCGATGCCGACAGCCAGCAGCGAGCGGAAGGACCACACCTGGTCACGCAGACGAGGTCCCGGTACGCGCGCCGGCACCGGTGCGGCCACCTCGGGCGCTGTCGGTGCCACTCTCTCAGCCGTGATCTCCGCCGGGGTCTCGGCGGGAGTGTTCTCGGGCGTGTTCTCTTCCATGAGGACCAGAGTGCGCCCCGAACCTGTCACCCACCTGTGATTTCACCACGAGTAGGCACAGGTGCGGGCTCCCACGTTCACAGGTTTCACACAGCAGATTCATGGCAGTTGCCCGATTTCGTGAGCGACCCTTGATCCATGAGCGCTGCGCGTGGACCTGAACTGACCCGGATCGACGGCACCCCCGTCCGAGTCCTCGTCGTCTACGACGAGGTCAACATCGCCGAGCTGCTGCGGATGGCCCTGCGCTACGAAGGCTGGGACGTCGAGGTGGCCCACACCGGCACCAAGGCGGTCGCTGCCGCCCGCAAGTTCGACCCGGACGCGATCGTGCTGGACATGATGTTGCCCGACTTCGACGGCATGGAGGTGCTCCGCAAGCTGCGCGCCGACGCTGACGACGTACCGGTGCTGTTCCTGACCGCGCGTGACGCCGTGGAGGACCGGGTCGCCGGTCTCACCGCCGGCGGTGACGACTACGTGACCAAGCCGTTCGCGCTCGAGGAGGTGGTGGCCAGGCTGCGCGCCCTGATGCGTCGTGCCGGCGCCCAGCAGACTGCCGACCACTCGGTCCTGGCCGTCGGTGACCTGATCCTGGACGAGGACAGCCACGACGTCTCCCGGGCCGGCTCGCCGATCTCGCTGACCGCGACCGAGTTCGAGCTCCTCCGCTACCTGATGCGCAACCCGAAGCGGGTCCTGTCCAAGGCGCAGATCCTCGACCGGGTCTGGAACTACGACTTCGGCGGACAGGCCAATGTCGTCGAGCTCTACATCTCCTACCTGCGCAAGAAGGTCGACGCAGGTCGCGAACCGATGATCCACACGATGCGCGGGGCCGGCTACGTGCTCAAACCCGTGGAGGGCTGAGCCTCAGCGGGTGGCCTCGACCACGATCTGGGCGCCGCCCTCACCGACCCGCACGTCGTGACCGCGGAGCGCCTCGTGCTCGCTCTGGCCCAGCTGGCACTCGATCACCGAGTGGAACCCGGCGCTCTTGAGCTCATACTCCAGCGCGTCGAAGTCGTAGAGGTAGCCCTCGTGGTGGCCGAACGAGCCGATCGGGATCCTGATCAGGTCCACGGGGTGCTCGACGACGAGGCCCATCTCGCGGTACGCGAGGCCGACCTCGCCGGTCAGGCTGGACTGGCCGGCCAAGTAGAGCTCGACGTGCTTCCTGATGTCCGGGGTGACGAGCCGGATCACGCCACCGGGCACCATCGAGCGGTAGGCCTGTTGCAGCATCGCGCGGCCCGCTGCGAGCGGCAGGTGCTCGATCACGTTGTCCGAGTAGACGTACTGGACGCTGCCGTCCGGCGTCGGCCACGGCTTCGTGCAGTCCAGGTAGTTGCGGGTCGTCGCGTTGACGTTGGTGACCACGAAGCCCTCGCGCGGTTCGAGGCCACCGATCTCGACCTTCAACGGTCGCGGCGACGCGGCCAGCGCGCGCGCCGTCCGTGCCGTGGCGACCGGCTTGTTGACGGTGCGGACCGTCTCCCGGATCGCGACACGGAGCCGGGGGGCCTTGAGCAGAAAAGCGGGGTTCCGGAGATTCACGCGGCGAACGCTACCGGACCGTCAGCCGCGGCGACGCGGGTTCCGGCCAACCACGCGGCCCTGCGCGTCGATGCCCAGCAGGTTCTGGGTGAACTCCTCGATCGTGGCCGGTGGAACGCTGTTGTGGCGAGGCGCATCCGGGTCGCGCTCCAGCACGGTGCGCAGGGCAGCACCGATGCTCTCCGGGGTCAGGTCGGCGACGGCGCCTCCGTCGGTCGCGACCAGCTCGCGGGCCCGTACGACGGAACCCGCCGTGACCACCGGCACCCCTGCGGCCAGGGCCTTGCCCATGATCCCGCTCGGGCCGTTGTTGGTCAGCGCGATCGGGACGGCATCCACAGCAGCCACCAACTGGTCCAGGAGCTCGTTGGTGAGGAACCCGTCCCGGACGATCACCCGGGCGCGATCGGTCGCCGAGAGGCCGTTGACCCAGGCCCACACCTCGGGACGTACGCCTCCGGCCAGCAGCAGGTCGGCGTCGAGGTCGGCACTTTTCAGCGCGTCCAGGATCAGGGGCGCGTTCTTGCGCTCCTCGATGACGCCGTAGATCCCGACGATGGTGCGGTCCTGCGGCAGGTCCAGCGCGGCTCTCAGCGCGACCCGGTCACGCGCATGGGCGCTGCAGATCTCCGGGTCCCGCGCCCGCCGCACGATCCACCCGCGGCTCATGTCGTCGCGGCCGGCGAACCCGGCGACGTGGTGCAGCGAACCGGTGGCGCGGGCAGCGAGAGCGAGACCCGCCTTGGGGATCCGCAGCTTCCAGCCCACCAGGTCGGTGAGCCCGAGCTTGGCCGGGTACCGGGTGAGCATGAAGACGACCCGTGGCTTGTGGCTCAGGCCACGGAAGGCCCGGCCGGCAACCAGCCACCACTTCTTGAGCGACTGGTCCGCATCCATGACCACGACGGTGTCGACGTCGCCGGTGCGAGCCAGATCGGCAACCGCCGCGGCGATCTGGGCAGTCGGCGGGTAGATCTGGTCGAACCGCTCGTCGACCTTGAGGTCGATGTCGGCGAGGTAGACGTCGAAGGCCTTCGTGGCCTGGGCGCCGTACGAAGTCAGCAGCAGGATCTCGGACCCGTGCCTGGCGGCCTCGACAGCGACGTTCAGCACGGCCTGGAACCGGTGTCCGCCGGGATCTGGCTCGACGATGACGGTCACGGACACGCGGCATCCTCCTTGGTGGGCTTGTCGTGGGTCACGGACGGAACGAGATCCGTTGATTGTCGTTCATCAGCAGCCGGCCGCCACCGTTGGCCTGCCGACGCTCGATCTCCTCGGTCAGGTTCAACGCCCAACCGGCAGGGCTGGCGCGCCGGGACAGCGACCGGCTGATCTCGGACATCTCCGCGAGCCTCTCGGGCGACTGCGTGCTCATCTCGAGCATCGCGCGCGACCAGTGACCGACGTGGCCGGCGGTCACCTGCCAGCCGTTGTAGCCGTCCTGGACGAACACCGGCGCCGACCCGGAGAACTCGGTGACCAGCAGTGGAAGTCCCGAGGCCGCTGCCTCGTGGACGACGACCCCGAACGGCTCGATGTGGGAGGTCAGCGTCAGGCAGCTGACCTGCCGCATCAGCTCGGCGACCTCGTCCGGCGGCAGGAACCCGTGCATCGTGACCCCGGGGATCGCACCGATCACCGCCTCCATCGGGCCGATGCCGACCACGTGCAGGTCCCACGGGTCATCGGCGAGCTCGCGGTAGCGGGCGTACGCCGCAGCAAGGACGTCGGCGCCCTTGTGGTCGACCAGACGACCGACCGAGAGGAACGCCCGCCGGGAGCCGAGCTCCTGCGCGGTGCGGGCCTCGGAGTGGAACATGCGCGTGTCGCCGACCGCGCCGCCGCGGATGATGTCGGCCGGCTCGAAGCCGAGGCGGCGAGCGTAGAACTCGGTGCGGTCACTCGGCACCAGGGCGGCATCCGCGACGTTGTCGACGTACCAGCGATGGGTCAGGCGTCCGAGCCACTGGCGGGGAGCTGCGCGCCAGAGGTTGTCCATGTACATGATCCGCACCGTCTCGGCAGGCACCGCCTTCATCACTGCCCGGTAGGCCTTGGAGAAGTTCCAGGCGGTCATCAGGACGGCATCCGGTTCGAACGCGCGTACCGTCGCGACCAGCTCGGCAGGTGCTGGATCCTGCTGCCAGGCGTGCACCTCGGCGTACTCGCTCGCGTGGTCGAGGACTGTGAAAGCGGTGTCACGCATCGCGCCCACGGAGGCGTCCGCGGAACCGGGGGTCACCAGCAGAACCGTGTGCCCGAGGTCGGCGAGTGCGCGGAACTCGGCATCGAGATAACCGGTCATGCCGTTGATGAGCAAGGCGATACGCACGGCGCACACCCTACTGCTGGCCCGGTGCAGTCGACGGCCGTTTACATCGCAGACACGACCCGGACACTCTGTCCACCTACGTTCGAAACGTGAAGATCGCCATCGCAGGCACTGGCTACGTCGGCTTGTCCAACGCGGTCATCCTGGCCCAGCACCACGAGGTGTGGGCGCTGGACCTGATCGCGGAGAAGGTCGAGATGATCAACGCACGGCGCTCCCCGATCGTCGACGCCGAGCTCGAGGACTACCTGGCCACCCGTGACCTGGACCTGACAGCGACCCTGGACAAGCACCGGGCCTACGTCGGCGCGGCCTACGTGGTGGTGGCAACGCCGACCAACTACGACCCCGCCACCAACTACTTCGACACCGGGTCGGTCGAGTCCGTCATCGCCGACGTCGTCCAGATCGCTCCCGAGGCATCGATCGTGGTGAAGTCGACCGTCCCGGTCGGCTTCACCGCGCGGGTGCGCGAGCGCCACCCGGGGGCCTCGATCATCTTCTCCCCCGAGTTCCTGCGCGAGGGCCATGCCCTGCACGACAACCTGTACCCCTCGCGGATCGTCATCGGGTCGGAGACCGAGCCGGCGCACCTCTTCGCAAAGCTGCTCGTCGAGGGCGCGCTCAAGACCGACATCGACGTACTCTTCACCGGCTCGACCGAGGCGGAGGCGATCAAGCTGTTCGCCAACACGTTCCTTGCCCTGCGGGTCGCGTACTTCAACGAGCTCGACACCTACGCGCTGAGCCACGGCCTGGACACCCGCCAGATCATCGAGGGCGTCGGCCTCGACCCCCGGATCGGCAAGCACTACAACAACCCGTCCTTCGGGTACGGCGGCTACTGCCTGCCCAAGGACACCAAGCAGCTCCAGGCCAACTACCGCGAGGTCCCGCAGAACCTCATCAGCGCGATCGTCGATGCCAACACCACCCGCAAGGACTTCATCGCAGCCGACATCCTGCGCCGCCGCCCGCGAACCGTCGGCATCTACCGGCTGATCATGAAGGCCGGCTCGGACAACTTCCGGGAGTCCTCGATCCAGGGAGTGATGAAGCGGATCAAGGCCAAGGGCGTCGAGGTGATCATCTACGAGCCCGGCTTCTGCGACGACCTGTTCTTCAACTCCGAGGTGATCAACGATCTCGACGACTTCAAGAAGCGCTCCGACGTGATCGTCGCGAACCGACGCTCCGAGGCGCTCGACGACGTCGCGGGCAAGGTCTACACACGGGACATCTACGGCAACGACGAGTAGTCCTCGCGCTCACAGGAGCCGCACAGACTGACCACACGGTCGCCGCAGCGCGTCCCGCCAACCTCGGGGCATGACGACGACCACCAGCACCCTCGACCGGCCGCCCGTGCGGACCGTGACGACGCCCCCAGCGCCTGCCGATCCGTCCTGGGCGCGCCCGGCGCTGGTGGTCCTGCTCCTCGGGACCGCGCTCCTGTACCTCTGGGGCCTCGGCGCCTCGGGGTGGGCCAACTCCTTCTACTCCGCCGCCGTACAGGCTGGTTCGGAGTCGTGGAAGGCCTTCTTCTTCGGCAGCTCCGATGCCGCGAACTCCATCACCGTGGACAAGACCCCCCTGTCCCTGTGGCCGATGGCGCTCTCGGTGCGCGTGTTCGGGCTCTCGAGCTGGAGCATCCTGGTCCCCCAGGCGCTGTTCGGCGTGGCCACGGTCGCGCTGCTCCACCACACCGTCCGCCGCGTGACCGGCTCCGCGGTCGCGGGACTGATCGCCGGCCTGGTGATGGCGCTCACGCCGGTCGCCGTGCTGATGTTCCGGTTCAACAACCCCGATGCGCTGCTCGCACTGCTGCTGCTCGGAGCCGGTACGGCGACGCTGCGCGCGGTCGAGGACAGCAAGGTCGATGCCGGCCGACCCCTGCGTTGGCTCGTCCTGGCCGGCAGCCTGGTCGGCCTCGCGTTCCTGACGAAGATGATGCAGGCGTTCCTGGTCCTGCCCGCGCTGGCACTCGTGTACCTGCTGTTCGCCAGGACGAGCTGGGGACGCAAGGTCGTGCACTTGCTCGCGGCCCTCGGCGCCATGCTGCTGGCCGGTGGCTGGTGGGTCGCGATCGTCGAGCTGTGGCCGGCGGCGAGCCGTCCGTACATCGGCGGCTCCCAGAACAACTCCATCCTTGAGCTGACCCTGGGCTACAACGGTCTCGGCCGCCTGTCCGGGAACGAGACCGGCTCGGTCGGCGGGGCCGGCGGCGGCACCGGCAGCATGTGGGGCGCGACCGGCATCGGGCGGCTCTTCAGCTCCGAGGTCGGCGGTCAGATCGCCTGGCTGCTGCCGGCCGCCCTCGTCCTCGGAGCTGCGGCCCTGTGGTGGACGCGCACCGCGACGCGGGAGAACCGCAGGGTCGGCGCAGCGATCGTCATGTTCGGCGCGACCCTGGTGGTGACCGGACTGACCTTCAGCTTCATGGCCGGGATCTTCCACGCCTACTACACCGTCGCGCTGGCCCCGGCGATCGCTGCCCTGGTCGGCATCGGCGCCTGGACGCTGTGGCGCGAACGCCACGACGTGATCGCCCGAGCGGTGCTGGCGGCCAGCGTCGCCGGCACGGCAGTCCTGGCCTACGTGCTGCTGGACCGGTCCGCGACCTTCGTGCCGTGGCTGCGGGTCCTGGTCGTCCTCGGGGGCGTCGTCGCGGCCGGCGGCCTGCTCGGCGTGCACCGGATGCCGAAGCGCTGGGCGCTGGCTGTTGCCGGGCTCGCACTGGCGACGGTGCTGGCCGGCCCGGCGTCGTACGCACTCGAGACTGCCGGTACGCCACACAGCGGTTCGATCCCCACAGCCGGCCCGACGGTCGCCGGCGCCCGAGGCGGGCCGGGCGGGGGGCCGGGCGGGGGCCCGGGCCGTGCTCCGGGTGGGATGCGCGGTGCTTTCGGCGGGCAGCTGCCGGCCGGGCAGTTCCCGACAGGCGCGCAGGCCGGCGGTTTCGGCGGACCTCCAGGCCAAGGCACCCAGGTCGCTCCGGGCTCCCGTACCGGCAGCCACGCAGGCGGTCTGCTGGACGCGAGTACGCCGAGCGCGGCGCTGGTCAAGGTGCTCAGCTCGAACTCGTCGAACTTCACCTGGGCGGCGGCCGCGATCGGATCGAACACGGCGTCGGGCTACCAGCTCGCGACGCAGCTGCCAGTGATGGCGATCGGGGGTTTCAACGGTTCTGATCCGAGCCCGACGCTCGCCCAGTTCGAGGCTTACGTGAAGGCCGGGAAGATCCATTGGTTCATCGCCGGCGGTGGCCGAGGCGGGGGCGGTCCGAGCGCGGGCGGTAGCACGAGCTCGGCGATCAGCGCCTGGGTCGAAGCCCACTTCACCGCGACGACAGTCAGCGGGATCACCCTCTACGACCTCTCGGGGAGCACCTCGTGAGTGCGCTGGGAGAGCCCGCCGTGAGGCTCGGCACGGCGGGTCACCAGACGGTCCCGCTGCTGGACGTGGTCATCCCGGTGCACAACGAGGAGGTCCAGCTGGCAGCCACGGTGACCCGGCTGCGCGATCATCTGCTGGCGATGCCGTGGTCCTTCCGGATCACGATCGCCGACAACGCCTCCACCGACGCGACGTCGGCGATCGGGCGCCGGCTCAGCCACACCTACCCCGACGTCCGTGTCCAGCACCTGGCCGAGAAGGGGCGCGGTCGAGCCCTTCGGCACGTCTGGAGCGGGTCGGACAGCGAGGTGCTGGTGTACATGGACGTCGACCTGTCGACCGATCTGGATGCCCTGCTGCCGCTGGTCGCGCCGCTGATCAGCGGGCACTCGGACCTGGCGATCGGCTCGCGGCTGGCGGGGTCTGCGCGCGTCGAGCGCGGGTTCCGGCGCGAGCTCATCTCACGGAGCTACAACCTGATCCTGCGGCAATCCCTGCGTGTCGGGTTCAGCGACGCCCAGTGCGGGTTCAAGGCGATCCGCCGCGACGCCGCGCGCGAGCTGCTCCCGCTGGTGAAGGACCAGGAGTGGTTCTTCGACACCGAACTGCTCACGCTCGCCGAGCGGGCCGGACTGCGGATCCACGAGGTGCCCGTCGACTGGATCGACGACCCCGACAGCCGGGTCGACATCGTCCGGACCGCGGTCAACGACCTCAGGGGCGTCCTGCGACTCGGGACCAGCCTCGCGCGCGGCCAGCTCCCGCTTCGGGAGGTGGCTGTCAGCCTCGGGCACACGTCCGAGGACGCCGCGATCGGCCGGCTGGGATCGCAGGTGGCGATCTTCCTGCTGATCGGCGTGCTCTCGACGCTCGCCTACGCTGCCCTGTTCCTGGGACTGCGACAGGTCACCGACGCCCTGGTCGCCAACCTGCTCGCATTGCTGGTCACCGCCGTGGCGAACACGGCCGCGAACCGGCGGTTCAGCTTCGGCGTCCGTGGTGTCGCGGGTGCGCTGCGCCAGCACGTCCAGGGACTGGTCGTCTTCGCGATCGGCCTCGGAGCCACGAGTGGAGCGATCCTGCTGCTGCCGCACGGCTCGCCTGCGGCTGCCGAGGTCGCCGTCCTGACCGTGACCAACCTGGCGGTGACGGTGATGCGCTTCTTGGCGATGCGCTTCTGGATGTTTATGCCAGCACGATCCCGGGCAGTGCCCGGGCCAGTCGACCCAGCAGGTCCTCGCGGGCGATCCCGCGCGGGTCGTGCACCCAGTCGATGATGACGACCTCGAGCATCGCGGCCCAACCGTTGACCAGCAGGCGCATGGTCGGGGAGTCGCTGAGCCCGAGGGCGTCGAGACCCGCAGGACCGGTCACCTCGAAGATGCGGTCGGTCAGTGCCCGCCGACCTTCCTCGTAGATGGCACGGAGCTCCTCGTTGCCACCGGCCGCAGCGCGGACCAGCGAGACGTAACCGGTGTAGTTCTCCACGACGTAGTCCAGATAGGCGCCGATCGAGACCGCCAACTGCTCGAGCGGATCCTCGATGTCGCGCGGCGCGGTGATGGCGACCAGCTGTTCGACAGCGCGCCGTACGACGGCGAGATGGAACTCCTGCTTGTTGCCGAAGTAGTGGTAGAGCAGGCCACGGGAGATGCCCGCCTCCTCAGCGAGCACCTCGATCGAGATCTCGTCGAGCGTTCTGGTCGAGAGCAGTTGCGTTCCCAGCTCGAGGAGCTGTTCGCGCCGGCTCTCGGGCGACATCCGGATGCGGCTGCCCGTTGCAGGCCCGCTGGTCGTCGACATGTGTCCCATATTACTGAACCTCAGTCAATAACGCTATTGACGGTTGTTCAACAAGCGTTAGGATTCCTACATGACAACCACGACCTCCGCTGCCGCGTCGGGCACCGAGACCCTGCCCGAACACGTCCGGGTACTCGTCGTCGGCGCCGGCTTCGCAGGGCTCGGCATGGCGATCAAGCTCGAGGAAGCAGGCCACGCCGACTTCCTCGTCGTCGACAAGGGTGACACCGTCGGCGGCACGTGGCGCGACAACACCTACCCGGGTGCCGCCTGCGACGTACCGAGTCAGCTGTACTCGTTCTCGTTCGCGCCCAACCCGACCTGGTCGCGGTCCTTCTCCCCGCAGTCCGAGATCCACGCCTACCTCCAGGACGTCGCCCAGCGCGCTGGCGTTCTCGACCGTTTCCGATTCGGGACCACTGTCCAGGACGCGGCCTGGGACACCGAGGACCAGGTGTGGACCGTGGTGACCAGCGCCGGCACCCTCACCGCCGACGTCCTGATCAGTGGATCCGGTGGGCTCTCGGAGCCGAAGGACCCCGACATCAAGGGCATCGACAGCTTCGGCGGCGCGATCTTCCACACCGCCCGCTGGGACCACGACGTCGACCTGACCGGGAAGCGGGTCGCCGTCATCGGGACCGGCGCCTCTGCCATCCAGGTGATCCCGGAGATCGCGAAGACCGTCGCCCATCTCGACGTCTACCAGCGCACCGCACCCTGGGTGATGCCTCGGCACGACCGCGCGTACACCGGCATCGAGCGCCTCGGTTTCCGTTACCTGCCGGGCTTGCAGAAGATCTACCGCTCGGCGATCTACTGGGGCCGCGAGACCTACGTCCCGGGCTTCACGCGGGCCCCGAAGATCCTGTCGCCCGCACAGAGGATGGCACTGGGCAACATCCGCAACGGCATCAGCGACCCGGAACTGCAGGAGAAGGTCACCCCCGACTTCCAGATCGGCTGCAAGCGCATCCTGATCTCCAACACCTACTACCCCGCGCTGGCGCAGGACAACGTCGAGGTGATCACCGACGGGATCACAGAGATCACCCCGACCGGGATCGTCACCCGCGACGCCCGCACGAACGAACTCCGTGAACGCGACGTCGACGTCCTGATCGTCGCGACCGGGTTCTTCACCACCGACCAGCCGATCGCCCACCACATCAAGGGCCGCGAGGGACGCACCCTCGGGGACGTCTGGGCCGAGACCGGCATGACGTCGTACAAGGGCACCACCGCGGCCGGCTTCCCGAACCTGTTCCAGATCGTCGGCGCGAACACCGGGCTGGGCCACTCGAGCATGGTCTTCATGATCGAGAGCCAGATCGCCTACATCCTCTCGGCCCTGCAGCAGATGGGTGAGCGCGGCATCGCCGCGGTCGAGCCCACCAAGGCCGCCCAGGCCGCCTGGAACGACGACCTGCAACGACGGATGAAGAGAACCGTCTGGAGCACCGGCGGCTGCGCCAGCTGGTACCTCGACGAGCACGGCCGCAACACCACGCTCTGGCCGCGCACGACGTTCGCGTTCCGCGCACTGCTGCGCAGCTTCGACATCGAGCAGTACGTCCTGACCACCCGGTCCGGCGCCCCCACCCGCACCAAGGAGCACGTCGCATGAAGACTCTTCAGGACAAGGTCGTCGTCATCACCGGAGCCGGCGGCGGCATGGGTCGCGAGATGGCGCTCAAGGCGGCCCGCGACGGCGCCCTGCTCGCGATCTCCGACTGGAACGCCGAAGCGCTCGCCGAGACGGTCGACCTGGTCAAGGGCCTCGGCGCCGAGGTGCGCAGCGACGTCATCGACGTCTCCGACCGCGCCGCGATGGGCACCTGGGCGACCGCGGTCGCCGAGCAGTTCGGCCGCGTCAACGTCGTGGTCAACAACGCCGGCGTGACCGTCACGGGTGACTTCGAGGAGATGTCGTACGAGGACTTCGACTGGATCGTCGGTGTCAACTTCCTCGGCGTCGTCAACGGCACCAAAGAGTTCCTGCCGCACCTGATCGCCTCGGGCGACGGCGCGCTGGTCAACATCTCCAGCTTGTTCGGCCTGATCTCGATGCCCGGCCAGACCGCCTACAACGCCACCAAGTACGCCGTCCGCGGCTTCACCGAGGCGCTGCGCGAGGAGATGCTGATCAACAAGCATCCGGTCTCGGTGACCTGCGTGCACCCCGGTGGCATCAAGACCGGCATCTCCCGCAACGGTCGCAAGACCGCCAGCCAGGACGGTGCCAAGCTCGACGAGCTGTTCGAGAAGCGCTTGGCTCGGATGACTGCTGACAAGGCCGCCGACATCATCCTCGAGGCCGCGTTGAAGAAGAAGGCGCGGGTGCTCGTCGGGATCGACGCGCACATCATCCACAACGTCGCGAAGTTCGCCGGGTCGACGTACCAGGATGTCGTCGCCTGGGGCGCTCCCAAGACGATGCCCAAACCGAAGAAGAGCTGAGGTTTCCAAACCCCTAGGCTTGCCGCGTGACCGACCTGCGTGCCGTACGCGTCCTGACGCGCAAGTGGCCCGACGAGCCGCACTGGGAGTTCGACGCGCTGCACCTCGGTGCGGATGCGTGGGGTCACTGGGTCGGTGTACCGAAGGGCACCTGGCTCTCGAAGCCCGGCAAGGGCTTCACCGCGTGGGCCGACCACGTGGTCCTGCTCCCGTACGACGCCTGGTGGGTGGCGACGATCTACGGCAACGAGGCCGACCGCCCGGTCGACTTCTACGTCGACGTGACCACCCCCTGCGCCTGGTCGGCCGACGAGGGGGAGGTGCGTTGCGTCGACCTCGACCTCGACGTGATCGGCGAGACCGACGGTCGGGTGTGGATCGACGACGAGGACGAGTTCGCCGAGCACCAGGTCGCGTTCGGCTACCCGGCTGACGTCATCGGAGCCGCGCGTCGCAGCTGCGACGAGGTCTTCGCAGCGATGTCGGACGGGCAGAGTCCGTTCGACGGGACCGCCGGTCGCTGGATCGAGAAGCTTCAGAGAAGACCTGTGTAGGGATCCCGGTCGGTGATGCAGTACGTCGCGCCGGACGGGTCCCGCAGCACGGTCCAGCGCTGCCGGGTCGCCTCGACCCGGGCCCCGAGGTCGCGGTGCCGGTCGGTCTCCGCAGCCCGGTCGGTGGTGGCGATGTCGAGATGGGCACGCACCGGTCCGTCGGCATCGTGGAGACGCTGGAGCAGGATCCGCAGCGGCAGGTGCTCGGGCCTCACCAGGTAGCTGAACTCCGGGCGCGACGACGCGACCAGGTCCCAGCCGGTCAGCTCGGCCCAGAAGACGCATTCGTCCTCGTACGCCGCAGCCGGGATGTCCAGACAGACCTGGTCGACCAGGCTCGCGTGTCCCGCGGCCCAGATCCTGGGGAGCGGACGCGTGCTCTCGCCCTCGGCGTCGGACACCTCGCACCAGAGCAGGCCGCCAGGCGAGGTGCGGATCGCGAACGAGTGGTCGGGCGCATGCAGGTCGACGTGGATCCCGGCGGGCCCACGTTCGACCCGCTGCAGCCGGAGGTAGGCGTCACCGTCGGGCGGTACGAAGGTCGCGAACTCGCCGGCACTCCCCCGCACCGGCGACAGGCTCGAGCCGGTGACTGCTGCCCAGAAGCTCCGGCAGTCGTCGTAGCGAGAGGCAGGCACGTCGATGAACGCGGTGATCCAGGTGACGTCCGGCGGCACGCTCGGTGGCTGGTCCATGGAAGGGGCAACCCTAGTCGGCCAGGGGCGGGAGCTCGTCGGTTGCTGCCAGCGGATCCATCCCGGCCACGGCGAGCAGGTCGGCGATCAGCGACCGCACCTGGGCCAGGACGACCTCGGCGGAGAGCACGTTCGTCCGCTGCAGGTGCGAGGACGCCCGGGCCAGCCCCAGCAGCGGCTCGAGTGCCGCGGTCGCCATCCGGTTCGCCCCCAGCTCGCGCGCCATCAGGTCGGTGACGTCGGCCAGGTCGCGCAGGAACACCGAGTACGCCGCCGGGATCGGCTCCCCGCGGTAGCAGGCCACCGCGATCCGGCGGGCCAGGACACGGGTGCTGCGCAGCGCGAAGTCGACGGGCTCGACGAGATCGGCCATCCGCCGTACGTCGTCCTTGTGCCGATACCGGAACGGTGAGGAGGCCACCACGGAGAGCCCTTCGTCCGAGGCAGCGCGCAGCTCGGCGATCAACCCGTCGGTACGCCGGGCATCGGCCAGCGTTGCGAGCGCCAGCTCGACGTCGCCGTCCTCGATCCGCATCGCCGAGGACCGCAGCAGCGCGGCGACCTTGCGGATCACCACGGCCACCTGCTCGCGGGGCCGACGCAGAGGCGCTCGCGGGACCAGCGTTGCCGCGACGAGTGCGACCGCCCCTCCGATCAAGGCATCGCTCCAGCGTAGGAACGCCTTGCCCGGATCCGGGATCAGGGTGCTCACCACGATCGCCTGGACCGCCGCCTGGGTCACGAAGATCGCACCGGCGTCCAGCAGCAGCGCCGAGACCATCGCCAGGCTCACGATCAGCGCGATCTGCCAGGAACCGGAGCCGAGCACGTGCGTGATCGCATCGCCGAGGAAGACGCCGATCGCGACCCCCAGGGTCACCTCGGCCACCCGTCGCAGCCGCTGCCCGTAGGTCGTCCCGAGGCTGACCACGGCGGCGATCGGAGCGAAGAACGGCTGGGCGTGCCCGATCAGGTCGTGGGCGACGTACCAGGCGACTCCGGCGGCCAGGGCGCACTGGCCGACCTGCCAGCTCTTCGAGCGCAGTCGGGCGATCCGGGCACGCAGCGAGGTCCGGCCGCGGTTGAGAGCGAGATCGAGTGCCGGTCTGGCAGGACGCGTGCTACTTCCCGCCACGCCCGTGCAGCATCGTGATCATCTTGCCCAGTTGTTCTTCGGCCTTCTCGGTGCGCTGGAACGTGGTGAGCGCGAGGAGCGGCTTCATCCGCTGGCGGGTGATCGCGTGTGCGTAGGTGAACTCCTTGAGACCCTCGGGACCGTGGATCCGGCCGAAGCCGGAGTCGCCGACACCGCCGAACGGCAGCGACGGAACCCCGGCGAACGTGATGACGCCGTTGATCGCGGTCATTCCGACCCGCAGCTGCTCGGCGATCTTCATCCCGTTGCGCTTGCTGAAGACCGACGATCCGAGGGCATAGCGCGAGGCGTTGGTCAGGGCGACAGCCTCGTCCATGTCCTTCACCTTGGTCACGGTCATGGTCGGTCCGAACGTCTCCTCGGTCACTGCTGAGGAGTCCTCGGGCACGTCGACCAGGATCGTCGGCTGCACGAACCGCTCCCCCACCGAATCCGGACCGCCGAGGACTGCCTTGCCACCGTGCGCGATCGCGTCATCGATGTGTCGGCGGATGATGTCGAGCTGCGAGGGCATCGTGATCGGGCCGATCTTGGCACCCGCGTCGTTGGTCGCGTGCAGCTCCTTGGTCCGTGCCACGACCTGGGTCAGGAAGTCGTCGTAGACGCGCTCGTGGACGTAGACACGCTCGACACCGGCACAGGTCTGGCCGGCGTTCGCGTTCGCCCCCCAGACGGCACCATCGACTGCGGCCTCGATGTCGGCGTCAGCATCCACGATCAAGGCGTCCTTGCCGCCGGCTTCGATCAGCACCGGGGTGAGAGTCTCGGAGGCGGCCGCCATCACCTGCTTGCCGGTGGCCGTCGAGCCCGTGAACGCCACCTTGTTGACGCCCGAGCGGCACAGGGCGGCGCCGGTGTCGCCCATGCCGGTGACGACCTGGAAGACGGGCTGCTCGATGACCTCGGCGAAGGTTTGTGCGAGCCAGATCCCGACGCCGGGGGTGTACTCGCTCGGCTTGAAGACGACAGCGTTGCCCGCTGCGAGCGCATAGGCGATCGACCCCATCGGCGTGAACACCGGGTAGTTCCACGGACCGATCACGCCGACCACCCCGAGAGGAGCGAACTCGACGGTCGCCTTCTGGTTGGCCATCACCAGACCGCTCGGCACTTTGCGGCGCTTGAGCACCTTGCCGGCGTGGCCGGCGGCCCACGACAGGTGGTCGATCGCGAGGGCACACTCGAGCATGGCGTCACCGTGCGGCTTGCCGGTCTCGGTCTCCATGATCTCGGCGAGCTCGCCGACCTTTCGCGTCAGGTGGCCCTTCCAGGCGTTGAGGCGGGTCTTGCGCTCCGCGAACGTCAGCGCGCCCCACCAGGCAGCAGCGGTGCGAGCGCGCGCGACGGCAGCCTCGACGTCGGCGGCACTCGCGATCGGGTGGGTGCCGACAACAGCACCTGTGCGGGGGTTCAGCGATTCGAACGTCGAGGCGGTGCGCGTGCCGGCTGGTTCCGTGATCGTCATGGGACGAACCTACTCCGGGTCCTTTGGTCACCGCAGCGTTCGTGTCACCACATTTCGACACGCTCCTCGCGGGTTCGTTCCTCACCCGCGGACGCTGCTCCATGACGACCGAACAGATCCGCTGGCGCGTCCCTGTTCCCAAAAACCCCACGAGCCGCAAGGATCACCGAAGGCCGTCCCCCGGCCCGCTCTGGAGGTGTCACGTTGGCCGTCACGATCGATCCGACCTCACTCGGCTTTCTGCTTGCCGAGAACCGGAACCAGCCGATGCACGTCGCCGGGCTGCAGCTCTTCGAGAAGCCTGCCGATGCCGGCCCGCACTTCGCTCGGGAGCTGTACGAGTCGAGCCTGGACACCGAGGAGATCGCGCCGCTGTTCATCAAGAAGCCGGTACGCACGCTGGGGGGCCTCGGCCAGTGGACCTGGACCGAGGACACCGAGTTCGACATCGAGCACCACGTCCGGCACAGCGCACTGCCCGAACCGGGCCGGATCCGCGAGCTCCTCGAGCTCGTCTCCCGCCTGCACGGCCAGATGCTGGCCCGTGAGCGTCCGCTGTGGGAGGCGCACATCATCGAGGGCCTGGCCGACGGCCGGGTGGCGATGTACACCAAGATGCACCACGCCCTGGTCGACGGGATCTCGGCGATGAAGCTGATGCAGAACTCGCTGAGCACCGACCCGGACCGACGCCACATGCCGCTCCCCTTCGATGCCCGGGCCACGAACCGGAGCCGCAAGGCCCGCGAGGTCGCCGAACGCAGCCTGACCGAGATCCCGATGGACGCCCTGCGGACGGCGATGGGCATCACCGCTGACGCCGCAGGCCTCCCGGCGGCACTGATCCGTACCCTGACCAAGGGCGTGCGCAACGAGGCGTCAGCGCTGTCCTTCTACGCGCCGAAGTCGATGTTCAACGTCAATATCACCGGCTCGCGACGGTTCGCTGCCGACGACTGGCCGTTGGAACGGATCCGGGCCATCTCGAAGGCGAGCCGGACGACCGTGAACGACGTCGTGCTCGCCATGTGCGGCGGCGCCGTTCGCAACTACCTGATGGAGCTGGACAGGCTTCCCGGCGCGTCGCTGGTCTCGATGGTCCCGGTGGGCCTGAAGTCGCGCGGTGCCGACTCCGAGGCTGGGGGCGGCGGCAACGCCGTCGGCTCGGTGATGGTCAAGCTCGCCACCGACCTGGCAGATCCCGCTGACCGGTTGGCCGCCATCCACGCCTCCATGAAGGCCGGCAAGGAAGCCCTTGAGTCCATGACGCCGAACCAGATCATGGCGATGAGCGCGTTGGGGATGGCACCCTCGCTCGCCATCCCGATGCTCCGGCTGAACGGCATCGTGCGACCGCCGTTCAACCTGATCATCAGCAACGTGCCGGGGCCGCGCAGCGTCCAGTACCTCAACGGAGCCCGCCTGACCGGCAGCTACCCGGTCTCGGTCCCGATGCAGGGCATGGCGTTGAACATCACCTGCAACAGCTACGCCGACGACATGTGCTTCGGCCTGACCGGCTGTCGCCGTACGGTCCCGCACCTGCAGCGGTTGCTGACCCACCTCGACGACGAGCTCACAGCCCTGGAGACCGCCGCCGGCGTCGCCTAGGCATGGGCTTGTTCGGGACGTATGCGTCTGACGGCCCTCTGCGCCGACGAACCCGGCACGGGTGGCCTACGCGGATTCAGGCGGCGGAGGCGACGACATCGCCCGAACGCGCGGTAACGCGTTCGATGCCGGCCTCGGCGAGGATCCGGGCCTCCTCGATCGCGACCGTGTCGCTGACCTCGCGCAGTACGTCGGACAGCGGCACCTCGAGGGCGTCGCACAGGGACGCGAGCAGCTCGGAGGATGCTTCCTTCTGGCCACGCTCGATCTCGGAGATGTAGCCCAGGCTCACCCGGGCCTCGGAGGAGAGTTCGCGCAGGGTCATGCCGCGACGCATCCGCTCGCCGCGGAGCACGTCACCGAGTTGTCGGCGAAACAGCACCATCTCTGCGGTCCCCTCTCTTTGTCCTGCTGGGCACAACGCTACCGGTACCCGGCTTCTTCCCGGTGTGAACCGGGGAGAAACGCTGACCGGAGTGTCTCAGTCGCCGGTGACGGCGCTACCAGCGGCCCGGTGGTAGCGCCCGCGGCGGTGCTCCAGCCCTTCGTCGGCCTCGGCCAGGTGGATCTCCTCGACCGTAGCCGTGACCACCGACGACCACCCTTCCGCACGCACGGAGACGAGGTCCACCAGGGCCCTGGACCGACCGGGCAGTGCCGGACCGTGCGAGGTCTGCTCCCAGGTCGCGGCGCGGAAGGGCCCCCCGGGAGCCGGCACCGTCCCGGCGAAGGCCTCAGCCAGATCGCGATCGTTCCAGTCCAGCAGCTGCACGACCGCGCGGCCGTTGCCGGAGAACGCCGCGGTGAAGTCGGCGTCCGGGTCGAGCAGCGCGATGATCCGGGCGGGCTCACCGGCCGCAACCATCAGCGAGGACACCGTCAGACCGGCACGACCGTCCGCGTCACCGGTGGTCCACAGCGACACCGCTCCGCCGAGACGCGCGCGGAACCTGCGTACCGGATCGGCCGGCTCGGCGAACGGGTGGGTGCTGTGGATGGTCATCGCGCACCCGGTTCCAGGTCTGATGTCAGGGCTGATTCCTGGACCGGTTCCTGGGTGATCAGGAGGCCTTCGACTCGGGTGCGTGCTCGTCGCCGGCAGGCCCGGTGGCTGTGCTGGCAGCAGCCGGTTCGGCGGCTGCCTTCGCGGCTGCCCGGGCGTCCGCATCGGCCTTCTTGTGCTCTTCCTTGGCCCGGTTGGCGTACATGTCGACGTACTCCTGACCGGAGAGACGCATGATCTCGTACATGATCTCGTCGGTGATCGACCTCAGGATGTACCGGTCGTTCTCCAGACCCTCGTAGCGCTCGAAGTCGAGCGGCGTGCCGAAACGGACGACCGGCCGGGTGATCGACCCGAACTTCTTGCCGGGGGGCGCCACCACGTCGGTACCGACGACCGCGACCGGGATCACCGGAACACCGGTCTCCAGGGCGAGGCGAGCCACTCCGGTCTTGCCGCGGTACAGGCGTCCGTCGTGCGACCGGGTGCCCTCGGGGTAGATGCCGAACAGGTCGCCGTCGGCGAGCACGCGCTTCGCGGTCACCAGGGCACCTTCGGCGGCGGATGCACCGGAGCGGTCGATGGGGACCTGACCGGCACCGGAGAAGAACAACTTCTGGAACCAGCCCTTGATGCCGGGAGAGGTGAAGTACTCGGCCTTGGCCGCGAAGGTGATCTTGCGGGGCACGGTGAGCGGCATGAACAGCCAGTCCGCGTAGGAGAGGTGGTTACTGGCCAGGATCGCCGGGCCGTCCGTCGGGATGTTCTCCTCACCTTCGGTGTGCGGTCGGAAGACGACCCGCAGCAGCGGACCGATCGCGATCCACTTCAGGAACCAGTAGAACAACCCACACCTCCTCAGGCGTTGACCACCCTAGCCCGTCCTTGGGTCCCGTGAAACGATGGACCGGGTTGATGAACGGACCCATGACGCGCCCATCCTGACGGAGGAACCTGGTGGCCATCGCCCCGCACGCCGAGCCGCTCCACACCGAAGCAACACCGGGTGCCGACGGCCGCCGGATCGGCGTACTGCTGAGCCACGGATTCACCGGGTCACCGGCCTCGATGGTCCCGTGGGGGCACTATCTGGCCGACCAGGGCTTCGCCGTCTCCGTCCCGCTGCTGCCCGGCCACGGGACCACCTGGCAGGAGATGACCAGCACCCGGTACGACGACTACTACGCCGCGCTCGGGGCCGAGTTCGACGCGCTGCGCGCCCGGACCGACGTCGTCGTGGTCGCCGGCCTCTCGATGGGCGGCTGCCTGGTGCTGCAGCTCGCCGAACGGCGCGCCGCCGACATCGCCGGCGTGGTGCTCGTCAACCCGGCCGTCGCGAGCACCAACAAGCAGCTGCTCCTGCTGCCGGTGATGAAGCACCTGGTCAAGGCGTTCCCCGCGATCGGCAACGACATCAAGAAGCCCGACGTCCTCGAGTACGCCTACCCCAAGACACCGCTCAAGCCGCTCGCCTCGATGCTTGAGGCCTGGAAGCAGGTGCGAGCGGATCTGCCGAAGGTGACCGCGCCCGTGCTGCTGTTCCGCTCGGCCGACGACCACGTCGTCGACCCGTCGTCGGCGAAGATCATCCTGGCCGGAATCTCGTCGAACGATGCCGTCGAACGCGTCCTGCACGAGAGCTTCCACGTCGCCACCCTGGACAACGACGCCGAGGAGATCTTCTCAGGCTCGGCGGCGTTCATCAGGCGGGTCACCGGCACGTGAGCAACAACGAGGAAGCGGCACGACGCGAACGCGAGGACGCCGACTGGCGGGCCATCGTGGAACAGTACGGCGACGCGCCGGACTTTCCGGAACCCCCGAAGGCCGCCCCCGATCCCCCTGTCGTCTTCGAGGTCCCGGTCGAGCTCGCCGCGTCACAGTGGGACGACGAGGACGGCTACGTGCCTCCTCCGCCGCCCCCGCTCCCGCGACCGCGCGGGGTCAGGCTGGCCGCCTGGATCGGCCTGTTCGGCGTACCGGGCATCGTCGTGGTCGGACTGCTGCTCAACATCTCGCTACCCTCCTATGTCGGCCTGCTCTGCCTGGCGTGGTTCGTGGGTGGCTTCGGCTACCTGGTCGCCACGATGGCGGGACCCGACGACCCGGACCTCGGTGGGGACGACGGCGCCGTTCTCTGACCAGTCCACCCCACCAGAGGAGATGTGAGTTGCAGTCGACCGAGACCGTCGAGATCAGCGGACACCTGATGGACTCCGGGATCCTGTCCCGGGTCCTCGACGACATCCGCGAGTACGGCGGCGACTACGTGATCGTGAGCTTCGACCTCGGTCACGACGCCGGCGACACCTCGCACGCGACGATCCGGGTCGCCGCCGTCGACGACGACGCCCTCCAGCGGTTGCTGATGCGGCTGCAGACCCGCGGGGTGAACCAGGTCGATCCCGGCACTGCCGCGGTCTCCGTGGCCGACCAGGACGGCGTCTTCCCCGACGGGTTCTACTCGAGCACCAACCTGGAGACCCAGGTCCGCCTCGAGACGGCCTGGATCCCGGTGGACAGCCCAGAGATGGACTGCGGCCTGATCGTCGTCGACGCACCCGACGGCCCGCGGGTGCACACCCTCCCGATGGCCGACGTGAAGGCCGGCATGAAGGTCGTCTGCGGCGCCTCGGGGATCAGGGTGGAAGCGCCCGCGGTCGCGGAGAGCACCGGCTTCGGCTTCATGGATTCCGACGTGTCGAGCGAGAAGCCCCAGGCCGTGCTGGTCCGCCAGGTCGCCGACGGGATGCGCGCAGCGAAGGAAGCCGGCAAGAAGGTGCTCTGGGTCGGCGGCCCGGGTGTGGTGCACACCGGCGCCGCCCCGGCGATGGTCGAGTTGGTGAACGCCGGCTTCGTCGACGTGCTCTTCGCCGGCAACGCGCTGGCGACCCACGACATCGAGTCCGCGCTGTACGGCACCTCGCTCGGCATCGACCTGGCGATGGGCCAGGGCGTCGAGCACGGCCACGAGCACCACATCAGGGCGATCAACACCATCCGCAAGGCCGGATCGATCCGTGATGCTGTGAGCTCGGGGATCCTGACCGGCGGCATCATGCATGCCCTGGTCAAGCACGAGAAGACGTTCGTGCTGGTCGGGTCGGTGCGCGACGACGGCCCGTTGCCGGACGTCTACACCGACGTGATCGACGGTCAGCGCGCGATGCGCGCCGAGATCGGCGATGTCGGGTTCTGCCTGATGGTCGCGACCATGCTGCACTCGGTGGCCACGGGCAACATCCTGCCCGCCTCGATCCCGTTGGTCTGCGTCGACATCAACCCGGCCACGGTGACCAAGCTGGCCGATCGCGGCTCGTCCCAGGCACGCGGCATCGTCACCGACGTCGGCCTGTTCCTCGAGCAGCTGGCCGGCGAGCTCGTGCCGGAGTATCGCCTGCGGTGATCGGCCGGTTACCTCACGGAAGTCGTGCGAGATCAGCTGCGCCGATCAGGCCGGCGTCGTTGCCCAGGGCAGCACGCGCGATCCGGGGCGCGGGACGATGCCCGAACCCGGTCTCGGAGCGCTCGAAGGACTCGCTGATGATCGTCAGGTCGAGCTCGGGCGACTCGCTCACGCCACCACCGACCACGATCACGTCCGGGTCGATGACAGCGGCCAGGCTGCCCAGTCCTTCACCGATCCAGCGGGCAAGGTCGATGAAGCTCTCCTTCGCCACCGGATCGCCCTCCTCCGCGGCCTCGGAGACCATCGGACCCTTGATGCCGTCCGCGTCCCCGCCGGCCAGGGCCAGCAGGATCTGCGCGCGTGACGGGTCCTGCGCCGCGAGCTCGCGCGCCCGGGCCGAGAGACCTGTCCCCGAGCCGTAGGCCTCCCAGCAGCCGTCGAGGCCGCAG
The DNA here is from genome assembly GCF_025965215.1 of Marmoricola sp. GTDB lineage: Bacteria > Actinomycetota > Actinomycetes > Propionibacteriales > Nocardioidaceae > Marmoricola. The sequence goes on from NZ_JAOPXI010000036.1 coordinate 48,836, forward strand.
GCGCAGCGCCGCCCACCTGGGACGACCCGCATGTGACCGAATTCGGCGGCGACCCCGAACCCACCGCGGAACACCTGTCCCCCCAGGACGAGTCCGCCGCCGATCCCGGTTCCGATGGTGACCATCAGGAGGGTGCGCGCACCCTGGCCGGCCCCGAAGCGGTACTCGGCCCAGGCTGCGGCGTTCGCGTCGTTCTCGATCGTGACCGGTACCGTGACCCGGTCCGCGATGAGCTTGCGCAGCGGCTCCTCGCGCCATGCCAGGTTCGGGGCGAACATGACTTCGGTCCGAGCCAGGTCGATGAAGCCGGCTGCGGCCACGCCCACCGAGGCGATCTGGTGCTCGGCCGACAGCTCGGTGACCATGGCCGCGATGTCGTCGGCGATCGCGTCCGGCTGCTCGGCCGGGGATTCGCGACGGGTGCTCGCGATCAGGGCGCCGTCCTCGGTCACGACTCCGGCAGCGATCTTCGTTCCGCCCACGTCGACCCCGACACTCAGCGTCATGACTCGTCCCAGGACTCGTCGTCGAGGTTGATCTTCTCCACCGGCGAGTTCTTGGCATCGCCGGGAACCTGGGTGGCCAGCACTCCGGCGGCCGCGTGCATCAGCGAGCTCGCCGCGACAGCCAGGTGTGCCTTCACCTCGGGGCTGGTCGACCTCACGGCCGAGATGACCTGGCACAGCGGGCAGTACTTGCAGTCGGCGCCGTCGGTCGCGATGTGCTGGTTGACGTTGCCGATCATGTCCGACATCGCGCTCGCCGCACCCGTGGCCGAGCCGGCGTAGTCGGCGCCCTGGCCGCGCGCCCACCCCGAGAGGGCGGTGAAGAGCTTGGCCGCTTCCTCACCGACGCTGCCGACGGGTTCGCCCGACCCCGTAGTCGGGCCGCTGCCGGCCGGTCGGTCCCCGTCGAACTCGTCGCTCACCGTGACTCCTCTGTCTCGTCGCTGACGTCGGTGCGGAACTTGACCTGCAGTGATCCTGCCTCGACGCGCGCCCCGACGACCGTGTGCCGAGCCAGGGCCGCCGGGAGCGCGAGCAACCGACGGTACGACCCGACCGTGACGACGAGCTCGTCGCCATGCCGGGCCAGGTCCACGTCCTCCTTCGCGGCGAACGGGAGCGCGATCCGCAGGACGGCTCCCGAGTCGGTCCGGCTGATGGTCATCGGGCCCTCGCCAGTAGGCACGGCGAGCGGGTCGCTGCCGTCATACGCCGCCTCGGCGAAGGTCGCCAGGGCGTCAGCACCCATCGGCTCTCCCGGCTGGTACGACGACATCCAGATCGGCAGGTCGACGAACGACTGGCGCACCTCGGCAAGGACCGAGGACTGGGCGCTGACCCACGCCTCACGCCAGGGATCAGCACCGTCGGCCGGAAAGACGCGGTTCGCGATCACGCCGTCGACCCGGTAGCCGTACAGCGACAGGGTGGTCAACGACCGGCGGGCCTCGGCGACGACCACGGCCTCGGGGGTCAGCACGAGGCGGACGCTCGCCTCCTTGTCGGTGAGGATCTGTTGGACCTCCTCGAGGTCGCTGTGCAGGCGCTCGATGGCCTCGAAGACCGAGTCCTCGGGCATCGGCACGCCGGCTGCTCGGGTGAGCACCGGACGCAGGGCGCGCATCACCCGGCGCTGCACCCCGAACATCCGCGACATGTACCAGTTCAGGGCCTCGGGCAGCGCCAGCAGACGCAGGGTCTCGGCAGTCGGCGCACAGTCGACGACGATCACGTCCCACTCGCCGGAGAGTGCGTGCTGACGCAGCTCGAGCAGCGCCAGGACCTCCTCGGCGCCCGGGATCACGGTGAGCTCCTCGGCGGTGATCGGGTCGACGCCAGCGGCATCGAGGACCGACATCAGGTATCCCTGGATGTCACCCCACGAGCGTTCGAACCGACGCTGGGCATCGACCTGGTGGACCCACAGGTTCGGTGCGACCGGTGTCGGTTCGGCTCCGATGGCGCACGCGAACGCGTCACCGAGGGAGTGCGCAGCGTCGGTGGAGAGCACCAGGGTGCGCCGTCCGCGACGTGCGGCCAGCGTGGCCGTCCCCGCGGCCGAGGTCGTCTTGCCCACACCGCCCTTGCCGGTGAAGAGGATGATCCGGACGCTGCCGTGCTGGACCGTCCGCTCGCTCTCCGCACTCACATGACCACGTCTCTCAAGCCAGGGACTCGACGCGCTTCTTCAGGCCCTTGAGCGCGGTGTCGATGATGACCTTCTCGGCCTTGCGCCGCAGCATCCCGATCATCGGGATCGCGACGTCGACGGCGAGCCTGTAGGTCACTTCGGTACCGGCTCCGGTCTCGACGAGGTCGTAGGAGCCCTCCATCGCGCGCAGCATCCGGCCCTCGACCAGCTTCCACCGCAAGGTCGTCGTACCGACGTAGGTGTAGTCGAGGGTGTAGGAGTCCTTGATCGGGGCGGCTTCGAGCTCGAAGTGCACCTGGCGGGCATGGCCGGACTCGTCGGTCGAGACGATCTGGGCAGCCTTCATCCCCTGGGCCCACGCGGGGTAGGCCTCGAAGTCGACGATGACCGCCATGACCTGGGCGGCAGGGGCATCGATCACGATGCTCGACGTGGTCTGTTCGGGCATGGACGCGAGGCTATCGGATCATCGAGCGCCCCTAGTACCGTGCAGGGGCCGGATGAGGAGCACGTCACACGTGTTCGGAGCAGACGTCCGAGTCGACGAGGAGAAGTGTGCGCGAGTACTCCACCCCCCTGCAGGTACCGGTCGCCACGACCGGCAATCTGACCGACGACGTCGTGACCAACGGCACCGAGCACCCGGAATCGGTGGCTTTTGCCCGCCGTACCCGGGACGGATGGGTCGACATCACCTGCGCGGCGTTCCTGGCCGAGGTCAGAGCGGTCGCGAAGGGGCTGGTCTCCGCCGGCGTCGAACCGGGAGACCGGGTCGCCCTGCTCTCGCGGACGCGGTACGAGTGGACGCTGTTCGACTACGCCATCTGGTTCGCGGGCGCCGCGACCGTGCCCATCTACGAGACCTCGAGCGCCGAACAGATCGAGTGGATCCTGGCCGATTCCGGCGCGCGGGCGGTGGTCGCCGAGACGCCGGAGCACACCGGCCGGCTCAAGGAGATCCGCGATCGCCTCGACGACCTGCACCACGTCTGGTCGATCGAGGACAACGCCGTCTCCGTCCTCAGCACCCTCGGCGCGGAGATCACCGACGACCAGCTCGAGACGCGCCGTACGACGGCCGGTCCGGACGCGCTGGCGACGCTGATCTACACCTCCGGGACCACCGGGCGACCCAAGGGCTGCGTCCTGACCCACGGCAATTTCATGTTCGAGCTGTCGGTCGCGATCGACGAGCTCGACACCCTGTTCACACCCTCCGGGCCGGAGGCGGAACCGGCCTCGACGCTGCTGTTCCTGCCCCTTGCGCACGTGTTCGCCCGGATCATCCAGGTCGGCTGTGTCAAGGCCCGGGTCCGGATGGGCCACTCGGCCGACATCCGCAACCTGCTCGACGACTTCGCCGCGTTCCGGCCGACGTTCATCCTGGCCGTGCCACGGGTCTTCGAGAAGATCTTCAACACCTCCTCGCAGCGCGCCGTCGCAGATGGCAACGGACGCATCTTCAACCGGGCGGCCGAAGTCGCCATGGCGTACTCGCGGGCGCTCGAGACCGGCAAGGTCGGGGTCGCCACCAGGACCCAGCACACCGTCTTCGACCGGCTCGTCTACAGCAAGCTGCGAGCTGCTCTCGGCGGGAAGTGCGCGTACGCCGTGTCGGGTGGCGCGCCGCTCGGTGACAGGCTCGGGCACTTCTACCGGGGCATCGGCGTGAACGTGCTCGAGGGCTACGGCCTGACCGAGACGACGGCGGCCGTGACCGTGAACCTGCCAGACGCCCAGAAGGTCGGCACGGTCGGCCGACCGGTCGGCGGCACCTCGGTGCGCGTGGCCGACGACGGCGAGCTGCTGTTCCGCGGCGGCCAGATCTTCGCCGGCTACTGGCACGACGACACCGCGACTGCCGAGGCGCGCGACGCCGACGGCTGGTTCCACACCGGTGACATCGGCGAGATCGACGACGAGGGCTTCGTGCGCATCACCGGCCGCAAGAAGGAGATCCTGGTGACCGCCGGCGGGAAGAACGTCGCCCCGGCCGTGCTCGAGGACCGGCTGCGCGCCAACATGCTGATCGACCAGTGCATCGTCGTCGGCGACGGACGCCCGTTCATCGGCGTCCTGATCACCCTGGACCGCGAGACGGTGCCAGCCTGGGCGGAGCAGCACGGCAAGCCGACCGACATCTCCAAGCTGCTCGACGACCCGGACCTGCACGCCGAGATCGAAGCGGCCGTCGACGCAGCCAACAAGGCCGTGTCCAAGGCCGAGTCGATCCGCAAATTCACGATCCTTCCCGATGAGTGGACCGAGGAGGGCGGACAGCTCACCCCGAGCCTCAAGCTGAAGCGGAACGTGGTCATGAGGGAGAACGTCGACGAGGTCGAGGCTCTCTACTCGCACTGAGGAAGGGTCAGGAACGAACCCGGGAACTCCTCGGCAGACCGCTCTGTGCCACGGGGGACTCATAGTCCTTTCGGGCCATATCTGGCCCCCAACCGGGTGGTGTCTTCAAAAATAGGTGCACAAGAGGTGCAATTCGGGCAAAGTGCTACATGCGTCGACACCGGAGGGGTGTGTCGACCAGATCACTTCGGTGTTCGCAGGCACGTCCTCCTCCCGACGTGAGCCGGGAGACCGGGTCCGGGCAAGCGGGTGCCGCTGAGGAGAGGGAACCTCGGCATGGACCGCAGGAAAGTGCTCATCGCAGTCGCCGCCGTCATTGCGGCCCTGGGAACACTGCTGGTGTTCCTCTACGTCCACGGCGCGGACCAACGCGCCAACGACCGGTACCGCGCGGTGAAGGTGCTGGTGGCGGTCAAGCAGATCGACACCGGCGAGACCGTCGCCGCTGCCCAGGCGGCCGGCAAGATCGGCGTGAGCACGATCACCCAGGGCGACGAGCTGGTCGGTGCGCTGAGCACGCTCGCGCCGATCTCCTCGGAGATCGCCCAGACGACGATCTACCCCGGTGAGCAGATCATCGCAGGCAAGTTCGCCGCGACCGCTGCCACGACGAGCACCCTGACGATTCCCAAGGGCAGGATCGCCGTCTCGATCAACCTGACCGACACGGCTCGTGTGGCCGGATTCGTGAACCCGGGCGACAGCGTCGCCATCTTCATGAACTCGGGCGGGATCGGCGGCCTCGGCCCGTTCACCAAGCTCCTGCTGCCCAACGTGGAGGTGATCGCCGTCGGCACCACGACGGTCGTGTCGACCACCACCACGGACAAGACCGGCGCGCAGACCACCGAGCAGCTCCCGCGGACGCTCTTCACCCTGGGCGTGACCCAGGACGAGGCGCAGAAGATCATGTTCGCCGCGAGCAACGGCGAGCTCGCCTTCGGACTGCTGACCCCGGACTCGATCGTGAAGCCCGACGCCGGAGCATCCTCGGCCACTCTCTTCAAGTGACCCTCGACTTGAAGTGATCCGACGACGCTCCCACGAAAGGTAGTCAGATGCCCGTCCTTGTCGAGAACGACGCTGCCTGGGCCAGCGCCCTCACAGCCGGCTTGCCCGCGGGCACGCAGGTCGTGGCCGGCATCGCTCAGCTCGACAACTGGCTCGCGAACCAGCCGGCCGAGTACGCCGTCGTGCTGGGCCCGAACACGGACCTGGACGACGCCGTTGCCCTGGCTCAACGACTGGTCACCGCGCACCCGACGACCGGGATCGTGCTGTTGCGCCACGAACTCACCTCGCGGGTGTTCCAGGCGGCGATGAGGGTCGGCATTCCAGCCGTCATCGCCGCCGACGACACCGACGGAATGGGTGCTGCCGTGGAGCGCGCCCGCCAGGTGTTCGAGGCGGTCCGCGGACCCGTTCCGGACGCAGCGAAGCGGGACGGCAAGGTGATCACTGTCTTCTCCCCCAAGGGTGGAGTCGGCAAGACCACCGTCGCGGTGAACCTCGCGGTCGCACTCAGCGGGAGCGGGGCTGCCCGGGTGTGCGTGGTCGACCTCGACCTGGCGTTCGGAGATGTGGCGATCACGCTCCAGCTGATCCCGGAGCACACGATCGTCGAAGCGGTCGAGGCCGAGGAACACCTGGACTTCAGCCTGCTCGAGACACTGCTGACGCGACACGAGAACTGCTCGATCCTGGCGGCACCGACGCACCCGGAAGCCAAGGAGCGGATCTCCCCGGCGCTGGTGAGCAGGGTGCTGCGGATCCTGCGCCAGCACTTCGACTTCGTCGTGGTCGACACCTCGCCGACCTTCGACGACCAGGTGCTGCACGCCTTCGACGAGAGCGACGAGTGCATCCTGGTCGCGACCCTCGACGTGCCGACGGTCAAGAACATGAAGGTGGCGCTCGAGACCCTCGACAAGCTCAATCTTGCCGAGGGACGCCGACACCTGCTGCTCAACCGCGCCGATGACGAGGTGGGACTGTCCCCGGCGAACGTCGAGCAGTTGCTGAAGATGTCGGTCAGCACAGCCCTGCCGTCCTCGTTCGCGGTCGCCAACGCGACCAACCACGGGCGCCCGATCGTGCTGAGCCGCCCCGATCACCCGGTCAGCAAGGCGCTGATCCAGCTGGCGCACGACCTGAGCAGCACCGGCATCAACGGATCAGCGGCCCAGCACAGCGGTGCTCAGCCGATCGATCCGGACAAGCGACGCGTCTTCGGACGCCGGAAGAAGTGACCCGGACATGACACAAGGGGTGGGGCATGAGCGAGTTCTCTGATCGTCTCGCGGAGCTGATGAACGGCACCGGCGAGACAACCGCCACTTCGGCCGTCGCGACACCGGAGACCGACGCAGCTGCCGAGCGGGCCGAGCACCGCGAGCCGGGAGCCCGCCGTGCCGGGCCGAGCCCCGCCCGCCTCCCCGGTACGCCGCCGGCAACGACGCACGCAGCCGCCACGACGCCGGCGATGTCGGCAGCAGCAGCCCCGGCGACGACGTCACCCGAGCCGACCCACGCGGCGACGATCCCGGGGGGGTCCCAGAGCCCGACGCAGGACTCGACCCAGACGAGCCGCCTGACCGCCACTGCGATCGCGCCCAGCGGAGCGGCTGCGTCGAGTTCCGGCAAGCGAGGACCGAACAAGGGGCGCTTCGACGATCTCAAGGAGAACGTCCACGAGGAGCTGCTGGTCCAGCTCGGGCCGAAGCTGTACGACGCCAACCTGAGCCCGGCCGAGCTCGAGTCGATGGTCCGTCAGGCCTTGACCGACGTGATGGCCGCCAGCAACCGACCGCTGACCGGCAACGACCGGCAACGGATCACCCAGGAGATCGCCGACGACATCCTCGGCTACGGCCCCCTGGAGCCCTACCTGCGCGACGACTCGGTCAGCGAGGTCATGGTCAACGGGCCGTTCGATATCTGGCTCGAGCGCAAGGGCCGGCTGGTCCGGGTCGACGGCAAGTTCAACGACGAGGCCCACCTGCGCCGCACGATCGACAAGATCGTCTCCCGGATCGGCCGTCGCATCGACGAGTCGTCCCCGATGGTCGACGCCCGACTTCCTGACGGTAGCCGTGTCAACGCCGTCGTACCGCCCCTCGCGATCGACGGAAGCTCGCTGACCATCCGGAAGTTCTCCCGTGACCCGCTCACCGCCGAGCACCTGATCGACTTCGGCACGTTGTCGCGCAAGACCGCCGACTTCCTCGAGGCCTGCGTCCGTGGCCGGCTCAACGTGGTCGTCTCCGGTGGAACCGGCGCCGGCAAGACGACGACACTGAACGTGCTGTCCTCGTTCATCCCCGACGACGAACGGATCGTCACGATCGAGGATGCAGCCGAGCTGCAGCTCAAGCAGGACCACGTCGTCCGGCTCGAGTCGAGGCCGTCGAACATCGAGGGCAAGGGCGAGGTCAGCATTCGCGACCTGGTGCGCAACTCGTTGCGTATGCGTCCCGACCGCATCGTCGTCGGTGAAGTTCGTGACGCCTCGGCGCTCGACATGCTGCAGGCGATGAACACCGGCCACGACGGCTCGATCTGCACCGTGCACTCCAACGGCCCCCGAGACACCCTGGCCCGTCTGGAGACGCTGGTGCTGATGGCCGGGATGGACCTGCCCATGCGAGCGATCCGGGAGCAGGTTGCCTCGGCGGTCGACATGATCGTGCACCAGGCTCGGCTCAAGGACGGCACTCGTCGGATCACGCACGTCACCGAGGTCGAGCGGATGGAGGGCGACGTCATCACCCTCCAGGACATCTTCATGTTCGACAACGGCGCCGGGTTCGACCAGGACGGCCGCAGCATGGGAACCCTGAAGGCAACCGGGCTGCGCCCGAAGTTCCTGGAGAAGATGGCGTTCGCGAACGTCGAGGTGGACCCGCGGATCTTCGTTCCGGAGTCGTCATGAACACCGTCCTGCGCCGCCTGGCGTCGGTCGGGTTCGTCGCACCCCTGGTGCTCGCGGGTGCGCTCGCCGCAGCTGCCCAGGCGAGCAGCGACGCGACCATCGACCACTCGGAATCCAGCCAGGGCACCTTGCACCTGCTCGTCTCGGTGCCAGGGACCGCGGCGGTCGACCTGACCTCGGTCAAGGTGACCATCGACGGGGGCGCCGTCGACGCGACTGCGGTTGCGGCGGCCTCCAGCAACGACGTCAGCCGGACCGCCGTCCTGGCGATCGACACCAGCGACAGCATGAAGGGAGCGAAGATCGCCGCGGCCAGGTCCGCTGCCCTGACCTTCCTCTCCGTCGTCCCGGCGAACGTCGCCGTCGGCATCGTCACCTTCGACAACAGCGTGCACGTGCTTCAGCGCCCGAGCCTGGACCGTGCCGCTTCGCAGGCGGTCATCAACCGACTCACGCTGAAGCTGAACACGGCTCTGTACGCCGGCGTCCGAGAAGCGGTCGCCGCCACCGGGACCACTGGTGAGCGCCAGGTCCTGGTGCTCTCGGACGGCAAGGACAACACCGGGACGCCCCTTGCGCCGGTCGTCTCGGCGATCAAGACCTCGGGCGTCAAGGTCGACGCGGTCGCCCTCGAGCAGGGCGCGGCTGCTCCGAGCGCGCTGGCTGCGATGGCGGTGGCGGGCAAGGGCACCGTCGTGTCGGCCAACTCCGCGGCACTGGCGAAGGCGTTCTCGAGCGAGGCCGACGTCCTGGCGCACCAGGTCGCGATCACGGCCAAGGTCCCCGCCAACCACACCAGCGCCGATGCCTCGGTGACCGTGTCGCTGAGCGCGGGCGGCGCGCAACACACCGCGTCGGCGTACGTCCAGGTCCAGGCTGCGGGGCCGACCCCCGTCACCCCCACCCTTCCGCTGCCCGAGCCGGCGGCGTCCTCGTCCGTGTCGATCCCGACGCCGGTCATGTACGGCGCCCTCGGCGCGATCGGCCTCGGCATGATCGGCCTGCTCGTCCTCCTGCTGGGCCCCAAGGGTCCCGACAAGCGAACGAGCCTGGAACAGCAGCTTCAGGTGTACAGCGCGACCGAGGACGGCAGCCGCCGCACCCGGGACAAGATGCGGGTCGACCAGGCCCAGTCCAGCTCGCTGGCAGCCCAGGCCAGGCAGGCCGCCCAGTCCGTGCTGTCGACCAACTCCAGCTTCGAGGCCCGGATCGCCAGTCGCCTCGAGGGCGCGGGCATGGCCCTCAAGTCCTCCGAGTGGTTGCTGCTGCATGTCGGAATCGCCCTCGGCGCCGGTCTGGTCGGTTTCCTGATCACCGCCGGCAACCCGATCGCGATGATCCTGTTCCTGTTCATCGGCGCGATCGGCCCGTGGATCTACCTCGGGATGAAGCGCTCCAAGCGGCTCAAGGCGTTCGACGCCGGCCTCGCCGACACCTTGCAGCTGATGGCCGGGAGCCTGTCCGCCGGACTCTCCCTGGCACAGTCGATGGACACCATCGTGCGCGAGGGTGCCGAACCGATCACCTCGGAGTTCAAGCGCGTGATCGTCGAGGCGCGGCTCGGTGTCGGGGTCGAGGACGCGCTCGACGGAGTGGCGATCCGGATGCAGAGCAACGACTTCAAGTGGGTGGTGATGGCCATCCGGATCCAGCGGGAGGTCGGCGGCAACCTCTCCGAGCTCCTGCTGACAGTGGCCCACACCCTGCGCGAACGCGAGTACATCCGCCGCCACGTGCGTGCCCTCTCGGCCGAGGGCCGACTCTCATGCTGGATCCTCGGGTCGCTTCCCCCGGGCTTCCTGGCCTACCTCACGTTGACCAAGCCCACGTACGTCAAGCCGATGTACACCACCCCGATCGGCTGGTTGATGGTCGGTGCGATGGCCGTGCTGCTCGGCGTCGGTATGTTCTGGATGACCAAGGTCTCAAAGGTGGAGGTCTGAGATGAGCACCGCAATCATGCTCGCCGGCGTCGCGATGATCTTCGTCGCCCTGGTGATCGTCATCGCTGCCATCGCGCTGGCCCCGCACCAGAGTGCCGGCGTCGACCGCTCCATCGCCGTCCTCGAAGCCCTGACGGCCGCGCCCGAGGAGATGAAGGGCGAGCTGGACGCACCCTTCAGCGACCGGGTGCTGCTCCCCTTGCTGGCCCGGGCCCAGGGCCTCGGTCACAAGCTGACGCCGGCCGACGCGAACGACCGCATCCACGAGAAGCTCGAGCTCGCCGGTAATCCGCCCGGCTGGACGGTGGACAGGGTCAGCGCCGGCAAGGTGGTCGGCTTCTTCGCCGCCCTCGGGGTCTCCCTGGTGTTCTCGCTCGCCATCGGGCTCGGCTTCCTACCCACCCTGGTGGTCGTCGTCGGCGTTTCGGTCGCCGGCTACATGGCGCCGAACCTGTACCTCTACCAGCAGGCCTACGACCGGTCGGCCGAGCTGCAGCGCGGGCTGCCCGATGCCATCGACCTGCTCACCATCTCCGTGGAGTCGGGCCTCGGCTTCGACGCGGCGGTGGCCCAGGTGGCACGCAACACCGACGGCCCGCTGGCCGAGGAGTTCGCCCGGATGCTCCAGGAGATGCAGATCGGCCGGGGCAGGACCGAGGCACTGCGGTCGCTCGCCGAGCGCACCAACTTGCCCGACCTGCGCTCGTTCGTCAGCGCCATGGTCCAGGCCGACGCGTTCGGCATCCCGATCGGACAGGTACTCCGGGTCCAGTCCTCGGAGATCCGGGTCAAGCGTCGCCAGTGGGCCGAGGAAGTCGCCCAGAAGGTGCCCGTCAAGATCCTGATCCCACTCATCTTCTGCATCCTTCCGTGCCTGTTCATCGCGGTGCTCGGGCCGGCAGCGATCTCGATCATGAACAATTTCCGGGGCACCGTGGCATGACCGATCAGCGTCGGGTCGCGATAGCCGCGCGAGTCTTCATCCTCGCGGCCATCTCCTCCACGGCACTTGTCGGGAAAGTAGGCCTCGACGGGCTCTGGTACGCCGTCGGGATCGCCGTGGCCGCCGAGCTCGCCCAGCTCGGCGCCCTGATCCCGGTCCGTTGGGTGGTGGTTGCCGAAGGCATCGCGACCGGCATCATCGGCGTGGCGGGCTTCCCGGCGCACGAGGCCGCGCTGCCGTACCTGGCGCTACCGGCCCTGCTCGCGGGCATGGCAGGCGGAATCCGCTGGGTCGGGCTCGTCCTGATCAGCGAGGGTGCCGCGATCGCCGCCACGTGGCTCCTGGTGTTCGACCATCACAACGCGAACCTGGCCGGAGACATCGCCACCTGGCTGATCACCGGCGCCGGGCTCGGCGTGCTGGGCACGTTCACCCGGCGCAACGAGACCCGCTCGGCGAGCGACGCGTCGTACCGCAGCGCCCTGGAACTCATCCGCCAGCTGCACGCGCTGTCCGGACGGCTGACCTCCGGACTGGATCCGGTCGACATCGCCGACGAGGCGCTGGGCACCGTCAGCGCCGAAGTCCTCGTACGCCGCGCCGTCGTCGTGATCCGCCAGGCGGGCACCTTCACGCCGCTCCAGCACGGGCCCGGGGCGATCGGCTATCCGATCGACGAGATGGACCAGCTGCTGCACCGGGCCTGGCACTCCCGCAAGCCGATGCTCGGCGGCTCGAGCATCGTGCTCCCGTTGGCCACCGACGAGGAAACGATCGCGGTCGTCCTGGCCGAGTGCGTCACGATGCCCGACGACCGCACCGTCGAGCGGGTGATGCGCGCACTCACCGCCACCACCGTCCGTCTCAACGCCGCCCTGCTCTTCACCGCCGTGCGCGAATCGGCCACCAGCGAGGAACGGCACCGCCTGGCCCGCGAGGTGCACGACGGAGTCGCCCAGGACGTGGCCTCGCTCGGCTACCTGGTCGACAACCTGGCAGCCAGCACCACCGACCCGACCCAGGCCCACGACGTCGAGCTGCTGCGGCGCGAGGTGACCCGGGTCGTGGCCGAACTGCGCAACTCGGTCTTCGACCTGCGCAACGAGACCGGAACCGGCCAGGGGCTCGGCCAGAGCATCGCGTCGTTCGCCCGGCACATCGGGTCACACTCGGAGCTGACCGTCCACGTCACGCTCGACGAGTCCGCTGTCCGGCTCGGCCCCAGGGTCGAGGCGGAGCTCCTGCGGATCACCCAGGAGGCGATCAACAACGCGCGCCGGCACTCCGGCGGTGAGAACCTTTGGGTCAGCTGTCGGGTCCAGCCGCCGTACGCCGAGATCTCGGTCGTCGACGACGGAACCGGACTCGGTTCGGCACGCGACGACTCGCACGGCCTGCGGATCATGCGGGAGCGAGCCGACCGGGTCGGCGCGGACCTCGCGATCGACTCCCCCGCGTCCGACGGCCGCGGGACCCGCATCACCCTGCAGCTCAGTTGAGAGCGAGGCCGACCAGGACCGCGGCCGGCGTGACCCAGAATGACTCAGAATGACCCAGAAACGACCACGAGAAGGAGGATCGATGACAACCTCGGTACTGCTCGTCGATGACCACGAGTTGATCCGGCACGGGTTGGCTGGCGCCTTCACCCGGGACGCTGCGTTCACTGTGGCAGGTCAGGCTGGAACGATCGCCGACGCGCTGGCAGTGGCGACAGCCGCCCAACCCGATGTCGTCGTCATCGACCTGCAGCTGCCCGACGGGTCGGGCCTGGACCTGGTCCGTGCGCTGCGCAAGGACCGCAAGGACCAGGGTCTGGTCGTGCTGACGATGTACGCCGGAGATGAGCAGATCTTCGCGGCGATGGACGCCGGCGCGTCTGCCTTCGTCGGCAAGGACGCCCCGAGCACCGAGGTGATCGGTGCCGCCCGCCACGCCGCCGTCTCGCCGCTGAGCTTCACCTGCGCGGGCCTGCCCGAAGCCATGATCCGCCGGATGAGTTCAGCCACCCCCCGGCTCTCGGACCGCGAACGGCAGGTCCTCGACCTGCTGGCCGACGGTCTCGGCGTCGCTGCCATCGCCGGGAAGCTGTACATCAGCGAGTCCACGGCCAAGACCCACATCGCCAAGGTCTACGAGAAGCTCGGTGCGGCGAACCGGGCCCAGGCGCTGGTCGCAGCCATGCGGGCCGGCCTGATCGACACCTCGGCAGCGCCCCGCTGACCACTGGTTCAAGCGCATATCGACCCATACTGCGCATACTTATCTAGTCCAAAAGGACTATACGGAACAAACCGGACATACGATGTCCCTTCTGTCCCGAAATGGGACTGTTGTCCCTGGCGGTGATAGGCACCGGCAGTACGAGTTCCCAAGGGGAAGGAACCACCATGCTTCAGTTCATCCGTTCAATCGGAAAGCGCGACGAAGACGGCGCGTCCGCCGTCGAGTACGGCCTGCTGGTTGCCGGCATCGCCGCCCTCATCGTCATTATCTTGTTCGCCTTCGGCGGCGTGTTATCCGGTTTCTTCAAGAGCACGTGCCACACCATCGGCTCGAACGTCGTATCCGCCGGTGGAAGCGTCGGCACGTCGACCTGCTGATCGGGCGCACAGATCCTTCGGAGAGGTTGATCATGCTTGAGTTCATTCGCAGCATCGGCAAGCGCCGTGACGAAGACGGAGCGTCTGCCGTCGAGTATGGCCTGCTGGTTGCCGGCATCGCCGCCCTCATCGTCCTGATCGTGTTCGCCTTCGGCGGCGTGATCTCCGGTGTCTTCTCGAACACCTGCCACACAGTCGGCTCGAACGTCGTATCCGCCGGCGGAAGCATCGGCGCGGCCACCTGCTGATCGTGCACAGCGGCCGCGGCCCCGGTTCCGGGGCCGCGGCCCTTGTCATGTCCTCAGTCCCCCGGCCGCCACTGGCGTGCCATCCCGATCCGTTGCAGCGGCGTCGGGTGCGACCCGAAGACGAACTGGCTCCAGCCCGGCGGGGTGGGGTCGGCCAACGCGCTGAGGGCGAGGCGTCGTTGCATCTCGATGAAGGTGGCGGGGTCCCGGGTCGCGTCGAGCGACGCCAGGTCGGCCCTGGCTTCGACAGCTCGGCTCATCGTGTTCTGGATCGGGCTGACCACCAGTGCACCGATCGCGACCAAGGCGAGCAGCAGCGGCACCGCGCGAGGATCCGCGATCCCGGACACCCGGGCACGTCGCAGCAGGGCAGGGTTGCTGAACACCAGTCCGAGCAGGCCGACACCGAACGCCGACCCCAGCGCGCCCAGGATCGTGCCGACCAGGACGTCCTGGTGCCTGGCGTGGCCCAGCTCGTGGGCCACGACCGAATCGATCTCGGGCCGGGTCAGCTGGGTCAGCACCGTGTCGTAGACCACGACCCGGCGGGTGCTCCCGAAACCGGAGACGTACGCGTTCAGGGTCGTCGTACGGCGCGAGGCGTCGGCCACCAGCACGTCGCTGATGTGCACGTGCTCCACCTTCGCCAGCGTGAAGATGTCGGCCCGCTGCGGACCCGGGGCCATCGAGGTGAAGTGGTTGGACAGCGGCTCGACGACGACCGGATAGGCGAAGGAGCCGACGAGCGCCAGCACCGCGGCCGCAGCGGCCGCCCAGGCCGGCCACGCCCGGGGCGCCCGGCGCGCGACCGCCATGATCGCGAGCAGTGCGATCGCGGTGAACACGACCGTGACCAGGTACCCGGTGGCCTGGTCGACCAGCCAGCCCGACCAGCTCTGCGTGCTCAGCCCCTCGGCCACCTCGACGCGCTGGATCCGGACCCCGAACGGAAGTTGGACCAGGACGCCGGCCAGGCTCACCACAGCCGTGCCCCAGGCGACGCGCAGCCACCACGGTCCGCGCAGCCTCGCCATCAACCTGCTGCCGAGCCCGGTGAAGCCCAGCCCCGACGCGACTGCCAGTCCCAGCACCAGGTTGGCCCAGCTGGACTGCCGCAGCGCCCAGGACACCCGCTCGGCCCGACCGATCTGGGCGAGACTGAAGACGCTGCTGGCAGCGACGGCGTGGACGTGCTGACCAGGTAGCCAGTGCCACGGGATCAGGACCGCGGAGAGGACGACGACGCTGCCGGCGGTCAGGACGCTCACGACGAGGCTCAGGCGCACGCTCGGACCGGCCTGATCGCTCACACCCTCAGCCTGCCATGCCCTTCACGAGGTGCCGGAGATCGACTTGCCAGCGCTTCACGAACGCAGCCTCGGTCGTCCCCAGGACGCGCCGGAACGCCTCGCCGACCGCCATCCCGTTGTCGACCGCGTAGTAGAAGGCCACCAGCTTGGCTTCGCCGTGCTCGCGGGCGATGAAACGGTTCGCCAGCCACGCCTCTTCGTAGGTCGCGCCCAGATCGCTCGCGGTCGGCGCGAGCTCGGCGGTCGTGGGCAGGTGGTCCGGCGGGCCCTGCTTGCGCACCCGCGCCAGGATCTGCGAGGCAGCCGTCGCGACGGGGATCCCGGCATGCGCGAGCGCCACGTAGTCGGCGAAGCCCTCGATCATCCAGGTCGGCATCGTGGCGAACGTCGCGTGGGTCGCCACGTGGGTGCTCTCGTGGCTGATCACCACCTGGGCTCCGCGCGGACCGAGAGCGTCGAACACGCGCGGGTTGAGGAAGACGTGGACCGGTGAGGTCCGGTCAAGCGATCCGTCGACGCTGCCGGTCACCGCCGCGATGTCGGCGTACTGGGCCTGCGGCGCCCCGAGTGCCTGGTCCAGGCCTGTCTCGGTGGCCGGAGCCTCGACGACGAGCTTCCCGCCCCAGCGAGGCAGCACCTGGTCAACGGCCCGGATCGCGCGTTGGGCGAGCAGCGAGTCACGTGCACCCTGGCCGTCCTGGGCGATCACCAGGGTGCGTCCAGCGACCAGCGCCTGCACCGGCCCGGTCATCCACACCGGCGTACGGCCGTCACTGCCGCCGATGCCTGCGATCAGCTGACCGTGCGCCCCCGGCACGAACGTCACCGGTGTCTCGACGGTGATCGGAGCGTCGTCCCAGTCACGGAGCCGGTAGATGACCTCGACCGTGCCTGTCCACGCACCCGGGCCGGCCGCGTCCGGTGGTGACACGGCGGCGTCCTCGTCGACGTACCTCAGCGAGAGGTCGACCAGGTGAAGGCTCCGGACGTTCTCGGCGAGCGAGCCCACCAGACCTCTGGCCGCAGGCGTTCCGAGCTGTGATGCCGCGGCGACGTCCCCCGAGGAGAGGGCACCGAGCAACGCGTCGATCGTGGTAGCGGCCTGCACACCACGACTGCTGATGCTGTCCGAGGCCGGTGCCGGCGGGGGGATGCTGGCGTTGCCGGCGCAGCCGGTCAGGGTCAGCAGAACGGTGGCTACACCCGCCGCGACCCACCCGCGCAACGTTGGTTCAGCCCGGCCGGACCGCACCGGAGTACGGCATCGAGTGCAGGCTCGTGATCCGGACACCGCTGCTCGGGTTCTCCGCGTTGACGATCAGGCCGTTGCCGATGTACATGCCGACATGGCTGACGGGGCTGTAGTAGAAGACCAGATCGCCTGGCTGGAGCTGGCTCTCCGGCACCCGCGTGCCGTAACCCTGCTGGGCGTCTGCCGAGTGCGGCAGCGCCACGCCGGCGGCACCCCAGGCACGCATGGTCAGGCCGGAACAGTCGAACGCGTTCGGACCGGCGGCACCGTAGACGTAGGCCTTGCCGACCTGGGCCATCGCGTAGGCGACCGCAGCCGCAGCCCGGCCACTGGCCGGCACCACAGGCAGGGGGCCGGTGTAGGCCCGGCCGACCAGTTGGGTGCGCACCACCGGCTGGAGGCTGGTGAGCACCGCCTGCGCCTTGGCCGACTGCTTGTCGATCTGGGCCTTGTCGGCCGCCATCTTATTCTTGAGGGCGCGCAGCGTGCTCGCCTCGGCCCGGGCCGCCGACTGGCGCAGTTGGAGCCGGTTCAGCTCGGTGCTGTACTCGCCCATCACCTGACCGCGCTGGTCGTTGTACGCCGAGACGGCATTGAGGTTGGAGAGGAAGGCGTCGGGGTTGCGTGCGAGTACGACCTGCGACGTCATCGAGAGCGCGTCGCCCTGGTACTGGTCCACGACCATCGTCGCGACCTGCTTGCGCATGGTGTCGACAACCGCCCGCTGCCGCGCCAGGTCAGCGTTCAGCGCGCTGAGCGTGACGCTCGTCGCAGCCAGCTTGACCTTCGCGGCGTTGAAGCGCTCCGACGCGACTTCAGCCTGGTGCTCGAGCTGGGCGACCTGTTTCTTCGCAGTTCTCAGGTCAGGCTTGGCCACGGCAGCAGGGCTGTCGAGGCCGATGCCGAGGGAAATCAGGGCAGTGAACAGGGCGATGACGATCGCCACAAGAGCGCTGGTGCGCTTCCGGCCGTGGAGCACGAGCGGACGGTCTCCTCTTTGTCGAACGCTTACCAGGTGAGCTGACGGATTCGGACGCAAAGATCGCCCTACCAGCACACACGGGCCGTCGAACGTTGGCCTGAGTGCGCCGGATTCACCCCATGTAGATGTGGTTCCCCGGCTCCGGTCCCATGCCCTCCGAGAAGCATGTCGCCGGATTCAGCGCAGCCCCTGAGCAACCCGGTCGGTCACTCGTGCAGGGACTTGAGGACTGACGGTAACCGAACGGTAACGAGGCGCCAAACCTGCCCCGCGTGTCGCGGGTGTGAAGCGGAACACGTGCCCCACTGGCCACAACCGCCACAGAAATGCCCGCTGTCAGGCAGATTCGACGGCGGCGCCCGGGATCGCCGTGACCATCCGCAGCGGCGGGACGAGGCCTGAGGACGCCAGCACGGCCAGGGCCTCCTGCTCGTCGGCATCGAAGCTCAGCTCGGGTGGTGGGCCGAGCAGGACCGTCACCACGCAGTCGTGGCAGGACAGGCCGCGGACCACGCAGGTGTCGCAGTCGATGCGCACACTCATCGGTTCACTCTCCTCTTCTGGGCCCGTCGTCGACAGTGGGCTGATCAGAGGTTGACAGCACCCACCGACAGAAACGGCTCACGCCCCCGGAGAGGCACCTGCCTGCACGTCGTTCCGGTCGACCAGCTCGATCGCATCCGAGCGTCCACACCACCGGCAGGTGACCGAGTCGACGACCTCGTCGCGCAGCTCGGTCTCCTCGACGCGGTGCTCACCGGCGAGGTCGAAGTGCCAGAACTCCTTGGTACGGCGGCTCCGGGCGACGTCGAACCGGGTCAGGTTGCCGCAACCTCCACAGCGCCAGCGCTGGTGCGGTCCGGGAAGGGCGACTCCCACAGTCTCTCCTCGATCTCAGCTCGAACCGGGGCCGGGAGCTCCGACCGATCTCCGAGCAGCCTATTGCGCGCGTCGAGGTCAGATCTGTCGGCGGCCCTTCCTACGGTGGAGAGCATGACCACCGCCAGCGCCGAGGATGCCGCCACCACGGCCACGCGCTGGGCCAGCCAGATGAGCTTCGACGAGCTCGGACGCCCGCTGCGCGACCTGACCTTCTGCGTCGTCGACCTCGAGACCACCGGAGCAGCGTTCTCGCAGGGTTCGATGATCACCGAGATCGGTGCCGTCAAGGTGCGCGGTGGCGAGGTGCTCGGCGAGTTCCAGACGCTGGTCAACCCGCACGCGGAGATCCCGCCGTTCATCGCCGTCCTGACCGGCATCACCAACGCCATGGTTGCCGGCGCCCCCACGATCGAGTCCGCCCTGCCGGCTTTCCTGGAGTTCGCCCGCGGCTCGATCCTGGTCGCGCACAACGCTCCGTTCGACGTCGGGTTCCTGCGTCACTTCACCGAGGTGCAGGGCACGCGGTGGCCCGCGTTCGAAGTCCTCGACACCGCCCGCCTCGCCCGACGCGTGGTCACCCGCGACGATGCACCGAACTGCAAGCTGAGCTCACTGGCGATCGCGTTCGGCTCCGGTACGACGCCCAACCATCGGGCGCTCGCCGATGCCCGCGCGACCGTTGACGTGCTGCACGGGCTCTTCGAGCGACTCGGCAGCCTCGGCGTGCACACGATCGAGGAGCTGCAGACCTTCAGCTCGCGGGTGACCACGGCCCAGCGCAAGAAGCGACACCTCGCCGAGGAGCTGCCGCACGCGCCCGGCGTCTACCTGTTCCGTGACGATCGCAAGCGGGTGCTCTACATCGGGACCTCCCGTGACCTGCGCACCCGCGTCCGCTCCTATTTCACCGCCTCCGAGACTCGGTCACGTATGGGGGAGATGGTCGGACTCGCCGCCGGTGTGGACGGCATCGAGTGCGCGACACCCCTGGAAGCCGAGGTGCGCGAGCTCCGGCTGATCGCCCAGCACAAGCCGCGTTACAACCGGCGCAGCAGGTTCCCCGAGAAGGTGCACTGGATCAAGCTGACCAACGAACCCTGGCCCCGCCTCTCGATGGTGCGCACAGTGCTCGACGACGACGCCGACTACCTCGGACCGTTCTCCTCACGCAAGCGAGCGGAGAAGACGCTGGCCGCTCTGCACGACACCTTCCCGATCCGCCAGTGCAGCGGTCGGCTCCCCCTCGCCCCGTCGCGATCGGCATGCGTCCTGGCCGAGATGGATCGCTGCCTTGCTCCCTGCGACGGGAGCGCAGACCTCGACGACTACGCAGCCACCGTCGCCGTCCTGCGCGACAACCTGCTCTCCCGGGCCGACGAGGTCGTCGAGGCAATCAGCCGGCGGATGGAGGTGTTGAGCCGCGAGGAGCGCTATGAGGACGCCGGTGTGCACCGGGACCGGCTCGCGTCGTTCGTGCGCGCCGCCTCGCGCACCCAGCGACTGCGCGCGCTGACCCGGTGCCCCGAGGTGGTCGCGGCCCGACGCGAGGACGACGGTCGTTGGGCGGTTCACGTCGTTCGGTTCGGCCGCCTCGCAGCAGCCGGGGTCATCCCGCCCGACGCTCACGCCGGCACCTGGGTCGACGGCCTCCGCGCCAGCGCCGAGACCGTGCTGCCCGGCCTCGGGCCGACGCCCGAGGCCACCGCCGAGGAGACCGAGAAGATCCTGCGTTGGCTCGAGAGCCCAGGGATCCGCCTGGTGCACGTCGAGGGCGAGTGGACATGTCCGATACGCGGCGCCTCGCGCCACCTGGCCGCCCACGATGCGGTGGAGCTGTCGCGCACCTCGCTGGTCCCGTTCGACGAACGCCGCTCGATCACCACGGTCCACCGGCCGGCCCGGTGAGGCGTTGTAGGTTGCTTCCATGATCACCGCCATCGTGTTCGTGAAGGCCGACGTCGCACGCATTCCGGAGGTGGGCGAGGCGATCGCGGCCCTCGACGGCGTCAGCGAGGTCTACTCGGTGACGGGCAAGATCGACCTGATCGCGATGGTCCGGGTTCGCGACCACGACGCCGTCGCGGCGACGATCGCCGATCGGCTCAACAAGGTGCCGGGCGTTCTGGAGACCGAGACCCACATCGCGTTCCGCGCCTACTCGCAGCACGACCTGGAGTCCGCGTTCTCCCTCGGCCTCGACTAGGAGAGGTCGGCGCACGCCCTAGTCATATCGGGCTATGTCCGGTCATCCGATCGGACAACTTTGCGGCTTTTCCACTGATTTTCCGCTATGTCCCTTTCGCCCCCCTCTGTGGTGGTTGAGAATCGACTCGACACCATTCGAGGCAGGGGGCCGACCGTGTCGAACGAAGACGTCTGCATCGTCATCCCGGCGTACAACGAAGCAACCTCGATCAGCGGTGTCGTGACCGAGCTCCTCGGGCAGTTCAGACATGTGCTCGTGGTCGACGACGGCAGTGCTGACGACACGGCTTCCCTGGCCCGGGCCGCGGGGGCCGCAGTGGCCCGTCACCCGATCAACCTTGGTGCCGGCGCTGCCCTCGAGACGGGGCTCGCTTGGGTCGCGGCACGGCCCGAGTTCAGCTGGGCCGTGACCTTCGACGCCGACGGCCAGCACCTGGTCCTGGACGCGGTCCGCATGCTGGCTCGCGCGCGGGCCACGGGTGTCGACATCGTGCTCGCGTCGCGCTTCACCGGCGCCACCGTCGACATGCCCTCGGCACGACGGGTCCTGCTGAAGGCCGCGGTCGCCTTCACCCGGCTGACGACCCACCTCGACGTCACCGATGCGCACAACGGACTTCGCGTCATCAACACCCGCGCGCGTCCCGACCTGCACCTGAGTCAGTGCGGCATGGCGCACGCCAGCGAGCTCACCAGCGCCATCAGCTCGGCCGGGCTGACCTACTGCGAGGTCTCCACGACCGTGCGGTACAGCGCCTACTCCCAGGCCAAGGGCCAGCGGAACCTGAACGCGATCAACGTGCTGTTCGACCTCGCGGCCGCACGGCTGAGGTTCACGGCATGATCATCAAGATCCTGCTGATCGCGGGCACGCTTGCTCTCGGTTTCCTGCTGCGCCAGCGCGCGACCGGCACCAATCTGGCACTGCGCCGACTGGTCGGCGCTGTCGTCGTCGTCCTCGGCGTGGTCGCGGTGGCCTTCCCGGCGACCACGGTCTGGGCCGCGC